>NZ_JAGQCS010000001.1:0-300000 GCF_024346315.1 Cyanobium sp. ATX 6F1
ACGATGCCAAGTTCGCCGACTTCGGCATCTGGGTCGACAAGAACGCTGATGGTGTCACCGATGCGGGTGAATTCCACACCCTCCCCGAGGCCGGCATCACCAGCATCGACCTCACCAGTGATGCTCATGTGGCTTCGGCCGCCGGTGGCGATGTGCTGGTTCACGGCAGCACCACCTACTCCTATGCCGATGGCACCACGGGCCTCGCCCAGGATGTGACCTTCACGGCATCGCTGGCAACGGCCGACACCAGCGCCGATCACAGCGCATTGATTCCAGACGCAACAGTTGTGTCCGATGCAACAGCCGTGCCCGACGCCACCACCGTGACGGCCAGCACGACCGAAAGCACCACCACCACCACCGAGCATGCGCTCGATGCGGCGATCGCCGCCTTGCCCGCCACCCATGTTCAAGATCTGGTCGACACCTTCCTCACCAACCTCCACGCCAACGACACCGATGGCACGATCCTCACCCACAACGATGTGGTCTATGAGCTCGATGTGGCGGTCAGCTCCTTCATCACCGATCACGGCATCACCGCCGACCAGTACCACGACATTCACCAGCAGGTGATCGACCACATCGCCCAGGATCTCCAGGACCATGGCCTGGTGGATCCCACCGCCATCGAACACGATGCGGCCGGCCATGCCGACGGCAGCGACGTCATCGCCGCCCTCGACAACCACTTCCACGACCTCTACGACACCCACACCATCCACGACGTCCACATGGACGACTACTCCGCCCACGTGTGATCGCAACTGCCGCATTGGCGGCCCGATGTTGCCCCTTTCCCCGAACGGTTCGCCGCTCGGGGCTTTTGTTTGGCTTGCTGATGCGGGCCTCAATCGACAGCGAACCTACGACTCAAGTGCTACGAGCCGAGTAACATCTGAAATGGGATCAAGTCCTTCCGCGCAACCGCCTCGAGCGCCTCTCTGGAGACCGCAAAAGCCAGTTCAGGATCTACGTAACGACAACCACTGAACACCGAACACTCGAGGCCCCATGGCCCAGCTTTTGTCCCCCATCCCCCCCGGTGAAATCCTGCAAGAGGAGTTCCTTGTGCCCATGGGGCTCAGCGCCAATGCCCTCGCCAAGGCGATTGGCGTACCTCGTAACAGAATCTCGCTGATCCTCAAGGGTGATCGAGCCATCACCGCAGACACGGATCTGCGCCTCTCTCGGTTCTTTGGGCTGAGTGAGGGCTACTGGCTTAGGCTCCAGGTTTCCTTTGACTTGAAGGTTCAGTCCCGGCTGCTCGCCGACCAACTCAAAGCGATCAAACCCTTCCAGCTGGCCTGTTCCTGAAGCAAATTCAGGATCACCAGTTCGCTGAGGCCGCGGATGTTCATCAGAGAGCCCATCGCCTGGGGTCTCATTGGCTGGCATCCAACCCGCTCAGGGCTTTTCTTGGTATTATGAATCGTACGATTAAAGGTGTGGTGATGCAGTCGATTTCAGCCAATGAGCTCAAAATGCGTGGGGTTGGAGCCATCGCTGAGGCCCTTCAGCAGGGCCCTGAGGTGGGAGTGAGCGTCCGCGGGCAGCTTCGCTACGTCTTGATGGACGCCGAGCACTACCAACACCTGCGGGAATGTGAACTCGAAGTGGCGCTGATCGAAACCCGCGCCGATCTCGCCGCCGGTCGCTTCGTGGTGGAGTCCGCTGAAGACCATCTCAAGCGATTGGAGCAAATGGAATCCGATGATCTGTGAATTGGACGCTCGTCGTTACCGGCCACTTTTCAAAAAAGGCAAAAAAGTTCCTCAAACAGCATCCGGAACAATCAAAGCTTTACCTGAAAATCCTGCTCCTACTTGAGGCCAACCCTTATCACCCCTCCCTGCGCCTGCATCCACTCCAAGGCAAGCACAAGGGCCTTCATTCCGTTTCGATGAACATGAGCTACCGGATCACCCTTGAATTCTTAATCGAAGGGAATCAATTGATTCTCATCGACATCGGCGATCATGATGCGATCTACAGAGGCTGACTTACGCGCCGTCGCCCCATAGCCCAACCATTGCGGCAGCGTCGATGGCTGCTTTTACACGATCAAGCGCTTCCGAAACTCCGGCGCGAAATCGGCACCATTCAGACAGAAGATGGTGCGAAGATGGGAGCTTTTGCTTGGCCTGCTGATGTGCGGGTCCACGATCGAAGACATAGGCGGCCGGCATCAGAAGAACTCCACGCCAACGGCCTCTTCATTGTCCACGGCTGAATGAAGGTTGTCAGGAGTGATGCCTGAGAGCAGATCTTCCAGCTTGAACCGAACAGGAAATGTCGGCTTCATGATCAGCTCACCCTCAACAACATTCAGACTGACTTCTGAGCCAGGAACGACTCCGACCTCTTCGGCAAGGGCGCGTGGGATCCGCACACCAAGGCTGTTTGCCCACTTCTGCACCCGTGTTCCCATGGCCCGATGGCGGCTATACGAAGAGTATCCGCCATCATGCTGTTGCTGGATCTTGTTGTTAGGCGGGCTGCTTTTGCAAGACCAAGCCCTTGAGAAACTCTGGTGCGAAGTCGGCACCATTGGGCCAGCAGACTGTTCGCAGCTCAGGATCGAGATAGGCTTCTTTGAATTGATCGGGATCAAGAAGCTCTTCAAAGATTGGACCTGTCAGCTGCTCAGCCATGTCAACCTCTCCATGGGTCCCGTCGTCGAAATGAAGCAATAGGCGATGCCCAGCAATGACTTGAGCAGATGTGACGTGAAGCATGATGGATACAAAATAAGGAACTACTCAAGAGGTGAAATCGGCGATAGCGCCTCGTGGCGACGCGCTCGATCCCAGTCAAGCATCAACTCATCGCGATGCTGCTGGTACCACTCCAACACGTGAGAAAGAGCTCTCCTTGGAAATTGACCGGTGACAACGCCATCAGCAATGTTGACCGTGATCTCATACTCGCCATAGATTGCATGGAAATGTGGTGGATCGTGATCTCGATAAAGGATAGCTATTGCGATCCCAAGGAAGCGGCTGATAACTGGCATCTATAAACAATAGCGTAAAATTGGACAGTCGCAAAACTCAGGTCAAGGCCAATCTAATGGACAAGCCATTGCCTCATTAGGCTCCGTATAAGATCCGCATCAATGACCAATTCCGCCTTTGCTTTGTCTGGTCAGCTGACGAGGCTAGCGATGTTGAAATCGTTGATTATCACTGAACACCTAACACTCGAGGTCCTATGGCACAGCTTCTGCACCCCCATCCCCCCAGTCAAATCCTACAAGAGGAGTTCCTTGTGCCCATGGGGCTCAGCGCCAATGCCCTCGCCAAAGCGATTGGCGTGCCTCGTAACAGAATCTGCGCCTCTCTCGGTTCTTTGGGCTGAGTGAGGGCTACTGGCTTCGGCTCCAAGTCTCCTTTGACTTGAAAGTTCAGTCCCGGCTGCTCGCCGACCAACTCTCAGCAATCAAACCCTTCCCGCTTGCCTGCGCCTGAAGCAAATTCAGGATCACCAGTTCGCTGAGGCGGAGGGTGTTCGGCTACACCACAACCGCCCGAGCCGCTCGGGCCTTTTGTTTGGCTCAGCGGCCTCGTTGCTAACTGCATCATTTTTGGTACAATTTCGCCATACAGGCTCCTACCGTCGTGGGCAAACCCCCCATCCTGCGGGTCCTCTTCTTTCATTCTCAGTCAGGGAGAGAACCGGTGAGAGAGTGGTTACTGGACCAAAAGCGTGAGGATCGCAAGGCCCTTGGGTATGCCGTTGATGCAAGCTAGAGCCCGGTCTTTTGGAGGTAAGGTCGGATATCGACAAAGGTATCGCGCGTGTAATTTTCACTGTTGAAGATGACGCCATGATCCTCCTTCACGGCTTTGTAAAAAAGTCGGCCAAGATGCCGACGGCGGAACTCAAAACCGCGAAAGCACGTCTTGCCACACTACTTGGATCAAAATGATGGACGAGCAACATCTTGGCAGCGACTTTAATGATTTCCTCCGCGACGAGCGTCTCCTGGATGATGCAGAGGCCGTTGCCGCAAAGCGTGTCGTCGCCTTTCAGATCGCTCAGGAGATGAGGCGCGCACAGCTAACGAAAACTCAGTTGGCGCAGCGTATGAAGACGAGCAGACCGGTAGTGGATCGTCTCCTTGATCCCTCGAATCGCTCGGTCACTCTCTCGACGCTCGGGAGGGCAGCAACAGCTGTAGGTAAAACTCTCAAAATCGAACTTACGTAATAGCTTGCCCAATACCTACTTTGAAGGATGGGCCTGAACCAGATTCAGATTTACCCGTTAGGTGAGGCCGCGGGTGTTCATCAGAGAGCCCATCGCCTACGACTGCTTTGTTGGCAGCCCTCCAACCGCTCAGAGCACACCCCTTGGCCGCCAGGTATCCGACGACGACCCCTTGATGGCCCACGTCAGAATGGGAAAATTTCCTGCACCCCCGCTCACACCTCATGACGTCACCTTCTCCACCCCTGATCACCTGCACACCAGGCGTACGCAGCGGTAAGCCGTGCATGGCCGGAACGCGCATCACCGTATCGGATGTGCTCGCGTACCTCGCCAGAGGCATGAGCCAAGAGGAAATCCTGGCTGATTTCCCCGATCTGCAGCCTGAACACATCCAGGCCGTGTTGCGCTACGCCGCCGAACGCGAGAAGCGGCTCAGCGAACTCACCGTGGCCTGAGCAGTGCCATGGCCGGCCGTTTGCTGTTGGATGAAAATCTCAGCCCTCGGCTTGTCAGACCACTCGCAACGCAGTCCCCGGGCAGCAAGCATGTGCATAGATAAAATGATGTTCGCAGCTTGAGCCTGCTGCGCGGGGCGCCACCGCAGGTGATCTGGCTGGTGGTCGGCAACTCCAGCTCCGCGGTGATCCTGCGGATCCTGTTGACCCACATCAACGCCATCGAGGCCTTCATCAGCGAACCCAACACCGCCCTGCTCACGCTTCGCAAGCCCTGACGACTGTCGGCCCATCGGGGCAAGCCGATCGCTGGCCCGTTCAGGTGACCCAGAACCCGTAGCAGAATGGTGACAACACCACCAAGCCCATGACCACCTACTCCGCTGTCGTCGAACGCTGCCCCACGACCGGGCTGCTGGTCGGCTACGTGCCCGGCTTTCCGGGAGCCCATAGCCAGGCGGCAAGCCTTGATGAATTGCAAACCAATCTTGAGGAGGTGATTGGAATGCTTCTGGAAGACGGACAACCACAGCTAGAAGGTGATTTCGTCGGGCTTCAACAGATACACATCGCGAGCTGAATCTTGGGCCGACTTCCTGTTCTCAAGCCATCAGAAGTGGTGCGAATCCTGATATGAAACCCTTTTTCTACAATTCAGCAGACTCAGACGATCAATTGAGCGACGACCTCCTGCAGGCGCTGGAAGAAACCCGCGCCGATCTCGCCGCTGGGCGCTATGTGATCAACTCCGATCAGCCCCCCACCCCATAACCCAACCGTTGCAGCAGCGGCGCCGCCATCGCCGTGGTGATCAGGGCCATCAGCACCATCATCGTGAACAGCTCGGTGCTGATCACCCCCAGGCTCAGGCCCACGTTGAGGATCACCAGTTCGGTGAGGCCGCGGGTGTTCATCAGCCAGCCCACCGCCTGGGCCTCCTTCGCGGGCAGCCCGCCGGCTCGGGCCACACCCCAGCAGCCCAGATACTTCCCTCCGATCGCCACCGCCAGCACCGCCGCCAGCGTCAGCCAGGCCCCGGCGCTGTTGAGGCTGCCGATGCGCGTGCTCAGGCCGCTCACCGCAAAGAAGATCGGCAGCAGGAGCGTCAGCACCAGCTGCTCGGTGCGCAGCTCCAGCCAATGCCGCAGCGGCCCATAACGGGGTAACGCCAGACCAAACAGAAACGCCCCGAAGATCACGTGCACGCCCGTGAGTTCGGTCACCACGCCCGAGAGAATCGCCCCGGCGAACACCAGCGCCAGCAGCAGCGGAGTGAGTTCATGGGCGCGCCGGTACTGCCGGGCCAGCCGGCCCATCAGCGGCCTCAGGCCCACCAGCAACACCAGGGCCCAGAGGGCCGTGCCCCCCAGGGCCGGCAACGCCCCGGCCAGCGATCCCGAGCGGCTGAAGGAGACCACCGCCGCCAGCAGGGTCCAACCGAGCACGTCATCGATGGCGGCGCAGGTGATCACCAGCTGCCCCAGGGGCTGCGCCAGCAGGCCACGTTCCTTGAGGATGCGCGAGAGCACCGGGAAGGCCGTGATCGCCATCGCCGTGCCCAGGAACAGCAACCCGCTCAGCCGGAAATCCCCCGGCAGCAACTGCGGGGCCCAGGTCTCCAGGCCCAGCCCCAGGCCGATGCCCATCGCCAGCGGCAAGGCCACGCCCGCCAGGGAGATGCGCGTGGCCAAGGGCACCCGGCCCTTGAGCTGCTCCGGGCTCACCTCCAATCCGATCAAGAACATGAACAGGATCAGCCCCAGCTGCGAGAGCACCTGCAACTGCGCCAGCGCCGCCGGAGCGAACAGGTTCGCCTGCAGCTGCGGCGCTAGCGCCCCCAGCAGCGAGGGGCCCAGCGCGATCCCTCCGAGGATTTCACCGATCACCGCCGGCTGCTGAAACCGAGCCAACAAAGCCCCCAGCAGCTTCGAGACCACCATGATCAGGGCCACATCCACCAGCACGGTGGTCAGGGTGCTGAGCTCCAGGGTCATGGGCGGGCGGGCTGTTGATCCAGTGGAGGGACCCTAAGAGTTCGCTGAAAAACCCAGTAAGACCAACGGAAATGGGACTGCTGCACCAGTCGTGATAGCAGGGCAGCTGGAGTGCCTGGGGCAGGCCGGGCCCAGGCGGTTGATCCTGCGGCGGCTGTGAGGCCCCGCCCCACCAACTGGCTTTGGGCGTTGAGCCCGCCGAAGCTGCTTCCCGTCGAAGACCTTGGATTGCGTGCCGCACTAAAGCTAAAATTTCGTGCAGACCCATCAAGGCGCGTCGTCATGACCCGTGCAACCCGTGCCCCTGCGGTCAAGCTGGTGGGCGCCAATGGTCAGATTTCCCTCGGCAAGCAATACGCCGGCCGGCCGGTCCTGGTGGAAGAGCGTGAGCCTGGGGTGTGGATCGTGCGCTCCGCCACCGTGATTCCCGACAACGAGCTCTGGCTGCACGAATCGAAGGCCGCTGCCGATCTGGACGCCGCGATGGCGTGGTCGATCAACCATGCGCCCAACGACTCTGATCTGGATCACACGCTGAACCGCCTCGGCCATGCCAAGCGATGACGCAACGGTGAAGCTGGACCTCAACAATCCCGTCTTCCAGGAGCACCTGCTGACACTGCAAAAAATCGAACGCAACGCAGCACTCGACACGCTCAACAAGATTCGCCAACTGACCTGGAATCAGCTCTACCGCGACCCTGGGCTCAAGTGGGAGAAAATCACAAGCATTAAGCCGCCCAAGGGTATCGATGCCGTGTATTCACTCCGCATCAGCCGGTCTCGTCGCGCCACAGCCCATCGTGACGGTGCCTTCATCCGCATGCTCACCATCGCGCCCGATCACGATGCCACCTACGGCAAGAAATGAGTGGCCAGCGTCCCTACTCCGGGACTGAGAGGAGTCAACGCTCCCAACTAGCGACACGTCTCCGAACATCCCCCAATCATCAGGGCCTTAGGCCACCCCATCAGCTCACCCCTTCGATGCGGTCTTCAATCTCCTGGTAGATCTCCTGCAACTGCGCGATATTCTCATCGCTGGTTTCCCAGTAGCCGCGGCCGTTCACCTCCAAAAGGGTGCCAACGATGCGGCGGAAGCTGTGGGGGTTGAGTTCCATCAGCCGCTTTCGCATCTCCGAATCGTTGATGAAGGTCTCGTTGGCCTCCTCATACACGAAGTTATCCACAGCGCCGCTGGTGGCGCTCCAGCCCAGGGTGAAGTTGAGCCGCTTGGCCACCTCACGCACGCCTTCGTAGCCGGAATTGAGCATGCCCTCGTACCACTTGGGGTTGAGCAGCTTGGTGCGCGAATCCAGGCGGATCGTTTCGCTCAAGGAACGTACCTGGGCATTGGCGGTGGTGGTGTCGGCGATGTAACTCGCCGGCGCCTTGCCGTCATCACGCAGGCCCGCAATCAGCTTGGTGGGATCGGAATCGAAGTAATGGCTCACATCGGTGAGTGAGATCTCGGCTGAATCCAGGTTCTGGAAGGTCACATCGGCGGTCTTCATCGCCGCCTCGAACACCTCACGGTTCTGGTTCATCTCACCGGGGTTGTCGGCATTGAAGGCGAAGGTTTTGCGGCTCAGATACATCTCCTGCAACTCGCCCTCTTCTTCCCAGGTGCTGTTCTCCACCGCCAGGTTCACATTCGAGCTGTAGCTGCCGCTGGCATTGGAGAACACCCGCGTGGCCGCCTCCCGAATCGAGATTCCCTGGGCCGCCGCCTGCTCCTGGCTGTGCTTGCGCACAAAGTTCATATCCAGCGGCTCATCGGCCTCCGCCGCCATCTTCACGCCCTGATCAATCAGGCCCATCTGGTTGATGAACAGATCGCGGAACACCCCCGAGCAGTTCACCACCACATCGATGCGCGGGCGGCCGAGTTCCTCCAAGGAGAGCAGCTCCAGCTTGTTCACCCGCCCGAGCGAATCGGCCACCGGCTTGACGCCGATGAACCAGAGGATCTGGGCGAGCGATTCGCCGTAGGTCTTGATGTTGTCGGTGCCCCAGAGCACGCAGGCGATCGTTTCCGGCCAGGCGCCCTGCTCCGCTTTCTGGCGCTCGATCAGCCGGTCCACCACCACCTTCGCCGCAGCGATCGCCGCGCGGGTGGGAATCGACTGGGGATCGAGGGCGTGGATGTTCTTGCCGCTGGGCAGCACACCCGGGTTGCGGATCGGATCACCACCGGGGCCGGGGATCACGTATTCGCCATCGAGGGCCCGCAGCAGGCTCTCCATCTCCTTGTCGGCGCAGATCTGCTCGAGGCAGAAGCGCAGATAGCCAAACAGCTTGTCGAGTTCGGCGGGCTCGACGGCCGCAAAGCCTGAGCCACGGCAGGAGCTCAGCCACGGGCTGGGTCGCTCATAGCCAAATCGCTCCAGCAGGGCGAAGAACCAGCCGAAGCGGCCCTTGAGATCCACCCGGCCGTCGCTGCCGGTGACCGCGCGCACCATCGAGGCCACCGCCTTGCGGCAGGCCTCGGTGATCCGTTGGTTCAGCTCCACATCAACCAGCACCCCGGCATCGTTGCCGCGGTACACCTCGTCGATCGTGCGGCCGATGCTCTCGGCCAGCAGAGCCGGCAGGCTGCGGTAGCCCTCCTCCTCGCGCTCGAGGGCGGCGATGCTCACCAGGGTGGCGATCGCCTCCTCGGCGGTGGGGGGCTTGCCGATCGTGTGCAGGCCGCAGGGCAGCAGCCGGCTCTCGATCTCCATCAGCTGGCGGTAGAGCGCCCCGACCACGTCATCGCGCTGCTCGCGGCTCAGCTCGGCGGCGTCCTGCTCGGGCAGCTTCACATCCTTATCGAGGTTGCACTGGCGCGCCGTCTCCACCATCGCGTTGACGATCTGCACACCCCGGCTGCTCTCGCGCAGCTGCTGGTAGGAGCCCACCAGTTCGCCCAGCTCCTTGAGCCCCTTGTAGAGGCCGGCGTTTTCAGCCGGCGGGGTGAGGTAGCTGATGGTTGCCGCATAACCCCGGCGCTTGGCGATCGTGGCCTCCGACGGGTTGTTGGCGGCGTAGTAGTAGAGGTTCGGCAGGGCGCCGATCAAGGAATCGGGATAGCAGGTGTCGCTCATGCCCATCTGCTTGCCTGGCATGAACTCCAGCGAGCCGTGGGTGCCGAAATGCAGCACCGCATCGGCCTTCCAGATCTTCTCGAGATAGGTGTAGTAGGCGGCGAAACCGTGGTGGGGGCTGGCACTGCGCGAGTAGAGCAGGCGCATCGGATCGCCCTCGTAGCCGAAGGTGGGCTGGACGCCGATGAAGACGTTGCCGAAGTGGCGGCCGTAGATCAAAAGGTTGGTGCCATCGCTGTTCAGGTTGCCGGGGGGCTTGCCCCAGTTCTCCTCCAGGCGCTCGGAGTAGGGGGTGAGCCGTTCGTACTCGGCCACGCTCATGCGGTGGGCGATCGCCAGCTCCGGCGCCCCCACAAGGGCCTCGGGGTCGTTGATCACCAACTCCATCAGCGCCTTGCTGTCGCGGGGCAGATCCTGCACGTCGTAGCCCTTGGCCTTCATCTCCTCGAGCACCCGGTGGATCGAGCCGAACACATCGAGGTAGGCCGCCGTACCCACGTTCCCCTTGTCGGGGGGGAAGCTGAACACGGTGATCGCCAGCTTCTTCTCGTGGCGGGGTTTGCGCCGCAGCTGGGCCCAGCGGATCGAGCGCTCGGCGATGGCGTCGACGCGGTCCTGGAGGGTGTGGGCCATGCCGGTGGCGTCATCGCGCCCGGACAGCACGATCGGCTCGATCGCACCATCGAGTTCGGGTATGGCGATCTGCAGCGCCACCTGCACCGGGTGCAGACCCAGATCGCTCTCCTCCCATTCCTGGGTGGTCTGGAACACCAGCGGCAGCGCCACCATGTAGGGCCGGTTGAGCCGCTTGAGCGCTTCGACCGCCTTGGGGTGGTCCTGGCGGGCCGGGCCGCCCACCAGGGCAAAGCCGGTGAGGCTGACGGCCCCATCGACGATCGCCCGCTCCGCATCCAGCGGGTCGTAGAAGAAGGCAGCCACCGGTTTGCTGAAATCGAGGCCGCCGCAGAACACCGGGATCACGGTGGCGCCGCGGTATTCGAGCTCCTGGATCACGGCCACGTAGTGGGCGTCATCGCCCGTGACGATGTGGCTGCGCTGCAGCACCAGACCGATCACCGGGCCCGAGCGGGCGCTCTCACTGAGATCGCGGCGGCTGGCGGTCCAGTTGAGGTAGTCCTTGAGGTCTTCGAACATCCCCGGCGCCAGGGGGTGCCAGATGCCCAGATCGGGGAACACCACCGGATCGACCACCGCCAGCTCGGGGCGGCCCTCCTCTCCCTTGGGGAAGACGTACTTATCGGCCAGCATCAACAGGAAGTTGCGCAGGTTGTCCGGCGTTCCCCCCAGCCAGTACTGAAAACTGAGCATGAACGAACGGGCGTCCTGCGCCTTCTCCACCGGCAGGTATTTCAGAACGGTGGGAAGCGTGTTCAGCAGCTTGAGCATCGCGTCCTGGAAACCGGCGCCGCCGGCCTCCTTCCGCTTTTTCATGAAGCTGGCGATGGCGCTCTTGCTCTGGCCCAGCTGGGCCATCGAGAACGTACCCAGCTTGTTGAGGCGCATCACCTCCGGCATCGACGGGAACACCACCAGCGCCTTGAGGCGATCGCGGTGGGGCGCCACCGCCTCCACCACCTTCTGGGCCAGGTCTTCGATGAAGATCAGCGAGGCGATGAACACATCGGCGGCCGCCAGATCGGCGCAGAAGGCGGCGTAGTTCTGGGGATCACGAAGTTCCTCGATCAGGTAGCCGCACAAATCCACCGCCAGGGCGTTGTTCTGTTCGTTGAGGCTGGTGGCCGCCACGGTCAGGGCGTTCTGGTACTGGGGTTCGAGCACCACATAGACCACCCGCATCAGGGCACGGTTCCCCAGGTCGACAGGGCTGACCCGGCGGGAGGCGGAGCGGACCTGCGTGAACATCGGCGATCGATTGAGCAATGTGAAGCAGCTTACGGAGCTCGCCTGGCCAGCGGGCGCCCCCGCCAGGGGCCATAGGCTCAGCGCAGTTCAGCCTTGGGGCATGACCTCACCGATCCCCGGCCCGATCCCTGTGGTGGTGGCCGGTGCCCTGGGCCGCATGGGCGCCGAAGTGATCAAGGCCGTCTGCGCCGCACCCGATACCGAGCTGGTGGGGGCGATCGACACCACCGCCGGCAAGGAGGGGGCCGACATCGGGCTGGAGCTGGGGCTCGGGGAACTGGAGGTGGCGATCACGGCCGATCTCGAGGGCAGCCTCTGCGCCGCCAGCCAGGCGGTGCGCCAGGCCGGCCCCGGTGGCGGCGCCGTGCTGGTGGATTTCACCCACCCGAAGGTGGTCTACGAGCACACCCGGGCCGCGATCGCCTACGGGGTGCACCCGGTGATCGGCACCACGGGCCTCTCCCCTGAGCAGCTGGCCGAGCTGGCCGTCTTCGCCGAAAAGGCCTCGGTGGGGGCCGCCGTGATCCCCAATTTTTCCGTCGGCATGGTGCTGCTGCAGCAGGCCGCCGCCGCCGCCGCCCGCTTCTACGACTTCGCTGAGCTCACCGAACTGCACCACAACCGCAAGGCCGACGCCCCCAGCGGCACCTGCCTCAAGACAGCTGAATTGATCGAAGAGCTGGGCAAGTCCTTCAACGCCCCCCAGGTGGAGGAGCACGAAACCCTCGCCGGCTGCCGCGGCGGCCAGCGCGACAGCGGACTGCGGCTGCACTCCGTGCGCCTGCCGGGGCTGGTGGCCCACCAGGAAGTGATGTTCGGCGCCCCGGGGGAGACCTACACCCTGCGCCACGACACGATCGAGCGGTCCGCTTTCATGCCCGGCGTGCTGCTCAGTGTGCGCAGGGTGCGCAGCTTGAGCGGCCTCGTCTATGGCCTTGAGCGCCTGCTCTGATGCTGCTGCCGCTCAAGCCCGGTGAACTGCAACGGCTGATCCCCGCGATCGCCACCGGCCCCCAGTTCAATGCCTGCTCCGGCAACCCGCGCAAGCTGCTGCAACGGGTGCTGATCGCCGTGATCGGTGGTGTGCTCTCGCTGCTGATCAGCCAGACCCTGGCCTTCAGCAGCCAGTTCGGCCCCGTCTGGCTGGTGATCGGCGTGGTGTTCGCCCTCTACATCTTCTGGGGGCCGATCCTCGAGGCCGGCCAGCGCAACGCCACCCTCAGGCGCTACCCGGCGGCGGCGATCTTCGAAGGCGAGATCGCCGAGCTGTTCACCAAGGAGCGGGTGGAGGAGCGCAGCGAGCAAGCCGATGCCCGCGGCCGCCTGGAGCTGGTGGAGAACCGGCGCACCTGGCTGTGCCTGGAGCTGGAAGACGAGGACGGCTACCTGGGCCAGCTGCGCTTCCCGATGGACAAGAAGCACAAGGTGCTGCGGCGGGGGATGGTGATCCGCTGCCTGGTGCTGAGTGAGCGCAAGGATTTTTCCCGCGTCGGCGCCCTCAGTGACGCCTGGATCCCCCAGCTGAAGCTCTGGGTGGGGGAGTATCCGTTCCTGCTGCGGCCGGCGTTTGAGGAGATCTGCCTGCGGCGCCTGCGCTGAGGCCAGCCGGGCCGGATTTCACACTCTGTGACCTGACGCAACATTGCGTTACAATTTGCGCATACCAACACCGATCGGCCCATGACTGCTTCCGCCGCCCCCACCGCTGAGCAACGCGCCACCATCCGCGGCGCCACCGTCACCACCGAAGACGGCGGCCGCCTCAACGCCTTCGCCACCGAGCCCAGGATGGAAGTCGTCTCGGTGGAAAGCGGCTGGGGCTTCCATGAGCGTGCTGAGAAGCTCAACGGCCGCATGGCCATGCTCGGCTTCATCGCCCTGCTGGCCACTGAATTCGCCCTCGGCGGTGAGTCCTTCACCCGCGGTCTGCTCGGCCTCGGCTGATCCCTTCCTGGACGGTTTCCACGCCGCAGCAGACTCCTGCTGCGGCTTTTTTGTGGCCATCATTTTTCTGGCCATCCCTTTTCCAGTGGCCAGCACCGATCTCCATGCCCACTCCCCCCCTGGCCCGGGTGGTCGGCGCTGGGCCCACCGGCGCCCTCGCCGCCCTGGTGCTGGCCCAGGCGGGCTGGCGGGTTCAGCTGCTCGATCCCCTGGGCACTGGGCCGCTCAAGGCCCGTAGCCGCGCCTACGCCCTCAACCACTCCAGCCAGGACCTTCTGCAGCAGTGCCAGCTCTGGGAGGCCCTCGGCCCCGATCTGGTGCCGTTCCGCCAGCTGGAACTCTGCGACCTTTCCTCGGGGCAGCGGGTACCTTTCTCCACCGCCGACCTGGGCCGCCAACGCTCCCAGCGGCCCGATGAGGCGGTGGGCTGGGTGCTGGATCACGGCCCCCTGATGACCCTGCTGCTTGAGCGCCTGGCCGCCCATCCGGCCGTGGACCTGCAGCTGGGGAGCAACATCACGGCGATCTCCACAGGCGCCCCCGAGCCCCCCGACCTCACGGTCGTGGCCGACGGCGGCGGCTCCAGCACCCGCAGCGCCCTGGGCATCGGCCACTGGAGCCTCCCCTACCGCCAGGGCTGCCTGACCGTGAAGGTGCGCCTGCGGGGCTGCGCCCCCGACCAGGCCTGGGAGCTGTTCCGCCCCGAGGGGCCCTTCGCCGTGCTGCCCCTGGGGGGCGACACCTTCCAGCTGGTCTGGAGTGCCCCGGCCGAGCGCCTGCGCCGGCTGGAAAGCCTCGATCCGGTGGCCTTCCTTGAGGCCCTCGCCGGGGTGCTGCCCAACACGATCCAAGTGGACACGCTGCTCGATCGGCCCCGCGCCTACCCGGTGGCCCTGGAGCTGGCCCGGCGCCTGCATCGCGGCAGCGCCCTGCTGGTGGGGGAGACGGCCCACCGCTGCCATCCCGTGGGCGGCCAGGGGCTCAACCTCTGTTGGCGCGATGTGGCCGAGCTGCGGCGCCAGGCGCTGCGGGTGAGCCGCGGGCGTCTTTCCCCCCGGCGCCTCGGGGCCGCCTACGCCTTCCGCCGCTGGGGCGATCTGCTGATCACCCTGCTGGCCACCGATCTGCTCGTGCGCCTGTTCTCCAATCGCTTCCCCCCGGCCCGGGCCCTGCGGCAGCTGGCGCTGGCCGCCCTGGGGCGCTGGGGGTTCCTGCGGGCCGCCTTGTTGGGCCTGATGACCTTCGGCCCTTGCCGTCGCCTGCTCCCCTGGTCAGAGTGAGACCACGAAGAGTGCCCCAACCCACCCTGCGGAAGCGGCCATGGTGATCAGCACCGCCCCCCAACCGATCCCCTCATCAGACCTGGTGCGTTACCTGGGCCGGGAACTGGGGCTGAGCGACAACGCCCTGGGCCTCGGGGTCAAGCAGGCCCAGCTGGAGCAGGCCCCCCTGCCGGTGGTGCTCTGGCGCTTCGGGCTGATCAACCTGGAGCAACTCGACCAGGTGCTCGCCTGGCAGGACATCCAGACCTAAAGCTCAGTCGTAGACGATCAACGACTCCACGGGCTGCTGCTCCGGCAGGCGCGAGCGCCCCTGGAGCGCCGCCAGCTCGGCCACGAAGCCGAAGCCCACCAGGGCCCCACCCGCCTGCTCCACCAGCTGGGCGCAGGCACGGGCGGTGCCGCCGGTGGCTAGCAAATCGTCCACGATCAGAACCTTGGCCCCATCAGCGAGGGCGTCGTGCTGGATCTCCAGGCGGTCGCTGCCGTACTCCAATGCGTAGTCGAGGCCAAGCACCAGCCCAGGAAGCTTGCCGGGCTTGCGCACGGGCACGAACCCCAGGCGCACGGCCGTGGCCAGGGCGGTGCCCACGATGAAGCCGCGGGATTCGATCCCCACGATCAGATCCGGCTGCAACCGCTCACAGATCGCCCCCAGCTGGCGCACCACCTCCTGCCAACCCTCCGGATCGCGCATCAAGGGGGTGAGATCGCGGAACAGGATCCCGGGCTTGGGAAAATCGGGAATGTCACGGACCAGCTGACGCAGATCAACAGGAGGCACTGACGGATCGCCTGGAGCGCTGGCATCATCGCAGCCATGCCCGATATCACCTCCCTCCCCGCCACCTCCTCCAGCGGGCCGGCCAGCGAAGCCGCCAGCCCCCTGCCCCGCCGGGGGCTGGAGCGCCTGGATCTGCTGCTGCTCTGCGTCGAAGCCCTCGACCTCAACGGCGGCGAGGCGATGGTCTGGATGAGCCAGCAACTCGGATTCGCTGAGCTGTTCCCGAACCGCGTCGAGCTCTGGAAGCGGCGCTGCACCAACCCCCTGCGCCGGGCCACCCGCCGCGGTCAGCTGGCTCCGCTGGAAAGCGACGCCCTGATCCGCATCCTCTGCGCCATGGCCGAGCGCCTCTACCCGATGCTGCGTCAGTTGCTCTCCAGTGCCGAACCCGAACCCGTCACCGCCGAGCGCTGGGCCCTGTTCCAGGCGCGGCTGAGCGATCTGGTAGCCGAGCGGCTCAACCTGCGCCGCGGCGCCGTGCAGCGGCTGCTCCATCCCGACGATGGCCCCCAGCTCTCCCGCCAGCTGGTGCGCGCCCTCTCGCTGACCGCCGGTGTGGGAGGGTTCGAGCGGCTCCGGGCCAGCCTCCTGGACGCCCCCGCCTGATCGCGCCGGCATGAAGCTCACCTACCGCTACGAACAGATCAGCGCCCGGCTGCAGCTGGAGGGCCTGCCGGACGTCTCGATCGGCCAGGGCGAGCAGGTGCTGGGCATCCTCACCGGCTGGACGCTCACCCTGGCGGGGCGGCCGGAGCTGGAGGGCAAGCGCGACCACCTGGTGGCCCTGATCGAGGTGGTGTTGCCCTACGCGCGGCACCTGGTCAGCGATGTCCCCAAGGCCTTCGGGCCCGCCACGAGCCCGGTCACGATCGAACCGCGGGGCACGGGCCACCGGCTGCTGCTGCGCAGCAGCCAACCCAACACCGAGCCCCTCGATCTGCAGCTCGATGACGCCGAGCTGGCTGATCTGGTCAGCTGCCTCGATCAGGCACGCCTCGACTGGCGTGTGCAACTGCCCCTCGGCCTGCCGGCCGCCCAGCCGCTCAAACGCCGGGAACTGCTGGTGCGGACGCCCCTGGCCCAGCGGCTGGCGGCCCCCCTCTGCGGAGCCGCCGCGGTGGCGCTCACCGCCTCCCTGGCACTGATGGTGCCGCCGCCGCGCCCCGGCGCTGCCCCCGCGCCCGCCCCGCCGCTTCCGGTTGAGAAAACCCGTTGACGCCAGGCCTGTTGACGCCAGGCCCGTTGACGTCAGCCAGTGCCCCGTCACACTGATGATTGATGCGCACACCGTTCAAGACAGGCTCCCATGACCATGAGCTGGTCGGAACTGCGGCGCCGGGTCACCCGGTTGGGGGCCAGCCTCGATGTGGTCGTGCGCAGTGATCCTGAGGTCTGTGGCCTCAGCGGCAAGAACTTCCAGCTCTCGCTGCACCACGGCGGCCAGGGGGACTGCACCGTCGGCTGCCTGAGCCTGGTGGACTGCCCCAACGAACTGGTGTTGATCGAGTTCGAGCGCTGGATGCGCGGCGCCGGTTTCGCCCTGGAGTGATGAACGAACCCAAGCGACACCTGCGCCTCGCCCGCACCGCTCAGCCCTCCAGGGACGTCTACCGCAGGCGCAAGCGCACCAGTCGCCCCAAACAGTTCGCCGTGGGCCTGCTGCTGGCCGCCGCCGGCACCGGTCTGCTGCTGGCGCTCCTGAAGCTGCCGGAGCGCCTCGACACCCTGCTGCTGGTGAGCAAGGCGATCGGCAACCTGCTCACCGGCCTCACCCTGCTGGGCAGCGGCCTGCTGCAACTGCTTGGGGTGCTGCTGCTGGTGGCCCTCGCCCTGACGGCCCTGGCCCTGGTGGTGATCGGTCTGGTGCGGATCGTGCGCGCCTTCTGGCCGGCCCGCAAGGCTCAATCGTCCCGCTGAGGACGGGGCGAAAGCGAGCGCCGCAGGATCCAGAGTTCCTCCAGGCTCACGCAGCCGTCACCGTTGCGTTCGGCCTGGGCGAAATTCAGCTGCAACCAGGGGAGCGCCGACACCTCAGCGCCGCAAAGGCGCCCGTCGAGGTTGCGGTCGGCCCGCTGGAAGGCCTGGCGCAGGCGTTCACCGAGGAAATGGCCCTGGCCCGGGGGCGGGGTCAGATCCGGCCGCAGCAGGTAGCCCTTGCTGCCCTGATCAAAGCGCTGGAAATTGGATTCCAGGAACGGGCGGCCGCGGGCCTCCTCGGGGCTGAGCCGGCCATCGCCGTTGCTGTCGAGCTTGCGGAACAGCTTTTCGAGCCGCTTTTGGTAACGCTGCAGATCCCCAAGTTCCTGGGCCCGCACCGCCGGAACCAGCGACAACGCCTGTGGCCCGGCCAGAGACAACGCCACGAGCAGCACCGCGGCGGCGGCGATCGCGCCTCTGCTCCCCGGCGCACCCTTCACCCCCTGGTCCCGCTGCGGCATCGATTCAGACTATGGACCAATGATCAAATTGTCCCTGGCCCAGGGCCTTTCGGGGCCCCCGCATCTGTGACCGGATCCGACTGGGACTGGCCTGAGCCCCTGGGCTCCATACAGTTCAGGGCAGCTGCCACTGCCCCCATCCCCATGAGCCGACCCCACACGATCTGGGTGGTGGATGACGATCCCGAGCTGCGCCAGCTGCTCGGCACCTACCTGGGGGAGCAGGGCTACGAGGTGCGCTGCCTCAGTGACGGGGCCCAACTGCTGGCCCGTCTCGATTTCCAGCGCCCCGACCTGGTGGTGCTCGATCTGATGATGCCCGGCGAAGACGGCCTCACCGTGCTGCGCCGCCTGCGCGACAACGCCGACGACCTGCCGGTGGTGATGCTCACCGCCCGGGGGGAGGCCGTGGACCGGATCATCGGCCTGGAGCAGGGCGCCGACGACTACCTGGCCAAACCGTTCCTGCCCCGGGAGCTCACCGCCCGCATCGAAGCCGTGATGCGCCGCCGCGGGGCCGTGCCGGCGGGGGCCCCCGTCGCCGGTGGGGAAATTGTGAGCTTCGGAGACAATCGCCTCGATCTGGCGGCCCGCTCGCTGGAATGTGCCGGCGTGCCGGTGACGATCACCAGCGGTGAATTCAGCCTGCTGGCCGCCTTCGTGCAGCACCCCCAGCGGCCCCTGTCCCGGGAGCGGCTGATCGAGCTGGCCCGGGGCCCCTCCAGTGACACCGACAGCCGCAGCATGGATGTGCAGGTCTCGCGTGTGCGCAAGCTGATCGAGCCGGATCCCAGCCGCCCCCGCTACCTGCAGACGGTCTGGGGCTACGGCTACGTGTTCGTTCCCGACGGCACCCCCCGCAGCCACTGACCATGGCGGGATCGCGGCTGACGGGAGCCCTGCCGCTGCGGCTCGCGGCCTACTTCGTGGGCGGCTGGGGCGCCACATTGATGGTGCTCCAGGGGCTGCTGGGCAGTCAGCTGGAACGGGCCCAGATCGTCGAGATGGGGCCTGATGTGGCCCAGAACATCCGCCTGAGCGAGCTGGCCCTGGAGCGCTTTCCGCCGGTGGTCGTCGCCCAGCTCAGCGGCCTCGAACTGGCTGAGGGCTCCCTGGCGGCCCCCGTGCCCGATGGCGTCGTGCTCAGCGGCGATGGCCTGCAGATCGATCGCGCCCTGCGCCTGCGCCGGGAACTCTGCCTCCACCTGCCCCACTGCCCGCGGGTGGTGGCCGGCGGCGGCCGGGTGCCCGGGGCCTGGATCGAGCTGGTCTCCCCGTTGGAACCCGTGTGGCTGTTCGCCGCGATCCGCCCGCCCCTGAGCTTCCCCCCCGATCCCCTGCTGCTCAGCCTCTCGCTGGTGAGCGGCAGCCTGCTGGCGGGGGGCCTGTTCCTGCTGCTGGATGTGCAGCAACCCCTGCAGCAACTGGAGCGCGCCCTGGCCCGGGTGGGGGTGGACCGGCAGCCGCCGCCGCTGCCCCAGAGCGGGGCCAAGGAGGTGCGCCGGCTGGCCCAGCACTTCAACGCGATGCTCGAGCGCCTGGATTGCAGCGACCGCGAACGGGCCACGATGCTCGCCGGCATCGCCCACGACCTCAAATCACCGCTGACGCGGCTGCGGCTGCGGCTGTCCGTGGGCGGGGAAGCGCTCCATGGCCCCGGGCGGCAGAAGGCGGAGGCCGACCTCGATTCGCTCGAGCGCATCACCCGCCAGTTCCTGCTGTTCGCCGGCGGCGGCAGCGGTGAGGCCTTGGTGGAGTTGCCCCTCGATGAGCTGCTGGCGGAACTGGCGGCCCAGTACGACGATCCACCCCTGATCCTGGCGCTCACGCCGCTGCGGGCCACGGTTCAGCCCACCGCCCTCAGCCGCGCCGTCGCCAACCTGATCGACAACGCCTTCAGCTACGGCCAGCCACCGGTGCGGCTGAAGCTGATCGAGGCAGCGGAAGACGGCTTCGAGCTGCAGGTGTGGGACCAGGGGGCGGGCATCCCCGAGGCGCTCCGGGAGCAGGCCCTGATGCCCTTTCAGCGGCTGGATCAGGCCCGGGGCGGCCAGGGCCACTGCGGCCTCGGGCTGGCGATCGCGGCGCGGGTGGCCCAGGCCCATGGCGGCCAGCTGGGGTTCCGCCAGGGCGACGTGCGCGAGGGCGGTGGCTTCTGCGTCAGCCTCAGCGGCCGCTGGCAGCCGCCGGAGCCCCCGATCAGCGCCAACTGACGCCACCGACGCAGACGCCGGGCCAAAAACGGTCAGAGTCGGCAGGCTGTCGTCAGGTAAGACCCACCCGTAACGCCATGGCCGAGACATCAAACGAACATCCTTCAGCCACTCCTGGGGAGCGATCCGGCAAGGACAAGAAGGTAAAGAAGGCACAAGGCAAAGAAAAGACTAAAAACAAGAAGAAAAGCGGCTCACCGCCGCCACCGATCCCCCGTCTGGGGAAATTCACGGATCGCTATTACCCCTCCGCCCTGTTGGAGGATCTGGCCAATGGCAGTCGGCCGGAGTCGGGCAATGGAAAGCTTGATCGCAAGTACTACGAGAAGGAGCTATCCAGCCTCCAGGAGGAGCTGGTCAAGATGCAGTACTGGGTGAAGGCCACCGGCTTCCGCCTGATGGTGCTCTTCGAAGGCCGCGACGCGGCCGGCAAGGGGGGCACGATCAAGCGCATCACCGAACCGCTGAACCCCCGCGGCTGTCAGGTGGTGGCCCTGGGCACCCCTTCCGATCAGGAACGCGGTCAGTGGTACTTCCAGCGCTACGTGGAGAACTTCCCCACCGCCGGCGAGATCGTGATCTTCGATCGCAGCTGGTATAACCGCGCCGGCGTGGAGCGGGTGATGGGCTTCTGCACCGAGCAGCAGGTGGATGAGTTCCTGTTCTCCTGCCCGGAGTTCGAGCGCATGCTGGTGCGCTCCGGCATCGTGCTGCTCAAGTACTGGTTCTCGGTCAGCGACGAGGAGCAGGAGGCGCGCTTCCGCTCCCGCATCGAGGACCCGACCCGCCGCTGGAAGCTGAGCCCGATGGACCTGGAATCCAGGGACCGCTGGGTGGAGTTCTCCAAGGCCAAGGACGCCATGTTCGCCCACACCAACATCCCCGAGGCCCCCTGGTTCACGGTGGAGGCCGATGACAAGCGCCGGGCGCGGCTCAACTGCATCCGCCACCTGCTCAGCAAGATTCCGTACCAGGACATGACGCCTCCGGCGATCGAGCTGCCGCCGCGCAAGAGTGCCAAGGGGTACCAGCGCCCCCCGATGAACGAGCAGTTCTTCGTGCCCAATGCCTACCCGTGACCTGGCCTATCCATGACCTGGCCTACCCGTGATCGGCCCTACCCCTGAGCGCCATGGTCTTCTCCAGCGACGATGACCTGCCACTGCCGGCCACGGCACCGCTCCTGGGACCGGATGGCGCCCTGATCTACACCACCAGCGATGGCCGCCAGGTGATCGTCTGCGACGACCCCTCCCTGGCCGGGCGGCCGGAGCTGATCGAGGCCTTTCAGGCCCTGCGGGCCGGGGCGCCAGAGCTTGAAGCGGTGGGCCAGGCGGCCGAGCGCTGGATCGCCGTGGCCGAGCGCTACGGCGTCAACCGGGAGCTGGCCCTGGCCCTGCTGCTGGAGCGCCTCAGCGGGCACGCGGCCCAGGGCGGGGGCGAAGAACCCCTTGGCTGAACAGACGCGCCAGCGGCCCGATCGCCGCCTGGCGCTGAAGCTGATCTTCGGGGTGCTGGTGGCGGCCTTCGTCTGGTCGCCGTTCATCGCCATGACCTGGAAGCTCTCCAGCCGCAACCGCATGGTCGCCCCGGCGCCGGTGCCCCCGTTCAACCTGTCCGCCCCTCGCCAGCCCTGAGCCGGTGAACGCATTCCGCTCAGTTCAACTGGTGGAACCAGAAGCCCGCCAGCTGCCAGGACGACCAGAGAAAGATCCCGAGGATGACCCAGTTCAGCCAGGGCGGGCGCCGGTCGTTGTCGAAAGCCATCGCCGCGCACCCGTGCTGCGGGGAGCCTAAATCCAGCCCGCCAGCTGCAGCAGCAGCGAGAGGTTGATCACCACGATCAGCGCGGCGCAGCCCCAGCCCACCCCCTGCAGCCAGCGGGGCGTGCGCAGATCGCCCATGGCCTGGCCCTTGCCGCACAGCCACACCAGCGGGATCACCGCGAAGGGCAACTGCAGGCTGAGCACCACCTGGCTGAGCACCAGCAGAGCCACGGTGGCCTCATCCCCCAGCCAGAGCACCGTGGCCAGCGCCGGCACCAGGGCCAGGCCACGGGTGATCAGGCGCCGCTGCCAATCGGGCAGGCGCAGATCCAGGAACCCCTCCATCACCACCTGACCCGCCAGGGTGCCGGTGAGCGTGGAGCTCTGACCCGCCGCCAGCAGGGCTACCCCGAACAGCACACTGGCCAGGGAGGTGCCGAGCAACGGGGTGAGCAGCCGGTAGGCCTCGCTCAGGTCGGTGACGGGGGGCAGGCCACGGCCATGGAACGTGCCCGCCGCCAGGATCAGGATCGAAGCGTTAACCAGGAACGCGAAGCTCAGGGCGATCAGGGAATCGAGGTTGGCGTAGCGCAGGGCCCGGTGGCGGGCGCGGGGCTGCTCCGGCCACTGGCGTGACTGCACCAGAGACGAATGCAGATAGAGGTTGTGGGGCATGACGGTGGCCCCGAGGATCCCGGCTGCCAGGTAAAGCTGGGCCCCGTCCCGCAGGCTCCCGGCCCGGGGCAGGAACCCCTGGGCCACGGCGGGCCAGTGGGGTTGAAGCAGCAGCAGTTCCACGGCGAAACAGCCCCCCACCAGCAGCACCAGGGAGATCACCAGGGCCTCCAAACGCCGGACCCCGAACCCCTGCAGGGCCAGCAGCAGCAGGGTGTCGACCACCGTCAGAGCGACCCCCCAGGGCAGGGGCAATCCGAACAGCAACTTCAGGGCGATGGCCGTGCCCACCAGTTCGGCCAGATCGCAGGCGACGATCGCCACCTCCGCCAGCAGCCAGAGCGGCAGGCGCGTGCGTTCCGGCAGGTAGCGGCGGCAGGCCTGGGCCAGATCCAGGCCCGTGGCGAGGCCCAGCCGGCAGCAGAGCGACTGGAGCACCATCGCCATCAGGCTTGAAAGCGCCACCACCCAGAGCAGGGCGTAGCCGTAGCTGGAGCCGGCCGCCAGATCGGTGGCCCAGTTCCCCGGGTCCATGTAGCCCACGGCCACCAGGTAGGCGGGCCCCAGCACCCGCAGGAACACCTGAAAGCGCGGCGCACCGGCAGGAATGGTCACCCGCTGCACGGTCGACTCCCCCAACGACCATGGCGTTGACGCTGGGGCAAACCTAGAGGTGGGCCTGCCCGCTCGTGTCGGTTCTCACCTCGGCCTGACACCATCTGGTTCAGAGTTCCGGGGGCCTTGGGCAGAGCGAGATGGCAGCGGCGCTTCGGATCGGCATCGTCGGCGCCGGCACCGCCGGGCTCTACCTGGCGGTGCTGCTGCAGCGGGCCGGCCACCGGGTGAGCCTGTTCGAGAAGGCGGCCAGCGCCCGCACCGCTGGTTGCGGGATTCTGCTGGTGAAGGCGGGGGTGGAGGCGATCGCGGCCGGGGGCGTTCCCGGCCTGCTGAACGCCCTGCTGGCGGCGGGCCAGCCGGTCAACCGCTACGTGTTCCGCAACCTCAAGGGGGGCGAGATCGAGCGCAGTCCGGTGGAACGCGAACCCGGAGCGCTGCCGGCGCTGCTGATCCATCGCAGCGCCATCCTCGAAGCGCTCTGGGACGCCTTCGATCCGGCGGATTTCCAGCCCCTGGCCGAGCTGGTGGGGGTCGAGCAGGACTGCGAAGGTGTGACTGCGCTCTTCGCGGACGGAAGCCGCTGGAGCGGCGATCTGCTGGTGGGCGGCGACGGCCTCTACTCCGCCCTGGCCCCGCTGGTGCAGCCGCAGCGGCGGCTCAATTACCTCGGCGATCGGGTCTGGCGGGGGGTCGTCAGCGACGACAGGTTCTGCGCCGACGGGGAATTCTTCGTCTACGCCCGGGGCCGGGGCATCTACGCCAATTTCTTTGATCTCGGTCCGGGCGCCGATGGCCGCGGCCGCACCCACTGGGGCTTCTTCAACGAAGAACCCCTCCCGAGCGAGCGCGGCGAACGCCGCAGCCGGCTGGCGGAGCCGATCCCCGCCGAGGCCCTCGCCAAGCTTCCGGCCGATGCGGCGGCCGTGATCGCCGCCACCGCCCCGGAGGCCGTGGTGGCGGGCTACACCCACGACATCGACCCCCTGCCGTCGCTGGTGATCGATCGGGTGGCGCTGATCGGAGATGCGGCCCACGCCATGAGCTCCTCCCAGGCCCGGGGCATGACCGCCGGTTTCGAGGACTCCGAAGCCTTGGCCCGGCAGCTGAACGCCGCCCCGGGGGCCTGGCGCGCCGCCCTGGCGGCCTTCGATGCCGAGCGCCTGCCGGTGGTGCACCGCTACCAGGCCGCCAGCCGCGAGGTGAGCAACCGCACGGGTCGCAGCCGAGCTATTCGCAGCCGCTGATACGGCCGGGGCACTGGTAAGGGGCCCCCGTTGACCCGCCCGTGTTCAGCTCCGCCGTCTATTCATTCCTTGGCTTTCCCGGTTGGGGCCCGGTGCATCTGGTGGTGCCCCACCAGGGGAGTCCGTCGGGCACGGCGGCCCGGCTGGAGCGGGCCCGGCGCAGCGCCCTGGAGGCTGGATCGCCCCCGACAGCCCTGCTCAGCCAGTTGCTGCGCCAGGAGCAGCGGGCCGATCCACTCAGCAGTCCAGAGGCCTGCCGCCAGGCGGACTACCGCTACCTGGTGGTCCACCGCCACGGTGGCCGCTGGCCCCTGAGGATCACGGCCTGGCGTTGCAGCGGCGAGCCACCGGCCTGGCGGCGGTGCTGCGGGCCGATGGAGCTGGAGCGGTTCATCGCACGCTTCCAGCCCATGCGCCGCGGCGAAGCGGCTCAGGCGGTGAGCTCCTGGGCCTTGGCGCGGCGCTCGTCGTGAAGCGCTTCGAGCTGGTTGTAGATCGCCACCAGTTGCAGGCGCAGTTCGTCGGTGTCATCGAGCCGAGCCAGGTTCATCAGGGCCCCTTCGATCTGCTCCTTGGTGTCGATCAGCAGCCGACATTCGTTCGTACCCGGTTCGTAGCCCATGGCGTGGTGGGAAGTGACGGCATCCAACCGTCTACGGAGTGCTGAGTCTGTCCGATCGGCTGCTGTTTGTGCCCCGCTGGTTCAGGGCTCCTCGACGGAGTCGCCCTGGCGGGCCAACAGGTTCCAGGGGCGCTCGATGCCGCCGGCAACGCTCCAAACCCCCTGCCGCGACTGGCGCGCCTCCCGCTCGAGGCGGGGATAGCCGAGGTCGGCGCACTGGCCCAGGTAGCCGTCGAAGGCGAACAGCGCCCCCTGGCGCAGCAGTGACGGGGCAACATCGCGGCCATTCAGCCGCACCACGGCCACCAGGCGGCCGAACACGTCACGGGCGCGCAGGCTGATCTGCACCGGGCTGCCCAGGGGCACACGGCGTTGCAGAGCCTCCCCGGCCTGGGTGGCCCAGGGCTCCTGCGCCGGGCGCGGGGCCTGCACGCAAGCCAGGCGCACCCGCCGCTCCTGGGCGCCGATCCGCACCAGCAGCACCTGGCCGTTCTCCACCTTCAGCACCGTGGCGCCGTAGGTCACCGGCCGCGAGCTGAGCGGGGGAACGCCTATGGGAACCGGGCCAGCGGTGGGTGCTGGGGCAGCCGTGGGCGCTGGGCCAGTCGGTGCCGAGGCCGGTTGGGCGGCGACCGCCAGGGGCTGGATCAGGCTCAGCGCGAGCAGCATCGGTGCTGTGATCCGCCGACCGGAGCGCCGCCAGCCTGCCCACAGATCACCATGCAAAAGCTTTAGGGCCAACCGCCGTGGCCCCAACGGGGGGTGGAGCCGATGCAGTTGGAGCAGACGCAAGGGAGCCCGGGGCAGCGCTCCGAGCGTAGGGGTGGCCCTTGGGACCATCGAGCGATCTGAATCTGCGCTCAACCCACGCCCGCCGCACGCCTCCGGGCGCAGGCCAGGCCCCCGCCCTTGCAGGGGCTCAGGAGCAACCGACCCTGAGGCGCTCACGCCGTGACCAGGAGCCTTTGATGGAGAGGACACCCCTCTGGACGGCTGCTCGATTCCTGCGGCGGCCGGTGGTGTCTGCCTGGGCCGATCGTGCTCGGGATCGCAGCGTGCGTTGGGTGAAATCAGGTCAACAATCGCAGCGAATGAAGCGAAATCAGGGAGAAATGTAACCCTTCTACCTGCAGCGCATCTGCGGCAATCAAAGGGCTTCATCCGCCGTCAGACCCATAGATTGAGGACATAAGTTGGAATGGAGCGATGCTTTTTGGTGACGAACTCTTAGGTGTTGTCAAGGACCTCTCAGAGGCCAGCAAGTCCGAACTTGTACGTGCTTCCGGCTACGTCACAACCTTGAAGGACGGCAGTGAACGGCTCCATTTCACGGCCTTCTACGAGGCCCTGCTGGAGGCCAAGGGCCTTGATCTGAGCGCCCGAAACGGGTCCCGCAAGGGCGGCAGGCGCCGGCTCACCTACCAGACCAAAGTGCAATTCAACGGCAATCTGATGGTGGGCAAGGCCTACACCAACCTGCTGGGTCTGCTGCCCGGGGATGATTTCGAGATCAAGCTCGGCAAGCATCAGATCCTTCTGGTGCCCCTCGGTGTCGTCGAGGGTGATGGCGTCCATGAGGCTGAAAACGAGGGCTGAGTGAAGGCGTCCAAAGCGTCGCCCGTCCAGCGGCGTTAAGCCCGGAACGGGCAAGCTGATGCCCATCAAGCCATCCCAGTGAGCCGCACCCTGCTGACCAGCGGGGCCAGCCGTGGCATCGGTCGGGTGGTCGCCCCCGAGGCGATGACCCAGAGCGACGACCTCGCCGCCCTGGTGAGCACGCTGTTGATGCTGCCAAAGGCAGTGGTGCCGTTTGAGCTGGCCGTGAACGGCCCGCTGAAGACGTAGGCGGACCGGTCCGGAGTTCAGCTTGAACAGTGCCAGCCAGGGCCGTCGATGCCAGGATGACGCCAGAAATTGACGGGTTTTCGCCGATGAAACGCAGTGCAGCGGTCCTCGCCTCGGTGGCGACGGCTTCAGCGGTTCTTCTGGGCACCCTGCCGGCCCAGGCCCACGGTGGTGTCCACGGCGGTGTGCTGGCCGGCCTGGGCCACCCCCTGTTTGGCCTCGACCATCTGTTCCTGTTGATCTCGGTGGGAGCCGCCGCTTCGTTCATCTCCGCGCGACTGCTGATCTGGGCCCTGGGGGGGGCGGTGCTGGGGGCGATCCTCGGTGCGGCCGGCATGGTGCTGCCCGCCGGCGAGCTGCTGGCGGCCCTGGCGATCTCCTCGGTGGGGCTGCTGATCCTGGCCACCGGCCGTCTGATCGATCCCACCAGCCCCTGGGTGGGGGTGGTGGTGGCCGCGGCGGTGGGCATCCACGGCCTGCTCCATGGCGGTGAATCACCGAAAGACGGCAGCACACTGCTCTGGTGGACGGGTGCCCTGGTGAGCTCGGTGCTGGTGAGTGGTGCCAGCTATCTGATCCTGCGCAAGCTTCCCCTGGTCTGGACCCGCTGGGCCGCCGTGGCCTTCCTGTTGATCGGTGCCGTGCTGGCCTTCGGACCCCTGGGCCTGCTGGCCGGGGGCGCCGGGACCTGAGCCAGCGCTTCAGCGCTGGCTGGCTTCGCTGTTGGTGTCTGAGTTGTTCTGGTGACCGTGCAGGTGCTTCTCGCAGGAGAAAGCGGCACCGGCCTGGAGCATGGCCAGCAACGCCAGGGAAAGGCTGAGCAGGTTGCGCATGGCCGCTGGGCTGAATGGTGCGCAGATTAGGCCCTCACCTGAGCCTGCGTCCTAAGTTCGCCCGATGCCTGAATGAACGGGAGCAGCGGCCTTGACCATCAAGATCGGCATCAACGGCTTTGGACGGATCGGCCGTCTGGTGTTCCGCCGGGCCAGCCAGCTCGAGGGCTTCGAGGTGGTGGGCATCAACGATCTGATTGAGCCCGACTACATCGCCTACCTGTTGCTCCACGACTCCACCCATGGGCGCTTCCAGGGCGAGGTGACCGTTGAGAACGGACACCTGGTGGTGAACGGCCGCACGATCCGGCTGAGCTCCGAACGCGACCCCCGCAGTCTCAACTGGGGGGCGATCGGCGCCGAGTACGTGCTCGAAGCCACCGGCCTCTTCCTCACCGATGAGAAGGCCCGGGCCCACATCGACGCCGGTGCCCGTCGCGTGGTGATCTCAGCCCCCTCCAAGGACGACACGCCGATGTTCGTGGTCGGGGTCAACCACAGCAGCTACGCCGGCCAGGACATCGTCTCGAACGCCTCCTGCACCACCAACTGCCTGGCGCCGATCGCCAAGGTGCTCAACGACAGCTTCGGCATCCGTGATGGGCTGATGACGACCGTGCATGCCACCACCGCCACCCAGAAGACCGTCGATGGTCCTTCGGTGAAGGACTGGCGCGGCGGGCGCGGCGCCGCCCAGAACATCATTCCCTCCTCCACCGGCGCGGCCAAGGCGGTGGGCAAGGTGATCCCAGAGCTCAACGGTAAGCTCACCGGCATGGCCTTCCGCGTGCCCACCCCCACCGTCTCGGTGGTGGATCTCACCGTGAACCTGGAGCGACCCGCCAGCTACGAGCAGATCAAGGCGGCGATGAAGGCCGCTTCCGAAGGCCCGATGAAAGGAGTGCTGGGCTACACCGAGGACGAAGTGGTCTCCACCGATTTCCTCGGTGATCCGCGCACCTCGGTGTTCGATGCCAAGGCCGGCATCGCCCTCACCGACACCTTCGTGAAGGTGGTGTCCTGGTACGACAACGAGTGGGGCTACTCCAGCAAGTGCCTCGACCTGATCCAGCACATGGCCAGCCACAGCTAGGGCCAGCTGCAGCTTTGGGGCCCGAGGCGCTTCCACCAAAAAAACCGGCTGGGTGAACCGGCCGGGTCTTGGTGGATCAAGCTTGACAGTCCCTGGCCAGGCCAGGGACCAATGGCTTATGCCGAGGGATCAGCCGAGGCCGATCTGGGACAGGATGCCCTGGCCGGTGAGCAGCTCGGTGCCTAGGCCAATCACGAATCCGAGCATGGCCAGACGGCCGTTCCAGGTTTCAGCGAAAGCGACGAAGCCGAAGCGGGATTCGGTGGAGGTGGTCATGGGTGGCAAGTGTGAAGGAACTCAACTAAATGTAACGCATCTTGAAGCGATCGGCGCATAACTCGCCCAAAGCGGTTCCAGGCGCCGCTGTGCTGCAGTGGTCAGGCATGGCAGCGCCCCCGATCACCACTCCGTCCCTGGCCCCACAACCCCTCTCTCCCAACGTTTCTCCGCCCAAAACCGCTCCAGCCGAAGCGCTTTCCCCCCAGGCCGCCGTGGCCAGGGCGCTGCGTCCACGACTGCCCGCCAGCGCCTTTAGCACCAACCCCGACCGTCTGGGACTGGTGGCGATCAACCTGGCGATCCTGGCCCTGGGTTGGGTGATGGCCGATCGGCTCGATCAGTGGCCCGCCCTCGCCCGGTTGGCGTTCCTGCCCTTTGCCCTGGTGATGGGCAACAGCGTGGTGGTGCTGTTGTTTTCCACCCACGACCTGCTCCATGGCCGCAGCCTCAAGGGTCGCGCCTGGAGGAGGTTGGTGGGCCTGGCGGGGTTGGCCATGCTCTGGATGCCGCCCAGCCTCTGGCAGGCGGTGCACAACCGGGAACACCACGGCCACACCAACGCCCTGGCGGATCCAGACCGTGGCTATCTGGAAAGCCAACCTCAGAGCTGGGGTAAGGGCATCCAGGATCTCTTCGTGCCCTCCCAGCAGGTGAGCTGGCCCTGGTTGGTGGTGGGACTCTCCAGCTCCTGGGGCGTGCACAACCTGCGCCTGCTGCTTTCCGTTCTGCTGCGCAACGACGGCAGCAGTCAGGGCCCAGCAGGTTTTCGAGTCAGCCACCGGGAGCGCCGTGCCATCGGTCTGGAATTGGCGCTGATCGCCCTGCTGCATCTGGGGGTGCTGCTGTGGCTGGATCTCAATCCCCTCAAGCTGCTGCTGGGCTACTTCCTGCCGATCTGGATCGGCTATGGGGTGGCGATCGCCTACATCTTCACCAACCACATGCTCTGTCCGCTCTCGGAGGTGAACGACCCGCTGGACAACAGCCTCTCGCTGCAGATGCCCCAATGGCTCGACCTGCTGCACCTGAACTTCTCCCACCACACCGAACACCATCTGTTCCCAGATCTCGACTCCAGCCACTACCCCTTGGTGCGTCAATTGCTGATCGAAAACTACGGCGAGAGCTACCAACTCGTTGGCGGAAGGAGGGCCTGGTCGTTGTTGATGGCAACCCCCCGTCTCTATCGCGATGCCACAACGCTGGTGGGCAGTGATGGCCGTGGGGCGGTGACCCTCCCCGACCTTCACATCAGCTCAGGGCGGTCACCAGCCTCTTCTGGCGATCCGGCCTGAGGGCGCATCAGAACAGCTGGCCTGGGGTTGAAGGGCTACCTGGGCCAAGCCTGAGATGGGGCAAAGAGTTCTGAAGGATGGATCGCGAGGGGACCTCGACCGGCGCCCTCTCCCTAGGATTGGCCTTCGAACGGCACGCCCGACGCAGCGCAGGCATGGGGAATCCAATCAGCCATGAGCTGTTCCTCGATCGGGCACGGATTCGTTTCGGCGACGCCTACGACTACGCGTCGATCAACTACCGCAGTTACAAATCACCAATCAAGATCCGCTGCCGCAACCATCCGGTCAAAGAAATCTCGATCACACCGGAGAAGCATCTGCAGACCACCGGCGGCTGCAAGTACTGCCTCAAGGCCATGCGGGTCACCTCCCTGGAACGGGAGTTGCTGCGCGAGGCCATCGAGCATCCGGTGATGGACGCCCCCCTCCAACCGCTGCCACCGGCACCAACGGCGCCAGGCCTTTGACGCGCTGATCCGGCCGCCCTGGGGCCGATCTCACCGCTTGAGTTCCAGGCAGCCCGAGGCGCCGAAGGCGCTGGCCAGTTCCGCCAAGCGTTCGCTGGCGGCGGCCGCCGCCTCCACCTTCTGGCCGTAGAGAGCGGAATAGTTGATGAAGGCCTTCACGTCCGTCTCGCGCAGGGCCTGGGCCTGGCTGGGGTTGAGGCGGATCTGGCGCATCTCGGCGATGCGGGCATCGAGCACGCCGGTCTTGAAGCTGCCCAGGGCCTTGCGCTGCTCTAAGCACTGGGCGCGCCGGCGTTCCTGTTGCTGATGCTGGATCGTCAGCACCAGCGCCGCCACCAGCACAGCCCCAAGGGCGATCGAGGCAATGATCCAGCGGGGTCGGCGGCGGGTGTTCACCATGGCGAGAGCCTGCGAGGCCTTCGGATCAAATGGATTCTGCGGTGATGGAGAGAACGGAGAGGGTGGGATTCGAACCCACGGAAGCTTTCACTTCGCTGGTTTTCAAGACCAGAGCCATCAACCACTCGACCACCTCTCCCTGGTGCCCATGGGGCGCCTTCACCATGGTCCCACGGAACCCCCTCTGGCGAGACCCCTGGCCCGTCAGGGCTTGGCCAGGGGCAACAGGCACTTATCGGAGTCACAGCCAGCGGGACCGGCCTCCATCAGTTCAGCGCCGTCGTAGCGCTGCAGGGCTTCAAAGAAGTCGTCACCCTGACGGCGGGCCTTGACCTCCTCCAGCAGGCGCAGGTAGGTGGTGTGATCGATCGGCTCAAATGGCAGGCGGGGGAAGGTGGCGTTGGCATCGAAGCGTGCCAGCAGGGCGGCGGAGATGTAGCCCTCGCCGTCATCGATCGCCCTGTGGATGGCGTCGGCCAGGGGCTCGATCTCGCTCTCGCGGAACTCCACGGTGGCGGAGGTGTTGTGGGCGGTGTAGTGCTTCTGCACCTGCATGTAGAAATCGAACTGGGCGAGGGCTGAGAAGTTGTTGATCTCCACCGCATCGGCACCGGGGATGTTGGCCCAGCTCACCTCCGTCGGGATCTCCACCAACCACTCGGTGCAGCGGGGATCAAAGGGATCATCCAGCAGGCGGCCGTTCTCGTCTTTGTCGGATTGCGACGGCACGATCGAATAGCCGTAGTCGAGGCAGGCCAGGGCCACCGGATCGTTCTTGCGGAAGGTGATGCGGCGAATGAAGCGCTGGGCCTTGGGGGGGTGCCAGCCGGGGGAGGCCCCGGTGAGCAGGCTCTTGGTGCCGGCGGGCTGCACGGTGGTGCAGCGGTTGGGACGGCGCAGGCCGTGGCGGTCGCAGTAGTCCCACACCGCCTCGTTCACGAAGGTCTTCCAACGGGAGAGGAAGACGGCTTCTTGGGCCTTGAACGACTGGCCTTCGGCGGTTTCCGGGCGGCCCTCCTCCCACCACTTCAGCCAGGGGGTGCCGAAGGCATGCACGAAGAAGTCGAACAGGCCGGTGAAGCTCACCCCCACAATCGGATCCCAGGCGCGGCTCTGGCGGTAGCGCTCCACCTCGAAGCGGTGGTTGAGCAGGCAGGCCACCGCCAGACCGGCGGCGCGGAAGGCATCCTCCTGGGCCTGCAGATCGGCCGGGTCGATCTGGTTGAGGTGGATTTCGGCCAGGTTGCAGTGGAAGTCAGCGCCGAGGATCTCGCCGCAGGGGTTGAGGCCGTAGCGGTTGAGCCGGTGCTCCAGCTCGGCCGCGCCGATCTCCGGGTGGTTCAGCTGCAGCCAGCGGCCGGCCTCCTCCCGGCCCTGATCCACGTAGAGGTCGATGAATTCACTGCGCAGCTCGGCGGTGGAGAGCAGATCGGCATTGGAGCGGGCGATCGCCTCGGGGGCGAACTGGATCGCCCCTTCCCCCGACTGGAACTGCTTGATCACCGCCTGCAGCACCGTCTCGCGGTCCGGCCGGGTGTGGAAGACGCGGGTGTGGTTGGCCATGCGCAACGCATCGCGCTCCGGGTCGATGCGCCAGTTGCCCTCGCTGTCCTGCTGCCAGAGGTTGTCCTTGGCGGTGGAGGCGGCGGTGTCATCGGCGGCGAACTGGCGCATGCCGGCGCTGCGGCGGATGTTGCCCGCCACGATCGTGACCGCGGCCTCATCGATCAGCAGGCAGCACTCCACGGAGGTGAGCTGACGGCCGATCGCCTTGTTGAGCAGGCTGGCGACGCGGCCGTAGAGGTCTTTGAGTTTCACCGGGTTGGCCATTCCGCCGAAGCCCTTGAGGGTTTCCCCCACCGGGCGCACATCGGAGAGATCCACACTCACCTCGATCGGCGCGCCGGCGTCAAAGCGCTCGTCGCTGCACAGCTCCAGCAGCAGCCGGTAGCTCTCCACCCAGCCACCGCGGGTGTCGCCCACCTTGATGGCGACGCGCTGGCCGTCGATCCGGTGGGTGGTGGCCTCCTGGCGCAGCTGGGCCGGGGTGGCGCCGATGTCGGTGACGCCGGAGATCACCAGCTGGTTGCGCACCGCCGGCAGGCGCTCGATCAGGCGCGGCTCAATGATGGCGCCGGTGCCGCAGCCCATCATCGCCAGATCCATCATCAGGGCGAAGGCTTCCCAGTCGATCAGGTTGGTGGAGGTGCAGTTGTAGGCGCCGGAGAAGTTCTGGGTCTGCTCGATCCACTCGGTGCCGCCGATCCACAGCCAGCGGCCCGAGGGCAGGGCCTTCTGACGCTGCTGCATGCGCCGCAGCAACGCCACCTCATCGGCGTTGAGATCCCCAAGCCTGCGCAGGCCCTCAAGGTTGCGCTCGCTCACCTGGTGCCAGCTCTCGCGGCCGCTGGGGGTCTTGCGGCTGTAGGTGCGATAAAACACCGGGTTCGCCGCCGGGGCGGTGACCGGGAAATCCGGGTCCACCAGGCCCGCCAGGCGGGTCAGATCAGCCGTGGTGGGGGGCGTGGCGGACAGGGTCACGGAGGGCTGCGGCGTGGTGGGTGGCGGCACCTTAACGCCACCGGTGGGGGCTGCAAGCGAACGCAAGCACCAGAGGCAGCGTGGTTGGTGTCAACGGCGACGGGAGCGCCGGATGCGCCGAGCCCATACCGGATGCCTCCCTTGGCGCTGGTCGCCAGAAGCTGCCGCGGGCCAGGCCGGCCTCGCCCCAAGCCCAAGGTCAAAATTCCCCGTAGGGGCCTACTGACGGAACAGGCTGGCGGCGACGGCGCGGAAGGGGGCCAGGTTGGCGCCACCGCGCTTGCGGCGCCGGGGCAGGGCACCGCCAGGGGCAAGGTTGGCGGGGGCGAAGGTGGCCTGGCTGGGGGCCGGGCGGCTGGCCTGCTCGGCGGCCAGTTGGGCGGCGATCGCCTCGGCGGTGGTGAGCACCGTGCCATCGGCGAGTTCGGCGGGTACAGCGGCCGCCACAGCTGTGGCGGGAGCCGTGGACGCTGGGCCGCCTTGTTGGGCGTCCTGCTTGGTCAGCTTTGCGGGCTTGGTTATGACGGTAACGACGGCTGCCGGGGACTTGGCGTCCGGGGCCTGCTTCACCGGCTCCGCTGCCACCGGAGCCACGGTGGCTGGCTGCTTGGCCGCGGTGTCATCAAAGGTGAGGAAGAAACCCTTGCGCTTGAACACGTCGAACACCATGGCGCCAGCCGTACAAGCCGAATGGTTCGATTATCCGCCGCGCCAGGGCCCCGGGGCGGGGCCCTTAAGGCCATGCAACATGTGAGGGTCGCAGCGGCGCCTTGATCGAACTCCCCCCCCAGGACCTGCCCGGCAGCCTCTGGGGCTGGATCTGGGCCCTGGCCCTCAACGGTGCCCTGATCGCCGTCGCCCAGCGCCTGCCGCTGCTCACCCCATCGGGCTGGGTCCATGCCGGGGTGCTGGGCACCCTGCTGCTGGGGTCCCTGGGCTGGACGGGCTGGTGGGCGGTGGTGCTCTACCTGGCCCTGGGTTCGCTGGTGACCCGGCTGGGGCTGAAACAGAAGCAGGCGGCCGGGCTGGCGGAAGCCCGGGGCGGCCGCCGCGGCCCAGAGAACGTCTGGGGGTCGGCCGCCACGGGGGCCAGCCTGGCCCTGCTCACGGTGCTGCCGTCGGCGCCGGTGCCCCTGCTGCTGCTTGGTTTTTCCGCCAGCTTCGCCGCCAAGCTCGCCGACACCTTCGGCAGTGAGATCGGCAAACGCTGGGGCCGCCACACCGTGGCGATCACCACCCTGCGCCCGGTGCCCCCTGGCACCGAAGGGGCGATCAGCCTGGAGGGCACCGCCGCCAGCCTGGTGGGAGCGCTGCTGATGGCGCTGGTGATGGAGCGCCTGGGTCTGCTCAGCGGCGCGGCGGCCTTCGCCCTGGTGAGCGCCGTGGCCCTGGCGGCCACCTTGATCGAGAGCCTGATCGGCGCCACGCTGCAGCCGCGCCTGCGCTGGCTCAGCAACGAGCTGGTGAATGCGCTTCAGACCCTGATCGCTGCGGTGCTGGCCATGACCATGGCCCAGGCGTGGGCGATCGCCTGAGCGTTCGCCAGCGCTCAGACGCGAACGGGCTGGAGCTCCTGACGCAGCTCCTCGATCAGAGTCTCGAAGCGACGGCGGGCCATGCGGGCATGCAGGCCCAGGGTCTCCCCCAGTTCCTGCCAGCTGGCCCCGTAGAGCAAGCGCCCCTCCAGCAGCTGGCGCAGCAGGGGGTCCATCTGCCCGAGCTTTTGGCGCAGGGCCCGCTGGGAATCAGTCAAGGGCCGCTCCTCGGCGCGTTCGTCGAGGGCGGCAAGCCCTGGATCGCCCAGGGAGGCGAGCTGATCAAGGCCGGTGAGCGGCCCCGCGTCGCCGCTTCCAAGCCCACGGCCTCTACCACTTCCGCTGCCGCCATCGCCGCCAGAGGGCGCATCGAGGCTGCGCACCTGCAGGGCCCGGTGCACCGCCACCGCCTCGTGCCACAGCGCAGCGCTGCATCCCAGCGCTTCCGCCAGGGCCGCCTCCCCCAGGGGCTGTTCGCCACGGTGTTGGCGCTGCTGTTGCAGGGCCTGGCCACGCTGGTGCAGTTCCCGCAGGCGCCGCGGGCAGCGCAGGGCCGGGTGGCGATCACGCAGAAAATGGCGGATCGAGCCACGGATGTAGGGGACCGCAAAGCTGCTCAGGGCGCTCTGACGGGAGGCATCGAAGGCCTCGATCGACTGGATCAGCCCCAGGCAACCCAGCTGGAGCAGATCGTCGTAGGGCAGATCGGTGCGCTGGCTCTCCTGATGGGCCACCTTGCGCACCAGCGGCAGGTTCAGCTCCACGAGCCGGTTGCGGGCCTTGATGTCGCCCTGGCGGCCGTAGGCCCGCAGCAGGTTGGCGTTGAGCGCATGCAGGGGTTGTGAACTGGCCATGGCGGGGGCGGTGAGGGGTCGGAACGTCCGTGTTTTCACGGTCGCCCTGGCCCGCACCTGCGGTTCTCACCCGGCCGATGGAATTCGCCTCCCCCAAATGGGGGAGATCGAGGAGGATCTGGTCACAACTGAACCGCTGGCGCGCCCGGTCGTTGTTCTCCTGGAGTGCGATCCCTGCGCTCAGAAGGCTGGGGTGCGCAGCCGCAGCGGCTCGAGGTCGGCCCAGCGCAACAGGGCGGGCCAGGTCTTGACACGCTCGTAGACGCGGCGGTGGCCCTCGCCATTGAGGTGCACCCCATCGCCACACAGCCATTGCAGCCACTGGCGCTCGCCGGTGAAGCTCTCCAGCAGAGGCAGAAAGGGCACGTCCGCCTCCAGGCAGGCCTCCTCCAGCAGGCACTCGTAGTGCGCCACGGTCTCCAGGTCGTACCAGAGGCAGTCGGCGAAGGGCATCACCGCCCCATCCACCGGGGTGAGCCCCAGCACCAGCACCGGCGCCAGGGCTTTGGCCTCCCGCAGCAGTTGCTGCAGGCCGAACAGGAAGGCTTCGGGGGCCAGCTGGTGGCGGCCATCCGGGCGGCCCACCCGGGCGGTGTCGTTGAGACCGATCGACAGCAACACCCCCTGGGGGCTCTGGCGCCGCAGTTCACCGCGCCGACCCACCTCCGGGCCCAGCCGCGCCGCCAGCCGCTCGAGGCCATCGCCGCGCACCCCCAGGTTGTAGAGCACGGGCGCCTCCGGCAGCGCCATCCAGTGGCACCGCAAGCGCTCGCACCAGCCGCCCTCCTCCGGGTCCCCCCAGCCGAAGACGCCGCTGTCCCCCAGCACCACCAGCTTGCGCGGCACGGCGATCAAGGACATGCGAGCAGTCGCCTTCGGGCACGGTCGGAGAGATCTTCCCCCACCAGGGTGAGCAGGGCATAGGCCGCCATCAGGGCCAGCACCTGGTCCCAGGCGAAGGAGCTGAGCGCCTCCAGCAGAGCGGTGCCCAGCCCGGCGGCTCCCACCAGCCCCACCACCACCGTTTCGCGCAGGATCACATCGCTGCGGTAGGCGCCATAGGCCAGGTAGGAGCGGGCCAGGGCGCTGTAACGGCCATAGAGCAACGCCAGCCGCGGCCCGGTGCCTGCCGCCGCCAGGGCCTGCTCGGCCCCCAATGGGGCGGCCTCGGCCGCCTCCAGCAGCAGGCGGCCGAGGATGCCCAGGTTGTGGAAACCCAGGGCCAGGGCGGCCGTCACCAGGCCGGGCTTGAGCACGAACAACAGCAGCAGGGCCGTGAGCGGCGGCGGCCACAGGCGCCCCAAGGCCCAGACCAGCTGCAACAGCGCCCGTCCCCAGGGCCAGGGGGCCACGAGCAAAAGCAGCAGTGGTGCCAGGCCCACCGCCAGGGCGGCGGCCAGCAGGGTCAGTCCCAGGGTCTGAGCCACCAGGGCCGCCCAGGGCAGGGCCAGCAGCTCATCCGGCCGCAGGCTGGCGCCCCAGTTGGGCAGTGCGCTCCCAGGAAAGAGCGAGAGGGGATCGACCTCCAGGGCTCGGGCCAGCACCAGCAGGAGCGGCAGCAGCAGCAGAATCATCAGGGCGATCTCCCGGCCCCGCCGGCCGACCACCACGGTCCCAGCCCCAAAGCGGGTGGGCAGGCACCAGCGGCGTCGCAGCAGCCGCACCAGCGCCTCCAGCAACAGCATCACCGCCAGCAGCAGCCACAGGCCGCTCCAGAGCTCATTGAACTGCAGGGACTGCAGGGTGAGGCGCAGGTCGGTGCCCAGGCCACCGAGGCCGAACACCCCCAGCAGGGTGGCGCTGCGCAGGGCGCACTCCAGCCGGTAGCCCCCGTAGCTGATCACCCCCGGCAGCAGGGCCGGCCCCAGGGCCGTGAGCAGCGCCGGCCCGGCCGGGGCCCCCGCCGCCCGCAGGGCCTCCAGTTGCGTGGTGGGCAAGGCATCGAGCTGGTCGCCCACCACCCGCGCCACCAGGGCGCCGAAGGGCAGGGCAATCGCCAGCACCGCCACGGCTGGATCCAGCCCCAGCACCTGCAGCAGCAGCAGACCCCAAAGCAGCTCATGGATCGAGCGGGGCACGGCCAGCAGCCGGCGAATCAGCTCCGCCGGCCAGCGCTGGCCCGAGCTGCTCTGCCAGAGGGTGCGGGAGCTGAGCAGCCCCCCCAGCAGCCCCAGGGCCAGGCTCAGAGACCAGCCCAGCAGGGCGATCGCCACGGTGACCACCAGGCCCGAGAGGGCCGAGCCCAGCACCTGCGGATCCAACGACGGCCGCAGGGCCGCCGCCAGGAACTGGCCGATCAACTCCCAGCCACCCCCATGGGCCATGGACGGCAGCGCCAGCAGCACCGGCACCAGGGCCAGGGCCGGCAGCAGCAGCAGCAGCGGCGGGGCGGGCCGCAGCCGAACGCTCACGGCCCCTCGGCGTAGAGCTGGGTCAGGGTCTCCACAGCCAGTTCAGCCCCCAGCCCGGCCCTCAGCTCGACCACCGGGCGATCGAACAGCAGGCGGCCCTGGCGCAGGCCGATCACCCGGTCGAACCCCTCCAGCAGGTCGGGGCGGTGCAGGCTGAGCAGCAGGGCGCGGGGCGCCCTGGCCTGGCGCAGCAACAGATCCAGCAGTTCAGCGGCCAGCCGCGGATCAAGGCTGGCCAGGGGTTCGTCGGCCAGCAGCAGCAACGGTTCCTGGCGCAGCAGCCGCGCCAGGGCCACGCGCTGGCGCTGGCCGCCGGAGAGGGCCGTCACCGGCTGGCCCAGCAGGGCCGGCTCCAGCTCAACGCGCCCGAGGGCGGCGGCGCAGGCGGCCGTCTCCAGGGGCAGCAACAGATTGAGCAGGGCCCGGGGCCAGCCCCAGACCGCCAGCCGGGCGGCGTTGAGGTTCTGCTGCACCGTCAGCTCCTCGATCAGGCGCAGGTCCTGCCAGAGGGTGCCGATGCGGGCCTGCTGGCGGCGCCTGTGGCGGCGGGAGCGGGCCAGGGGTTGCCCTTGCCAGCGCACCACACCGGCGCTGGGCTGGAGCATGCCGTTGGCCACCGCCAGCAGGGTGCTCTTGCCGGCGCCGCTGGAGCCGAGCAGCGCCACGCGCTCACCCACTTGGATCTGCAGCGAAATGTCCTGCAGCCGAGGCTGCCCGCGGCCGGGCACCTGAATCCCCTGGAGTTCGAGAACGGGGGGCAGGTTCATCGCTGGTGCATCTCAACGCCCGCTCAGGGGCGCTCGTCAAACGGATTGGTTCATGCTCCCACTCCCCCAGCGGCCGATGGCCAGCTTCAGGACGGGGGCGGATCGCTGGAGCTGTTCCGCTCGGGCTGAGCGATGGGCAGCACCTGGCCCAGCCGGGTGCCCTTCGGAGCCTCCGCCTGATCCGATCGGGGTGGCTCGCTGCCCATCAGGCCCTCCGTCACCGCTGGGGGGAGCGGCTCCATCGCGACCTGGGGCGAGGGTTCGCTCCGCCGTGCGGCGCGCAGCTCCATGAGCCGGTTCTCGAAGATCGGCAGGAGCGAGGTCGCTTCGTCCACGGCGATCTCGAGGCGATCGGCGACCTGCTCGGCCTGGGGTTGGATGGCGAGAGCCTGCTGAAACAGCTCGGCGCTTTGATCCAGGGCCAAGCGCAGGCGGCGAGCCTCCATCGCGGCCTGCTCCAGCTCCAGCAGGGTGGTGATCTCTCCAGCGGCAACCGTGGGGGATTCACCGGGGCCCAGCGGCGTAACGACCGCATCTGTCTCTGTTTGCTGCTGATTGGATGGGAGTTGATCGGAAGCCTCACCTTCAGTCCCATGGAGCATGGGCGGCACGGCTGGTCCGTGAACGCCGCCCTGCTTGATCACCCCCAGGATGCTGTGGATCGCCTCGACGGCCACGTTGAGGGTCGCGATTTCGAACTTGGCTTCCGCCCTGAGCGTGCTGAGCAGTTCCTCGGAGCGGCGGCGCATCTGCCGGCGTTCATGCAGAACCACCAGCAGCAAGACCGCCAGCAAGAGCGTCGTGGCCAGGGCGGCAGCAGCGATCCAACGCAGCTCGCGCGCTCCAGGGTCAGCCGCCGGAGGGGCGGTCACCACACTGAGGCCGGCGGAGGGAAGCAGCTCACGGGAGCGGCCGAGCGGTTGCAGGAAGCTCCAGACCACCGTGCGGCCCGCCGCTATGCGGCCCGCCGACGTGGAGGCCGCGAACACCAGGCAGTTGGCGGTGGGGCAAGAGAGGCGCGCGCTGCCCGCGGCATCGGTGCGGAGGAGCCGATGACCCTTTTGAACCACCAGCTGGCCTTCCGCCCTGGTCAGTGCCTGGGAGATCGACGCCCCCGTCCAGACCTGCTTCACCCGGAACGGAGCCGCCAGGGCGTTCAGCAGGTCCCGGCAGGTGGCATTGATCGGCGCACAGGGAACCACGTGGACGGCTGCATCCACCACGGGGGTGGGTCGGTCCTCAATGAACTGGGTGAACTGAAGCCGGCTCACCGGGCCGGCGGCGGCGAGGGCCAGCGATGAGGAGGCCACCAGAACGGTGGACAGGGCCAGCCCAAGGCCAACAGGTCTGGTTCGGTTGAGCTGGAACACACGCCAATGGGAGATTTTAGGGATCGTAAGGTACAAATCAGCAGGGTCAATCCGCCCAAAAAGATCACAACTCTGGAGTGATCTCCATGGGCCCAGGATGAACGATTTCAACGAATGACTTCTCTCTGCCCAGAATGAAAAAAGTTGTCCACCCCAGGCACTCCCCCCACCACCCCCAACGATGGGTTGGCGGGACGGGAGGAAGGCCTGGCCCCTGGGCTGATCTCAGCGGATCTTGCCGATTTCCCGGCCCATCTTCTCGATCGCCGCATACTGATCGGCCTTGGCGGGCACAAACTGCTGGGCGCCGAACAGCTCCAGGATCGAGGCCTGGCTGGGGTTGGTGCGCCGCAGGGACACCAGGGCCGCCGTGATCCGATCGGTCGTGCCCTTGCCCAGGCGCTTGTCCAGATCGCCTTGGGCGATCCAGTGGTAATCGGGATAGCCGGGGGTGCGCCAGATCGCAATCACCTTGCTGCGATCGACCTTGCGCTCATGCAGGCTGGTTTTCCAGACCTGTTCATTGACGGCGCCGGCGTCATAGGCGCCGCTCTGAACCAGGGCGATGGTGGCGTCATGGCTGCCGCTGAAGCCCGGGGCACCGCCGCTGAAATCCGTGAGCTTCACGCCCGCCTTGGCCAGGAAGACCTGGGGCATCAGCCGGCCGGAGGTGGAGCTCTCGGATCCGAAGGTGAAGCGCTTGCCCTTCAGTTGATTCAGCCCCTTCCCATTGAGCACCGGCTTGAGGCCGCTGCGGGCGTTGGCGATGAAGACGCTGTGGAACTGCACGTCGATGTCCCGCTGGGCCAGCACCCGGGCGCCGGGCTTCTGGAGGCGGGCCTGCACGCCGGTGAGGCCGCCGAACCAGACCAGGTCCAGATCGCCCGTGCGGAACGCCGTGACGGCGGCGGCGTAGTCGATGACGGGCACGTATTTGACCTTGAAACCAAGCTGGCGGCTGAGTTCATCGGCCAGCTGCCCGTAGAGCCGGTTCAGCTTCTCCGGCTTCTGGTCGGGGATCGCGCCGATGCGCAGCACCCTGGTGGCGGCGGGCTGGCTTTGGGCCTGGGCCCCATTGAGAAGACCACTGCTGAGGGGAAGCACGGCCGCCGTTGCGGTCAGTACGGCCAATCCGCTGACGACGGCGGCCCAGGGTTGTCGGAGGCGCATGGATTCAGTGAGGAGAGTTCAGAGGCTGGCCAGGAAACGCTCGAGTCGCTCCAGGCCGTCGGTGATCGTGGCAGGGGAGGCGGCACAGGAGAGGCGGATGCAGCGGTCGTCGCCGAAGGCCACACCCGGCACCACCGCCAGCCCCTCCTGCTCCAGCAGGCGGTTGCAGAAGCTCATCGAATCGAGCCCATAGGCACTCACATCCGGGAAGGCGTAGAAGGCCCCCGAGGGTGGGGTGAGCGTGAGACCGGCGATCGCCTGCAGCCCGGCTGTGAGCAGGGCGCGGCGTTGGTTGAACTGCTCGGCCATGGCCCGCACGCAGTCCCTCGGGCCGCTGATCGCGGCCAGGGCCCCGTACTGGGCAAAGCTGCAGACGTTGCTGGTGCTCTGGCTCTGGAGCGCACTGGCGGCGGCGATCACCGGCAGGGGGCCGGCCAGATAACCGATTCGCCAGCCGGTCATCGCCCAGCCCTTGGCGAGGCCATTGACCACGAACACCCGATCGAGCAGGTCTGGGGCCACAGCCCCGAAGCTGTGGTGCTCCTGGCCAGGGGCCAGCAGGAATTCGTAGATCTCATCGCAGACCACCGCCACCTGGGGATGGCGGCGCAACACCGCAGCGATCGCCTCAAGCTCGGCGCGGCTGAGCACGGCGCCGGTGGGGTTGCCGGGGCTGTTGAGCACCAGCAGCTTGCTGGCGGGGGTGATCGCCGCCTCCAGACGCTCGGCGTCGAAGCGGAACCCCTCGGCGGCGGCACTGGGCAACAGCCGCACCGAGGCACCGGCCAAGCGGGCCATCTCTGGGTAGCTGAGCCAGTAGGGGGAGGGCAGCAGCAGCTCATCTCCGGGTCCGAGCAGCACCTGAAACAGGTTGAACAGGGCCTGCTTCCCACCGTTGGTGACCAGCACCTGGGCGGAGCTGGTGGGAATGCCGTTCTCGCGGCTGAGCTTGACGGCAATCGCTTCGCGCAGTTCCGGCTCACCGGCGGCCGGGCCATAGCGGGTGTGACCGCTCTCCAAGGCCGCCGTAGCGGCCTGACGAATGAAGGCGGGGGTCTCGAAGTCGGGTTCGCCGGCGCTGAGGCTGCAGACGTCCTGCCCCTCGGCCCGCAGTTGCTTGGCGCGGGCGGCGATCGCCAGGGTCAGGGAGGGCTGCAGAGCTTCGGCCCTTGCAGAGAGCCTCAACGGGGGCTGCATCGCAAGCAGCGCTCCGCCGCAGGAACGCCTGAAAGAGGGCCATCCTGCCCCATGGCTCCTGCCGAAACGGGATCGAACCTGCATCTTCGTTGCGTCAGGATGCGGAACGCCCCAGCGCCGCCGGGCCCATGGATCCCGAGCAGCAGCTGCGTGAGGCCTGCCAGGCCTGCGTGCGCTGTCCCTTGGCAGCGGGCCGCCATGGGGCCGTGGTGAGCCGGGGCCCGAGCGGCGCGCGGCTGATGCTGATCGGCGAGGCCCCCGGCGCCGAGGAGGACGCCAGCGGGCGGCCCTTCGTGGGCCGCTCCGGCCGGCTGCTGGACCAGTTGCTGGCCGGCGCCGGCATCAGCAGCGAGCGGGAGGCCTACATCTGCAACGCGATCAAGTGCCGGCCGCCGGGCAACCGAAAGCCCGCGGCGGCCGAGCTGGCGGCCTGCCGGCCCTGGCTGGATCGCCAGCTGGAGCAGGTGAATCCGGCGCTGGTGGTGCTGGCCGGAGCCACGGCCGTGGAGGCACTGCTGGGGGTCCGAGGTGGGCTCTCGCGGATGCGGGGGCAATGGCAGAGCTGGCAAGGGCGCTGGCTGATGCCGGTGTTCCATCCCTCCTACCTGCTGCGCTTCTCCTCCATGGAACCGGGCTCGCCCCGCTGGCACACCGCCGCAGATTTCCTGGAGGTCAGGCGGCGGCTGGATCGCCTCGATGGACCGACCAGCGGCCAGGAGCAGCCGCTGCCGCCCCGTTTGTGACAGGCTTGGTCCACCTCCGGCCCCCCCTGCGATGACCGGCACCCTGGCCCGCCCCGACACCGCTTCCCCCGAGGGCGGAGCCCGGGACTGGGCCAATGATCCCCGCTACGCCACGGTGATCACCCGCCGCAAGACCCGCAGCGTGCGGGTGGGCGACATCTGGGTCGGCAGCGAGCACCCGGTGGTGGTGCAGTCGATGATCAATGAGGACACCCTCGACATCGAAGGGGCCACCGCCGGCATTCGTCGCCTGCACGAGGCGGGCTGCGAGATCGTGCGGCTCACGGTGCCGAGCCTCGGCCATGCCCGGGCCGTGGGGGAGATCCGCAGGCGCCTCGAAGACAGCTACCGCCCCGTGCCCCTGGTGGCCGATGTGCACCACAACGGCATGAAGATCGCCCTGGAGGTGGCCCAGCATGTCGACAAGGTGCGCATCAACCCTGGCCTCTATGTGTTCGACAAACCCGACCCCAACCGCACCGAGTTCACACCCGAGGAGGTGGCGGCGATCGGTGAACGGATCCAGTCCACGCTCGAGCCGCTGGTGAGCCTGCTCAAGGAGCAGGACAAGGGCCTGCGCATCGGCGTCAACCACGGATCGCTGGCCGAACGCATGCTGTTCACCTACGGCGACACCCCCCTGGGGATGGTGGAGAGCGCCATGGAGTTCATTCACATCTGCGATCGCCTCGACTTCCACAACATCGTGGTTTCGATGAAGGCCTCGCGGGCGCCGGTGATGCTGGCCGCCTACCGGATGATGGCCGACCGCATGGATAGCGAAGGCTTCCACTACCCGCTGCACCTGGGCGTCACCGAAGCCGGCGACGGCGACTACGGCCGCATCAAGAGCACCGCCGGCATCGCCACCCTGCTGGCCGAGGGCCTCGGCGACACGATCCGGGTGTCGCTCACCGAGGCACCCGAGAAGGAGATCCCGGTCTGCTACTCGATCCTGCAGGCCCTGGGCCTGCGCAAAACGATGGTCGAATACGTGGCCTGCCCCAGCTGCGGCCGCACCCTGTTCAACCTGGAGGAGGTGCTGCATGTGGTGCGCAACGCCACCGCCCACCTCACCGGCCTGGACATCGCCGTGATGGGCTGCATCGTCAACGGCCCCGGCGAGATGGCCGATGCCGACTACGGCTACGTCGGCAAGACCCCCGGCACCATCTCCCTCTACCGCGGCCGTGAGGAGATTCGCCGGGTGCCGGAAGCCGAAGGGGTGGAGGCCCTGATCGCCCTGATCAAGGAAGACGGCCGCTGGGTCGATCCCTGACCTGAACCGGGCCCATCGCAGCCCGAATCACGACCAGAAGGTTTCCTCGGTCACATTCGGTCGGGGAGTCCGCACCGAATTTCGGCTCCCCCACCTCGGCGGCCCCCGCTGCGGGGACTAGCTTGATGGCACTCTCAAGGCTCCGGAGCCTGCTCACGATGGTCAAAGGTCGCACCACCCTGATCGTGCTGGCCGGAGTGGGCACCTTTGCCGCCACCGCCCTGGTGGGAGGCCGCAGCTTCGTGCCACCCAGTCTGGCCAGCCTGATCAATGACAGCCCCAAGGAGGTGATGGACCAGGCGTGGCAGATCGTCTTCCGCGACTATCTCGACACCACCGGTAAATACACCCCCGAGCAATGGCGCAAACTACGCCAGGAGATTCTCGCCAAGAGTTACGGCAGCACCAAGGAAAGCTACGAGGCGATCCGGGGCATGCTTCAGACCCTCGATGACCCTTACACCCGCTTTTTGGATCCGCGGGAGTTCAAGGAGATGCAGATCGACACCTCCGGCGAGCTCTCCGGGGTGGGCATCCAGCTGAGCCTCGACAAGGACACTAAGGAACTGGTGGTGGTCTCTCCGATCGATGGGTCCCCGGCCTCGCGGGCCGGCGTGCAGCCCAAGGACGTGATCGTCTCGATCGACGGCAAGAGCACCAAGGGCATGACCACCGAGGACGCGGTCAAGCTGATCCGTGGCCAGGCCGGCACCAAGGTGGTGATCCAGCTGCGTCGCAAGGGGCAGTTGCTCGACACACCACTGATGCGCGAGCGCATCGAACTGCACGCGGTGGAGCATCAGATCAACACCGCCCCCGATGGCTCCAAGGTGGGCTACATCCGCCTCAAGCAGTTCAACGCCAACGCCGCCAAGGACATGGCCGCGGCGGTGAAGGATCTGGAGACCAAGAACGTCCAGGGCTACGTGCTCGATCTGCGCAGCAACCCCGGCGGGCTGCTGATGGCCAGCATCGCCATCGCCCGTCAGTGGCTCGATGAAGGAATCATCGTCTCCACCAAGACCCGTGACGGCATCCAGGACATCAAGCGCGCCAACGGTCGCGCCCTCACCAAGCGTCCCCTGGTGATCCTGGTCAACGAGGGCTCCGCCAGCGCCAGCGAGATCCTCTCGGGTGCCCTGCAGGACAACAAACGCGCCGTGCTGGTGGGCCAGAAGACCTTTGGCAAGGGGCTGGTGCAGTCGGTGCGGGGGCTCTCCGATGGCTCCGGCATGACCGTCACCATCGCCAAGTACCTCACCCCCAGCGGCCGCGACATCCACCACCACGGCATCGCCCCGGATGTGTCCGCCAAGCTCAGCGACCTTGACGCCCAGAAGCTCAAGTTCGAAGACATCGGCACCCGCAAGGACAGCCAGTACCGGGCGGCAGAGACCACCCTGCTCAAGAAGGTGCAGGCCGCCGGTGGCAATGCCAAAAGGGTCTACAACCCCACCAGTGCGAACCTGCCGGAGGCCCTAGGCACCAAATAGGTCAGGGGATCAAAGGCATCTCTGCGGGGCCAGCCGACCGCTGGACGTCGGCGAGGCCCTGCGCCTCAGGCCACCGGCTGCATCAGGCCGCCGCCGGGAGTGGAGTCGTCGTCGTCGTTTTCGCTGGAGTTCTGGAACAGGGCGAACAGGCCCAGGGCCGCCACGCTCACCAGGGCGGACACCAGGCTGAAGCCGCTGGTCACAGCACTGGATCCCTGCAGCAACTCACCCATGGAAAACTCCTGTTAACGAATGACCTGAATTGTAACGCCATATTGCGCCAAATGAGGATGGGGCGCTCCCCCAGCTCCAGCCTCCCCCAGCAGCCCGTCTGCTCAAACAGCTGATCTGCTCAAACAGCCAGCACCTCGGCATTCTTGGCCTTGAGAGCCTCCGCCCGCTGGGCTTCGCTCAAGCCATCGGCCCCAGGGATCTGCTCCGCCATCGCCTGCAGCCACTCCATCAAGGTGTCGAGCTGCTTCTCGAAAGGGAGCACGCTCAGCCCCCGGGCCAGCACCTTGGCGGTGCTGCCGGAGCCCCCCTGATACACCAAGCGCCCATGCAGGTGCTGGGGCAGGCCCTGGCGCAGCAGCCGGAAGGCGGGCTCCTCCATCGGCGTTTCGAGCACCAAATTGGGTTGTTCGGCCCTGAGGCGCGAAAAGCCGCAGCGCTTGGCCAGCAGCTTGAGCTCCATCAGCTGCAGCAGCGCCTGCACCGGGGACGGCAGGGCGCCATAACGGTCGATCCAGGCGGCCGCCAGCTCCAGCAGTTCGCCTTTGCTGCTGCAACCCGCCACCGAGCGGTAGGCGGCCATCTTCTCGTCGCCTTCGCTGATCCAATCGGCGGGAATGAAGGCCGTGATCGGCAGATCGATCTGGGTGTCATCCACCACAGGGATGTCCTGGCCCTGGATCTCGGCCAGCGATTCCTGCAGCATCTCCATGTAGAGGTCGAAGCCGATCACCTCCATCTGGCCGCTCTGCTCCACCCCGAGCAGATTGCCGACGCCGCGGATCTCCATGTCACGCATGGCCAGCTGGTAGCCGGAGCCCAGCTGGGCGAATTCCTGGATCGCCCGCAGGCGCTGGCGCGCCGCCTCGGAAAGCGAGGCGTCACCGGGATAGAACAGCCAGGCATGGGCCTGGATGCCGCTGCGGCCCACGCGGCCGCGCAACTGATAGAGCTGGGCGAGGCCGAATTTGTGGGCGTCCTCCACCAGGATCGTGTTCACCCGGGGAATATCCAGGCCGCTCTCGATGATCGTGGTGCAGAGCATCACATCGGCCTCACCGGCGTTGAACGCCACCATGGCGCTCTCCAGCTCGCCCTCGGGCATCTGGCCATGGGCCACCTGCAGCTTCAACCCCGGCAGCATCTCCCGCAACTGGCCCGCCACGTCCTCGATCCCCTCCACCCGCGGCACCACATAGAACACCTGGCCGCCGCGGTCGAGCTCCTGGCGGATGGCGCTGCGCACCGCCTCGCCATCAAGGGCGGCCAGGTGGGTCTTGATCGGACGCCGCAGGGGCGGCGGGGTGGTGATCAGGCTCATCTCACGCACCCCGGAAAGGCTCATGTAGAGGGTGCGGGGGATCGGCGTGGCGCTGAGCGTGAGCACGTCCACGTCTTTTCGCAGCGCCTTGATCTTTTCCTTCTGGTTCACCCCGAAGCGCTGCTCCTCATCCACCACCAGAAGCCCCAGCTGCTGGAAGTTGGTGCCCTTGCCCAGCAGCTGGTGGGTGCCGACCACCACATCAATGGTGCCGGCGGCGAGGCCCTCGAGGATCGTCCTGCGCTCGGCGGCGGTGCGGAAGCGGTTGAGCAGCGCCACCTTGAGCGGGTAGGGGGCGAAGCGCTCTGAAAGGGTGCGCCAGTGCTGCTGGGCCAGAACGGTGGTGGGGGCGAGCAGGGCGCACTGCTTGCCGGCGGTGACGGCCTTGAAGATCGAGCGGATCGCCACCTCGGTCTTGCCGAAGCCCACATCACCGCAGACGAGCCGGTCCATCGGTTGGGCGGCCTCCATGTCGCGTTTCACCTCGACGATCGCCTTGAGCTGGTCGGGGGTGGGCTCATAGGGGAAGGAGTCTTCGAGCTCCAGCTGCCAGGGGCCATCGGGGGGGAAGGCGAAGCCCGGCGCCTGGTGGCGCTCGGCGTAGAGCTTGACCAGATCGAGGGCCACCTTGCGCACGGCCTTGAGGGCGCGCTCCTTGGCCTTGGCCCAGGCCACCCCGCCCATGCGGTTGAGCTCCGGCGGGGCGTCGGTGCTGGCGCGGTAGCGGCCGAGGCTGCCCAGCTGGTCGGCGGCCACCCGCAGGGTGCCGTCGGCGTACTGCACCACCAGATAGTCGCGGGACTCGCCGCTGAGGGCGAGTTTTTCCAGCTTCAGGAAGCGGCCGATGCCGTGGTTGCGGTGCACCACGAAATCGCCCGGCACCATCTTGAGCGGGTCCACCGTGCGGCTGGCCGCCTTGCGCCGCCGGCGCACGTAGCCACTGGCCGCCAGGGAGTGCTGACCAAAGAACTCCCGGTCGCTGAGCAGAACCAGCTTCCAGGCCGGCAATTGCAGCCCTTCGAGCTCGGCGGTGCCCTTGAGCTTGAGCGCCACGGGGGTGCCCTGCTCCACCAGCCGATCGATCGCCGGCCAGTCGGCGGCATTGGGCACGAAGCGGGCGATGCAGTCGTGCTCCTCCAGCAGGGCCACGGCGCGGGAGGGCTGGGCCGAGAGCAGCCACACCCGCGCCTTCTCGATTTGGTAGCCCTTCACCAGGGCCGCCAGGCGGCCGAACTGGTTGGGGTGGGCGGGCACCGGCCGGCTGGCCAGATCAAAGGCATTGGGGTGGCCGTCGGTTTCGGCCAGCTCCGAGAGATCAAAGCCCGCGAAGGCCGCCGCCGCCCCTAGGGCCTCGGCCGGCGGCCAATGCAAGGGCGGAAGCTGAGGGAACTCCCCGTGATGCGAAGCGGCGTGATCGAACCACTGCTGGCCGTGGGCCAGGCACTGGCGCCGCTCATCGACGGCCACCAGGGTGGCTTCGCTCAGGTAATCGAGCAGCGAGGCGGGCCGTCCCCAGGCCAGCCCCATCAGCCGGCGCATCCCCTCGGGGGTGCCCCCCTCCAGCAACTGCTCCAGCGCTTCGGGGCTGAGCAGGGCTTCGAGCCCCTCGGGCATGGCCTCGCGCAGGGCCTCCGCCACCAGGGGCCCGTAGCCCGTGGGGGTGAGCCGCACCACCTCGATTGGATCGAGGGAGCGCTGGCTGGCGGGATCGAACTCCCGCAGCTTCTCGAGTTCCTCGCCAAAGAATTCCAGCCGCACCGGCAGCTCGGCGCTGACCGGAAACAGGTCGACGATGTCGCCGCGACGGCTCCAGGTGCCCTCCTGCTCGATCGTGGGCACCCGCTCGTAGCCCAGCCGCGCCAGGGTCTCCGCCAGCTCCTCCAGATCGACCGTGGCCCCCTTGGCCAGGGTCAGGCACTGGGACGCCAGCGCCTGCGGCGGCGGCAGATGGGGCTGCAGGGCGCGCTCGGTGGCGACGATCGCGCCCTGCCAGGGGTTGGGGCCCACCAGCTCCGCCAGCACCTGCAGCTGCCCCCAGGTGATCTCGCTGGTGGGATCAAAGGGCTCGTAGGGCGAACCTTCGCTGGTGGGATAGAGCTGGGCCGTCGGCCAGCCCATCAGCTCCAGCAACGCCGTCCAGCGGCCCGCCTCCTCCAGGGTGGGCACCACCACCAGCAGCGGCGCGCGCCGCTGGCGTGCCAGGGCCGAGCTGACCAGCGCCCGGGCGGCCCGGCCGGCGCCTCGAAGGCTGAGGCGCTCGGGCCGCTCGATGCGGGCCTGCACCTCACCGGTGAGGGGCACCTGCTCCAGCTGGCGCACCAGGGCGGTGAGGGGCATCGGGACAGCGGCGGGATCGAGGGACGATCTTCGCAACCAGACCGCCAGAATGAGGGCCGGCGGACGGGAACCCTTGGATCCGGCCGCACCGCCATGAGCATCGACCGCTGCCCCGCCTGCCGCTCCCAGCCCCTGCGCACCGCCCGCAGCAGCGACGGGACGCGGATCTGCCACCACTGCGGACGACCGCTCCAGACGCAGCGGGCCCCCAGTCCGCTCAAGGCCCTGGTCGCCCTGGCGGTGTTCGCGGCCGTGGGGGCGGCGGCAATCACCGCCTTCTCCAGCACCCAGACCTTCAAGGCCCAGCCCCGGCCCGACGATCGCCCGCTCAAACCCGCCAACGACAGCGCCTTGATGGCCGTCTTGGATCAAGCCGATGAGAGTTGGCGGCCCCGGGCCCAGAGCCTGCCGGGTGGCGGCATCCGATACACCTACAAGCGCCGCCAGGACGACCCGCCGCTGGACATCGAGCAGATCAAGTTGCTGATCCTCTACCCGCCCCGCTTCGATCGCGAACGGGCGGCGATCGCGGCGCAGCTGGGTGAACTGCGCTCCCGGGGGGTGCTGGTGGTCTTCGGTCCGACGCGCAAGGCAGGGGCGGCGGGGGAATGGGAACCACGGGCCGGCATCCTGCGCATCCGCCCCGATGTGCCTGCCAAGGGGAGCTCGGAATTCGCCAAAGTGATCAACCACGAGGCCATCCACGTGGCCCAGAGTTGCCGCAGCGGCAGCCTGCGGGCCATGCCCCAACCCCTCGGGCTGCCCACCGCCTCCACCCCTGCCGTCGAGCGCTTTCTGGCCAGCCCCGTCTATGCCGGCCTGTCGGCCAACCAGCGGCTGCTTGAGCGGGAGGCCTACAGCAACCAGCAGCAGCTGGAGCTGGGGGTGGCGTTGCTGAGGGCGAATTGCCGGAGATGAAGGGGCCTCGCCGCTGCTGGGACAGACGTCATCGCCAGCGGTAGGGTCAAGATTCTGGGTTGTGCTCTGCCATGGGTGGTGCAACAACAAGCCCCAAGCCCGGTGACACGGCCAGGCTCGGGGCCTCGCTCGCCGGGGATGGGGTCAATTTCAACGTCTATTCCAAATACGCCGATCGGATCGAATTGCTGCTGTTTGATCACGAAACGGACGCTGAGCCCTCGCAGATCTTCGAACTCGATCCCGCCCTGCACCGCACCTACCACTACTGGCACTGCCTGGTTCCAGGCATCGGCGAGCGCCAGCTCTACGGCTACCGGGTCCATGGTCCCTGGCAGCCGGAGCGGGGTCTTCGCTTTGATGCTCGCCAGCTGCTGCTTGATCCCTACGGGCTAGCGGTCGCGACACCACCGGGCCACCGGCGAAGCGAGAACGATCCCAGCGGCCATGACCTGGCCGTAGCGATGAAGTCGATCGTGGTCGATCCAGAGCGCTACGACTGGGAGGGTGATCGCCCCCTGCGGCGGCCCCGCAGGGAAACCATCATCTATGAGCTCCATGTGGGCGGCTTCACGCGCCATCCGAGTTCAGGGGTGGCGCCCGAACAAGCCGGCACCTATGCGGGGTTGATCGAAAAGATTCCCTACCTGCGGGATCTGGGCATCACGGCGGTGGAGTTGCTGCCGGTGTTCGCCTTCGATCCCCTCGATGCCCCAGCAGGCCAAACCAATTACTGGGGGTACTCACCCATTTCCTTTTTTGCCCCCCATGCCGCCTACAGCTCCAACCGGGAGGCGCTGGGGCCACTCGATGAATTCCGCGACATGGTGAAGGCCCTGCACCGGGCCGGCATCGAGGTGATCCTCGATGTCGTCTACAACCACAGCGCAGAAGGAGACGCGAGCGGACCCAGCTTCTGCTGGAAGGGGTTCGCCAACGAGGCCTACTACCTGCTGGAGGACCACGACCCGAGTCAGTACTGCAATTTCAGCGGCACCGGCAACACCCTCAACGCCAACCACCCGATCGTGCGGCGGTTGATCCGCCACAGCCTGCGCCATTGGGTGAAAGCCATGCACGTGGATGGCTTTCGCTTCGATCTGGCTTCCGTGCTGGCCCGCGATGAACGTGGTGATCCGATGCCGCTGCCACCGGTGCTCTGGGACATCGAGACCGATCCTGCCCTGGCGGGCACGAAGCTGATTGCCGAGGCCTGGGACGCCGCAGGGCTCTATCAGGTGGGCAGTTTCATCGGCGACAGCTGGCAGGAATGGAACGGGCATTTCCGCGATGACCTGCGCCGCTTCGTCAAAGGTGATGCCGGAATGGCGAAGAAGGCAGCCCTGCGCCTACTGGGCAGCCCGGACATCTATGGCCACGAGGAACGGGAGGCCGAGCAGAGCGTCAATTTCATCACCTGCCATGACGGCTTCACCCTGGCCGATCTGGTGTCGTTCAACGGCAAGCACAACGAGGCCAATGGAGAAGACAACCGCGACGGCACCAATGACAACGCCAGCTGGAACTGTGGGGTGGAAGGCCCCACAGACGATCCCCGGGTGCTGGCCCTGCGCCAGAAGCAGATTCGCAACTTCCTCGCCCTGCTGATGCTCTCCAACGGCACGGCGATGCTGCTGATGGGCGACGAGGTGGGCCGCAGCCAGCAGGGCAACAACAACCCCTACTGCCAGGACAACGAGCTCAGTTGGTTCGACTGGTCGCTGCTGGAGCGCCATGGCGACATCCACCGCTTCGTGAAAGCGTTGATCGCCCATCGAATGCGCCGCGACATCGTGATCGACCAGCGCCATGTCTCCCTTAACGATCTGCTGGCGGAATCCGTGATCGAATTCCACGGTGTGGCGGTCCAGGAACCGGATTGGTCAGAGGCGTCCCGTTCGTTCTCCACAACGATCCACAGCCTCAACAACCGCTTCCGCATCCACCTGATGGTCAATGCCTACTGGGAGGCGCTTCGCTTTGAACTACCCGCCGCGGAGAGCAAAGAGCGCCAGTGGCAGCGCTGGATCGATACCGCCCTGGCTTCACCCGCGGACATCAGCGACTGGAGTTCAGCCCCCGTGGTGACCAGCAGCCATCTGCAGGTGGAGGCCCGCTCGCTGGTGGCCCTGTTCGTGACTCTCGATCAGGCCTCTCCCCCCGGTGCGTTCCAGCCCTTCACCGCCGGGATTCCCCGGTAGTAGGAAAGAACCGAGAGCGTGGAGGTATTGAGCAGGAAGTGGCGGCCATGGCCAGGCGGCAGGCCGATCCAACGGGCCGCGAACACCCGGAGCACATGGCCATGGGCGAACAGGGCCACCCGGCCTTCGGCGTTCCGCACCCTGGCGATCACCCGATCCACCCGTTCACCGACCTGATGAGGGGTTTCACCCCCTGGAGCGCCAGCCTCGAACAGCAGCCAACCGGGATGGCGCTGGTCAATCTCAGCGGATGTGAGGCCCTCGAACGCTCCGTAATTCCACTCGGCGAGATCCTCCTCGATCCGCACCCGATCGCCCAGGCCAGCCAGCTGACAGGTCTGGAGCGCCCGCTGGCGCGGGCTGCACAGAACCATCGCCCACTCCATCGTTGCCAGCACCGGTGCGAGGCGTTGGGCCGCCAGCCGTCCGTTCCCGGTCAAGGGAAGGTCGGTGGTGCTGGTGTGCTGGCCGCTGAGGCTCCAGGCGGTCTCACCGTGGCGGATCAGGACCGCGTCGCCGTCAGAGCCGCCCTCGGCCGTGGTCATGGGTTCCTGGAGGAGTGATCAGGGATCCGTGGGTGCAGCGCCCGGGCGCGGTCGCTGGCATCGGCATCCGGCAGGGGCGCGCAGGTTGCAACAGAAGTCTGACTGGGGTCCAGCGACCAGTCCAGCTCAGCCCAGAGACCCCGCACCCGCCTCCTCCTCCAGCAACAGATTGAAGTGCAGCAACTGCTCATCGCTGAGCTGCTGGCGGCTGCTCAGGGCGAAGTGCCGCTCCAGGAAGGTCCGCCCCTGGGCGGCCTCCCAGTGGAGCTGGCCCAGCAGCAGATCCGACTGCTCCAGCAGGTCCCGGCGCCGCAGGGGGGCCGGCAGTGCGGCGGGATCGGCACCGATCGGTGCGCGTCGCAGCACCCCCAGGTAGGCACCTAGATCGGCATAACGCGTCAGCCGGCCGCGGCTGGGGTGACCGAAGACGCGCTCGAGGTAGGCCGCCTCCTGCTCCCGGCCCCAGCCCAGCCGTTGCAGCTCCAGCTCCACCTGGGCCAGCTCATCGCTCCAGTCTTCGGGGTCGGGGGGCGGCTCCGGCGCGCTGGCTCCAGGCGTTGCGACGGCAACGGCCGCGGATGCAACGGCCGGGCCCGGAACCGCCAGGTCCGCCGGTGGAGCCTGGAGCCGTGGCGGCAGGGGGGAAGCGCTTGGCGCGGCTGACGGCGAGGCTGCCGGCGAGGTGGACGGCAAGCTGGGCGGGCCCGCCGTGGCCCCAGGTCCGCCGTGGGCGGGCGGCGGCGAGGGCAGGCTGGGCTGCCTGATCTGGCCTCGCCCCGATCCGGAGCCCGGCGAGCTCGCCGGGGCCGCCGAAGCCGACGTCGCGGCCGTGATCCTGGTCGCTGGATCTGCGGGAGCCGCAGCTGCGGGCTGAGCTGGGGCCGCTGGCCCCCCCGCCAGAGCCAGGCGTCGCCTGAGCCGCTCAATCGCCCGGTCTTCCGCTTCCTCCGCCGTGGCCGCCTCCCCCAGGGCGCTGCCGAGACACTCCCCCGCCTCCCAGGCACTGGCCCGCACCACCCGCCGGCCGGCTTCGGCATGCACCAGTTGTGTGCGCAACGGCATCACCGGCTCCGGCCCGAAGGAAACGTTTTTCTAGAGTGCCGTCTTTCGGCAGCCGCTGCGACGCGATGGAAGCGGAGTCGATCACCTCGTTATCTCCCCTGATCGACCAGGCGGACCAATGGGGTGAGGTGCTGTTGCTGCTGCCGCTGCTGGTGGCCCTTGAGGTGGTGCTCTCCGCCGACAACGCCATCGCCCTCGCGGCGATCTCGCGCCGGCTCAAGGACCCCCAGCGCCAGGGGCAAGCGCTCAATTTCGGCCTGGCCCTGGCCCTGGTGTTCCGCTTGCTGCTGATCGTGGCCGCCCAGTGGGTGATCGACTACTGGCCCCTGCAGCTGGCTGCCGCCCTTTACCTCTTCTGGCTCGCCGGCACCAGCCTTCTGGCCAGGGACGACGACGGCCCCCCGGAAGCTGGTGAGGCCTCGGAGCAGGCCCCGACAGCGGCTCACGCCCCGTCCGTGACCCTGGGCAGCGTGGTGGCCACCCTGGCGGTGACCGATCTGGCCTTCTCACTGGATTCCGTGGCCGCTGCCGTGGCGGTCAGTGATCGCCTGTGGCTGGTGATGGCCGGAGGGGCCTTCGGTGTGTTGGCCCTGCGGGTGACGGCGGGTCTGTTCGTGCGCTGGTTGGCGATCTTCCAGCGCCTGGAAAAGGCCGGCTACCTGGCGGTGGCTCTGGTGGGCCTGCGGCTGATGCTGCGCCTGATCGCTGAGGACCTGGTGCCGCCGGAATGGGTGCTGCTGCTCACGGTGGCCGCGCTGTTCGCCTGGGGCTTCTCCCGCCGGCTCGAGGAACCGGGCGCGCAACTCCCCCCCGGCCCACTCCCCCCCGGTCCACTGACCCAGGGACCCCAGGCCACGGGCCCTGAACTGCCTTGAGCACCACGCGGGTGGAACTGCGGCAGGCAGGCAGCAACCGCCTGCTCGAATCCGTGGAACTGGAGGAGGTGCCCTATCCGGGCCGCTGGCTTCAGCTGGGGGAACGCAGTTTTCTGGTGCTGCAACGCCAGCACCGCTACCGCCTGCGCCAGGGCCGCTACGAACTGGCCGCCATCGCCCTGGAGGTGAAGGCCCAGCGCCAACCCGACGACGCCCGCTGGTGGAATGGCGGCTGGGTGATCGGCGATCCCCTCTGCCGCTACAACGCCCGCACGCCGCTGCTGCGCTGCGCCGTGCTGCCGGAGGGCCCCTGCGAGCGCTGCACCCACCATCGACCCCGTTAACGACTCCCCCCCTAGGCTTGGCCGACCCTGCGGTACACGCCATTTCCCTCCTGACCCACCCAGCTCCGGGACAGGAGCGCGTTCCCCCCGATCGCCAGGCCAAGCCAGGAGCAACGGCCGGCCCTGAGCTCAGCGTCAGCCCCAGCGGTGATTTCGCCGACCTGGGGCTCTCCAAACCACTGCTGGAGGCCGTGGCCGCCAAGGGCTACAGCCACCCTTCTCCGATCCAGCTGCAGTGCATTCCCGCCGTGCTGGCCGGCCGCGACGTGATGGCGGCGGCCCAGACGGGCACCGGCAAGACCGCCGGCTTCACCCTGCCGATGCTGGAGCGTCTGCGCCACGGTCCACTGGCGCGCCAGAACCAGGTGCGCTCCCTGGTGCTCACCCCCACCCGTGAGCTGGCGGCCCAGGTGGCCGAGAGCGTGGTGGCCTACGGCCGCTACCTCGACCTGCGCGCTGATGTGGTCTTCGGCGGGGTGAAGATCAACCCCCAGATGCAGCGGCTGCGCCGTGGCGCCGACGTGCTGGTGGCCACCCCCGGCCGGCTGATGGACCTCTACCAGCAGAACGCGATCCGTTTCGACCGCCTCGAGATTCTGGTGCTCGATGAAGCCGACCGCATGCTCGACATGGGCTTCATCCGCGACATCCAGAAAATCCTCGCCCTGCTGCCCCCCAAGCGCCAGAACCTGATGTTCTCGGCCACCTTCTCCGGCGAGATCCGCCGGCTGGCCACGGGTCTGCTCCACAACCCGGTGCAGCTCCAGGCCACCCCGGAAAACCAGGCGGCGCCGCTGGTGGAGCAGGTCATGCACCCCTGTGACATGGCCCGCAAGGGCGACCTGCTCAGCCACCTGATCCGCAGCAATGACTGGCGCCAGGTGCTGGTGTTCTCGCGCACCAAGCACGGTGCCAACCGCATGGCCGACCGCCTCGCCAGCGAAGGGATCAACGCCGCCGCCATCCACGGCAACAAGAGCCAGGGGGCACGCACCCGGGCCCTCTCCGGCTTCAAGAGCGGCGAGGTGCGAGTGCTGGTGGCCACGGATCTGGCCGCCCGCGGCATCGACATCCACCAGCTGCCCCACGTGGTCAACCTGGATCTGCCCAACGTGGCCGAGGACTACGTGCACCGCATCGGCCGCACCGGCCGGGCCGGCCAGACGGGCCATGCCCTTTCGCTGGTGGCGGCCGAGGAGCATGAACTGCTGCGGGCGATTGAGCGCGTGATCGGCGCCCCCCTGCCCCGCCAGGAGGTACCGGGCTTTGAACCCAAGATCCACAAGGCACCGCCCCTGGATCTCAGTGGTGGCCGTGGCAAGGGGGGCGGCGGTCGCCGCGGCGGCTCCCAGGGATCCCCGCGGGGCAGCGGTTCGCCCCGCAACGCGGCCCTCTCCCGCGACAGCCGTCCCCGGGGCAGGGGCTGAGATGCCAAGCGACCTGTCGCCCCTGCTCCAGGCCCTCGCCCTGCCAGCCCTGGTCACCCTGCTGGCCCTGGCCGTCTATTTCGTCAGCGCGATGCTGGTGGGGCGGGCCCGGGTGGCCCACCAGGTGAAACCTCCCTCGATCCAGGGCCCTGAGGCGTTCGAGCGCGTGCTGCGGGTGCAGCAGAACACCCTTGAACAACTGGCCTTCTTCCTGCCATCCCTGTGGATGGCGGCCCTGTTCAACAATCCACGCCTGGCGGCGGCCCTCGGCTTTGTGTGGGTGGGCGGCCGCATCGCCTACGCCATCGGTTACACCCGCGCAGCTCAGCAGCGGGCTCCGGGATTCGTGATTGGCGTGTTCACCAGCGTGGTGCTCTACGCCCTAGCCCTCAGCGGCGTGATCGCCCAGCTGAGTTGAGCGGAGGCCCCACAGGCAGCTCAGCCCCGGTGATAGGGGCCCTCCTGAAGGATCGTGCGGGCCCGGTAGAGCTGCTCCAGCAGCAACAGGCGCGCCAGTTCGTGGGGAAAGGTGAGCGCTGAGAGGCTCAGCAACCAGCTGGCACGGGCCTTGAGGGCTGGATCGAGGCCATCGGCGCCACCGATCACGAAGGCCAGCCGCTCGGAGCCGAACCCCTCCAGGCGACGGGCCAGATCCACCGAGCCCAGCCGCTCGCCCTCCTCAGCGAGCGCCACCAGCCGCTCATCGGGCCGCAGGGCCGCCAGGACCGCCTGGGCTTCGCTGGCGGGGTTGGAGTCCTTGAGCTCCAGCACCTGCAACCCCGGCAGCCGCTTGAGGTAAAGGGCCGCCCCCTCACTCACCCAGCGTTTGCGCAACTTGCCAACGGCGATCAGGCGCAACCGGGCGGGGTTCAGCACCGATCAGTTCTGGGCGCGCTCGACCAGCGGCTCGCCCAACCGCTCCCCCACCTCGGCCCCCAGTTGCTGCAGCAGCGCCTGGCCGGCCGCGGCCCGCTTGCCCTCCAGCTGGGAGGCGCGGAGCAGCAGTGGGCAGCCGCCGGTGGCGACCACGAGCCCCGTGGCCTCCACCCGCTCCAGCACCGTGCCCGGGGCGGCGGCTCCCCCCACGGGATCGGCGCCCGAAGGCGGCGCCCAACGCTCCGCCAGGGCGGCGCCCTCAGCGCTGAGCTGGGGCGCCAGGCGCCGCACCAGGGGCTCGCTGGCCAGCAGCTTGAGGCGCAGACCCCGCCAGCTGGTGTGGGCCGCGGGGTAGAGCGCCATCACCCGGCGGTGCAGGGCCAGGGCCGAAGCGCTCCAGTCGAGGCTGAAATCGGCCTTGGTCAGCATCCGGGCGTAGCTCAGGCCGGCTTCGCCCTGGGGCCGCACCCCCAGCCGCCCCCAGCGCTCAGCCTGGGGACCGGGGCCGGCCGCCTCAATGCGTGGCAGGGCCGCAACGAACAGCTCCGCCGTGAGCTGGCTAAGCCGCTCCCCCAGTTGCTGGGCATTCTCCAGCAGGCCGATCGGGATCGCTCGCTCGAGCAGCACCGGCCCGGTGTCGAGGCCCTCCTCCATGGCCATGATCCCCACCCCGGTGACGGCATCGCCCTCCAGCAGACTCCATTGGATCGGGCCGGCACCGCGCCAGCGGGGCAGCAGCGAGCCATGGCCGTTCCAGCAGCCCAGGGGCGGCTGGGCCAGCACCTCGGGGGGGAGGATCTGGCCGAAGGCCACCACCACCGACAGCTCAGCGCCGAGGGCGGCCAGGGCTTGCTGGGTGGCGGGCTCCCTGCGGATCCGCTCGGGCGTGAACACCGACAGGCCCAGTTCCAGGGCCCGGGCCTTCACGGGCGAAGGCACCAGCTCCTTGCCCCGACCCCGGCGCCGATCCGGCTGACTCACCACCCCCACCAGCTCGTGGCCCGCCGCCACCAGTGCCTCAAGGGTGGGCACCGCGTAGGCGGGGGTGCCCCAGAACAGAACGTTCAAGGCCGGACGCCTCAGGCGTCGCCGGTGATCGAGAGCCCTTCCACCCACACATGGGGGCAGAGGCCATCGGGGGTGATCTTGGCTGCGCCTTCAAAACCCACGATGCCGTTGAGCACCGAGCGGATGTCACCGGCGACGGTGGCCGCCTCGATCGAGCGGGCTTCACCGCCTTTGACCAGCCAGCCGTCGAAGGGCAGGGAAAAGGAGCCCTGACTGGCCTTGACGCCCGCATGCAGGGCCGAGAGCGAATCGATCCAGACGATCCCATCGGCGCTGTGGCGATCGAGCCCCTGCTGCCCGCCCTGGGCACCCACTTCGAACCAGTCGGGTCCGACCGACACCTTCGCCCCCAGACCCGCATGGCCCGTGGGCGCCACGCCGAAGGCCCGGGCGGTGGCCTCGGAATGCAGGAAGTTGGAGAGCACCCCGTTCTCCACCAGCGCCAGACGACGGGTGGGGGTGCCTTCGCCATCAAAGGCGCTGGCGCCAACGTTGCCGGGATGGAGGCCGTTGTCATGGAGCTGAAAGAAGGGCACCGCCAGGGGCTGCCCCAAGGAGTCCCGTTTGCTCAGGCTCACCCCGTCGAGCACGGCGCGGGCATTGAACAGGCTGCTGAAGGCTCCGATCAGGTCAAGGAAGGCCTCGGGGCTGAAACAGCAGGTGTAGTAGCCGGTCTCGATCGGGGCGTAGTCGAGGTGGCGGATGGTGCGCTCGGCCGCTTCGTCGATGCAGCCGGCGACGTCGAGGGAATCAGCGCCGTAGGCCAGGCGCACGGCTCCGCTGCTGCGCGGTTTGCGGCCCGTCTCCTCGGCGCGGGCATAGAGATAGACACTGGCGGTGGTGAGCCGCTGGTGGCGGCTGGCCCCCTCACTGTTGAGGTACAGGCGTTCGCTGCTGCGTTCCGCCAGGCCGTTGTAGGGAACGGTGGTGATGGCGGCGTGGCGTCCGAGCAGGTCACGCTCGGCCTCCTTGAGGGTGCCCAGCAATTGCAGGATCCCCTGGGGTGCGTGCAGCGGTTGCTCCAGCGGGGGCAGGGGCGCCGTGGCCAGGGGCGAGAAGGCGGGGGTGTCCTCGGGGTTACCGAAGGCGCTGGCCTCGCCGGCGCTGGCCAGGGCCCGGGCCAGGCCGCTGTCGGTCAGATCGGAGGTGCTGGTGATCCCCACCAGCCCATCACCGTTCCAGACCCGCACGGTGATCGAGCTGCGCTGGGCCCCCTTGAGCTGCTTGGCCTCGCCCCGGTCCACCTGCACCGAGGTGTCGGTGCTGCAGGCGGCCCCGAGGTCCCAGCGGGAAATCGAGAGCTCCCGAGCCAGATCCTCAAGGCGCCCCCGCAGACGGTCGGAGTCGATGCTGCTGCTGGTGATGGATGGGGCGCCGATGGAGCTGGCCTCACTTGACTCAACGGCCATGACTCAACGGCCCCCCACGGTGATCGAATCCACCTTGATGTGGGGCTGGCCGACGGTGACATAGATGCTGCCGCTCACCGAGCCGCAGTAGCCCGCCGCCAGTTCCAGATCATCGGCGCACATCGAGATCTTCGGCATCACCTCCTTGGCCTCGCCGATCAGGGTGGCCCCCTTCACGGGTTTGGTGAGCTGGCCGTTCTCGATCAGGTAACCCTCCTCGACGGAAAAGTTGAACTGGCCGGTGGGCCCGACGCTGCCGCCGCCCATGGTCTTGCAGTAAAGGCCCCGATCCACCGAGGCGATCAACTGCTCGGGGGTGTGGGGGCCGGCGGCGATGAAGGTGTTGCGCATGCGGCTGGCGGCAGCGAAGGCGTGGCCCTGCCGGCGGCCGCTGCCCGTGCGGGCATGGCCCGTGCGCCGCTCCCCGGCCCGGTCGGAGAGGAACCGCTGGAGCACCCCGTTTTCGATCAGCACCGTGCGCTGGGGCTCCATGCCCTCGTCGTCCATGGACAGGCTGCCGAAGGCGCCATCACTGAGGCCCTCATCGATCGCCGTGACCGCCGGATGGGCGATCACATCCCCAACCCGTTCAGCGAAGGGGGTGGTGCCGCGTTCCACCTGGGTGGTTTCCAGCAGGTGCCCGCAGGCCTCGTGGAAGATCACGCCGCCGAAACGGTTGGCCAGCACCACCGGCCACTGGCCGGCCTCCACGTAGTCGGCGTAGAGCATCGTTCCGGTGCTGGCGCAGAGGTCGCGGGCGGCCGCCTCGGCATCCCACTCGCGCAGATCATCGGGTCGACCGGAGGTGCCGTAGCGGCGCCCCAGGCTCGCCCGGTGATCGCCATCGGCCGCCAGCACGTTCAGCCCCACCGACTGATGCAGGCGGATGTCGCGGGCGAAGGTGCCATCGCTGGCGGCCACCAGCACCTCCTGCCAGTCGCGGGAATAGCTGCCGCGGCGCACCTGCAGGTGCTGGCCGAGGCGATCGAGCTGGGCCGTGCCCTCCAGCAGCCGGTCGGTGGCCTCCCCCAGGGCCGGGCAACGGCCAAGCCATTCGGACTTCAGGAGCCCGAAATCGCGCAGGGCCGGCAGACCCTCGAAAACGCTGCGGGCCTGGGCTGAGCGCTCCAGCCCGAGCATTCCCAGGGCTTGATCGAGGGCCGTGAGCAGGCCCGCTTCGCTCAGGTCATTGGTGCTGACGAAACCATCGCGCTCCCCGAGGAACACCCGCAGCCCGGCGCCCCGGCCCAGGCCGGGGCTGACACTGGTGATGCGGTCCTGCTCCGCCAGCACACCGACCACATCGGTGCGTTCCAGGAACACCTCCACCAGATCAGCCCCAGCCCCGCAGCCGGCGGCCAGGAGGGCTTCCAACTGCGGCTGCCACAGCTGGTCAAAGGGTTCAACCGCCCTTACGGCGACAGGGGAAGACAGCAATGGCGGGCTCGTAGGGGTGGTGGATGGGGATCAGCGGACGGCTGGCTGGAACTGTTCGCTGCGGATCGGGGCCGTCAGGAACAGCTTGGCCATCACCAGACCGTTGGCGGTCCAATAGGGCAGCTTGCGCAGCAGCTTCAGGGGCGCAGGGCCACCTGAGGCCTCGACGGCACTGAGGGCGGCGTTGTTGCTGACGATCCGCTCCAGGCGTGGGTAGAACTTGGGATGCTCGACATTGAGCACCACAGGGAACACCCGGGCGGAGGTTTCGTTGGTCTTGGCGATCACGTACTTGTCGTAGTCGCGGGCATCAAGGCCGAGGGCTTCGTAGAACTCCTTGCGGGCCACGTCGCGCACGTACATGGTGGCGAACACCGCCAGCAGGAAGAAACGGCACCAGAGCCGGGAGGAGAGGCCGCGCACGGTGCCTGGCTGGGCCTTCATCAGGGCGTCGAAGAAGTCACCGTGACGGTTCTCGTCCTGGCACCAGCTCTCGAAGAAGTTGAAGATCGGGAAGATCTTGCTCTCGGGGTGCTGCTCGAGGTGGCGGTAAATGGCGATGTAGCGCCAATAGCCGATCTTCTCGGAGAGGTAGGTGGCGTAGAAGATGAACTTGGGCTTGAAGTAGGTGTACGACTTGCTGGAGGTGAGGAAGCCGAGATCGAGCTGGAGCCCGAAATCGCCCATCGACTTGTTCAGAAAACCAGCATGGCGGGCCTCATCACGGGCCATGTGGGCGAAGCACTCCGCCAACAGGGGGTTCTTCTCCTTGATGCGGCGGCTGAGCTCCTTGTAAAGCAGGAAGCCGGAGAACTCGGAGGTGCAGCTCTGCTCGAGGAACTCCACAAACACCTTTCGGGTCTCGGGATCGAGCTTGTCGGCCGCTCCGTCGAATTCCTCGTTACGAACGAAGTGGTGGCGGTTGTAATCCTTGCGGAACTCCTCGCAGATCGCTTCGAGTTCCACCTCGTTGGGCCGCAGGTCCATGGCCGCCATGGCCTCGAAATCTGTGGTGTAGAACCGCGGCGTCAGAATCGTGTCCTTGACCGGTTCCTTGAAGGTGGCGGCAGCTCCTGGGGCGGCGCCAGGAAGGGTGTCTGTGGCGGTGGCTGTGGCGGTGGCTGTGGCGGCGGGGGGCACCATCGCGGACCAGGCTTACGTCTGAAGGTGCATCGTAAGGGGGCTGGACCCCTCAGTTGGGTCCCAGCCACTTCTGGCCGTTGAGCCTTGACACAACCCGCGACACCAGCAGCGCCAGGGTGCTCTTTTTCTCATCCACCAGGAACGACTCCAGCAGGGTGGGCTCGCTCCCTCCCTCAGCCAGGGCGAAGGTCTTGGCGCCGTTGATGTCGGCGTCGATGAAGCTCAGCCAGAAACGTCGCCCCCCGGGGAGGCCCCCCTTCACCTGCCAGGCGCTGCTGGCCACCACGGGGATCGCCCCCTGCTCGAACACCAGCTCATCCAGGGCAGCGCCGGAAGCCTCCATGCGCTCGCGCAGGGCCGGCAGGAACAGCTCGGGGATGAACACGGCGAAGGGCTGATCCTCCGGGGCGGGGGGCTTGGCCTTGGCCGCCGCAGGCTTGGCGGCGGCTGGCGCCGCAGCGGGGCTGGTCGTGGGGTTGGTCGTGGAGTTGGTCTCTGGGCTGGTCGGATCGCTCACGGCGCAAACCTGACGTAGGCGGGTGGCAGGACTGTAGAAGCGAAGCGCTCTACCAGTCGTCCTGTTCGGGGCTGTCCCAGCTCACATCCGGATCGGCCGCCGCGGCGGAGCGCCCGTGGGACGGGCCCGTGGCGACGGTGGCCTGGGCCGCCGCGGCGGGCTTGCCCTTGCGGATCACCCGAAACGGCACCGACACGGTGGGGGGAGGGTCCTGGGGGGCGCGGCGCGGCCACTGGCCTCCGGTCGGTATGGCGACCTCGGGGGCGGCGAAGCCTGGGGCCCGCTCCGGTTCTGCGGCCGGGCGCGGGCGGGTGGGCCCCTCCCAGGGCGCACCGGCGGGCCCCTGGCGCAGCCGGCGACGCAGGGCCGGAGCCCCGGAGCGCAGGGCCAGGGCCGTGGCCCCGCCGCTGAGCAGGGCACCACCACCGGCCGCCAGGGCCATCCAGATTCCGATCGGCAGGGCCGGTGCGCTCCAGACCAGCAACCGCAGCGGCAGGACAGGCCGTGGATTGAGCGCGCCCACCAGAAACACCGCCAGCAACGGCGCCAGCAGGGGAATCAGCAGCAGGCGACGGAGCACGGGCCGTTCAGGTGGGGGGAAGGGGACCTTGCCAGCGGCGCAGCGAGCCGAGGTCGTAGCCGAGGCAATCGAACACCCGAATCACCAGAAAATCCACCATCTCCTCGATCGTGCTGGGGCGGTGGTACCAGGCGGGCACGGGCGGGGCGATGCGGGCCCCCGCCTCGGCCAGGGCGGTGAGGTTGCGCAGGTGCACCAGGCTCCAGGGCATCTCCCGGGGGGAGATCACCAGGGGCCGGCCCTCCTTGAGGTGCACGTCCGCCGCCCGCTCGATCAGATCCAGGGCCACCCCCGAAGCGATCCGCCCCACGGTGCCCATGCTCGCCGGCAGGATCACCATGCCGCGGGTGCGGAAGCTGCCGCTGGCGATCGCAGCGGCCTGGTCGTTCCAGCGGTGGCAATGGAGTGTGCCGGAACTGGTGCCCGTGCACTCCCGCCAGAAGGCCTCCTGGGCCGCCGGTTCCGACGGCACCCTGAGCCCCAGCTCCGCCTGCCAGACCCCGATCGCCCCGCGACTGGTCACAAGCTCCACCGTCTCGCCCGCCTCCAGCAGCAACTGCAGGGCCCGCTGGGCCAGGGGCTGGGCGGAAGCGCCGGACACGGCCAGCACCACCGGGTCCATGCTCAATCCTCGCTGGGGGCCATCGTCAGGGGTTCGGGGCCATCGAAACCAGAGGCCCCAGCGGAGCCGGACTCACTTCCGTCGTCGCCATCGGGCTGAACCACGACCAGGTCGATCTGGTGACGCAGCACGTCCACCTTCTGAATCACCACATCAACGGCATCGCCGAGCATGTAGGTGCGCCGGTTCTTGCGGCCCACCAGACGGTTCTGGCGGGAGCGGTACTCGTACCAGTCATCTTTCAGGGAGCTCACGTGCACCAGCCCCTCCACCTGCGATGGGGGCACCTCGACGAAGAAGCCGTAGCTCTGCACGCCGCTGATCACCCCCGGCAGGGTCTGGCCCACCAAGGGTTCGGCCTGGCGCGCCTGGGCCAGGGCCAGGGCGTCGGCGTGCAGCTCCTGCACGAAGCGGGAGCGGGTGTTGAGGCGGTGCAGCAGGGCGCTGCTGCGGGCCTCCTGGATCGGCGCCAGGGTGCTGGGGGGCAGCAGCGGCCAGTCCACCTGTCCGTGGCAGCTGTCGGAGGCCAGCTCCACCTTGGTCTTGTGGCGCACGGAGGGACGGTCCTTGCCCTCAGTGAGCAGCAGCACCAGCACCTGCTGGTTCCAGATGTCGGCGTAGTGGAGCGCGGGAAGGGTCCAGGGGGCGTAGGCGGTGTCCTCGCCGACCACGTGGTTGGGGCCAGGGGTTTCGCTCAGCAGCACCGGCCGCAGACTGTCCTTGAGCTGCTGCTGCAACACCCGGGCGCGGTCGCTGCTGGCGAAGGCCGTGGCCAGTTCCGAGGCGGTGGCGTTGCCGTCGGCCGAAAGCTCCAGGGGGAGTTCCAGGGCCAGGGCGGCCTTGGCGACCTCGTTCAAGTCGGCAGGGTCGGGGGCCTCGTTGGTGGCATAGAGACCCGGCAGATCCAGGGAAGCCAGGTGGCGGCCCAGGGCCCGGTGGGCCGGGATCAGCAGTTCCCGCAACAGGGCGAAGGGATGGGTCTCGTCCAGGGACACCAGCCAGCCTTCGCGGCTCTCATCCGGGGGCGCCGTGGTCAGATCCCCCAGGCTCTCGATCGCCGGGGTCGGTAGGTCCAGATCAATCGAGCCGGCCTGCCACCGTTGCTGACGCAGCAGACCCGCCAGCTCAATGAGCTGCTCCAGCAGGGGCAACTGATCCTTGAGGGCCTTGAGGGCCGCCGGCACGGTGCGGGCCTTGGGCTTGCGCTCGGCGAGCGCCTGGAGCGTCCCGGCGTCGACGCGGGCATCGACGCGCACGCTGCTGCGGCTGAAGGTGTAGTGCTGCAAGCTCCCCTGGCGATCGAGGTCCAGGGCCACCGACAGGGCCGACTGGCTCTCACCGCTGCCCAGGGCGGCCGCCTTGGTGAGGGCGGGGCTGAGCAGGGGCAGCCAGCGGGGGCCGATGCACAGGGCCTCCGCCTCCTCCCGCAGCCAGAGATCGAAGCTTCCGCCCGGGCTCAGCCTCTCAGCCACCGCCGGGGCGTGGACCCACAGCCGCCAGCCCTCGCCGGTGTCCTCGAGGGACACGGCCGGCAGCAGGGGGGCCTCAGCGCCGCTCCAGCCCTCCAGCAGCAGGGTGGGGAGGGCGGTGAGATCGTCGCGGCCCTTTTCCGGCAAGCTCTTGAGCGTGGCGCGGGGCGCGGCGGGCCGCTCCCGAAGACCGTGCTTGGTGATCAGCAGATCCAGGTCGGCCTCAGGGCCACCGTTGATGGCCAGGCTGCGGGCCACGTGGCCCTGGGGGGCGAACTGGCCGACCGGGTAGCGGTCGATGCGCACCTCCACCACGGAGTCCTGCTGAGGGCTCAGGTGGGCGCTGTCGGTCTCGGGCAGCTCGACGGTGGTGAGCAGGCGGTCATCCAGGGGCAGCGCCACCAACCGCTCGTTCTGCTGGGCCACCTGGGCCAGCAGCGAGGTGGTGCCCCGCTCGAGGATGCACTGCACGCCCCCTTCCGGGGAGCGGCGGCGACCGCCGTCGCGGGTGATGCGCACCAGCACCCGATCGCCGTTCCAGGCGTGGTTGAGCTGGTGGTCACGGATGTAGATGTCTTCGCCGCCGTCATCCCGCAGGGCGAAACAGAAGCCCTTGCTGGAACAGCGCAGCCGCGCCTCGATCAGGCTCTCGTCCGGCCGGCGGCTGACGGCCTCGCCATCGGCCTCCAGCAGGCCCACACGGCTGAGGCCGTCGAGGGCGATGCGCAGCTGCTCTTTGTCGGCCTTGTGGCTCAAACCGAGCGCTTTCTCCAGCTTGGCGACCGGCAACGGATCGCTGGCGGGGAGCTGGTCGAGCAGGTCGGCGACCGTGAACTTCATCGGGGGCGGTGGGGCGGCGATGGGCACCTCGGCCGTCTGGGCGTGCAGCGAAGCCCAGGCGGACGTGCGTCTTGACACCTGACTCTAAGGATCGGTGGGATCGCAGGCCTAGGCCGTGGGCGGCTCGGCCTGGGTGGAGCGCCAGATCAGCCGGCCGCCGATCAACAGAAAGCCCAGGGCCGCCGCGAGCTGAAGGGTCTCCGGGTCAATCACCGAGGAGAGGGAGCCCCCGGCGGCGGACCCCAGCAGGCTCGCCAGCACCAGGGCGGCGGAGCTGCCGGCGAACACCGCCCCGGGTCGGTTCGTGGTGCCGCTGATGGTCACCACCGCCAGCTGGGTCTTGTCGCCAAGTTCCGCCAGGAAGACCGTGATGAAGGTGGAGGCCAGCAGGGGAAGGGTCATGGGAGTGGTGATCTCAGGGGGCCATCAGGCCGAGGGCGGCCTGGCGGCCGATCCACAGCCCCAGGCCCACCATCAAGATGCCCGCCAGGCGCTCCAGCTGATGGGCCGGCATCACGCCCGCCAGCCATCGGCCCAGCAACACGCCCACCAACGAGGAGCAGACCAGGGCCAGGGCGGCACCGATGAACACCACCACGGGCTGCCCCGACTGGGCCGAAAGCAGCAGGGCCGCCAGCTGGGTCTTGTCGCCCAGCTCCGCCAGAAACACGGTGGTGGCGGTGGTGAGGAACACGGCGCCCCAGCGTCCCGCCCCCAGGTCGGCCGTTGGGGCAGCAGGCGTTGGGCTTGGCTCCACCACGGCAGGTGGGTCGGCAGCGGCCTCAGTTGTGGCGGACGGGTTCTCATCGACCATCAGCGTCCCTGGATCGCCCGCTCGAAACGTCGATACACCCTGCCACGGCCTCCGTAAACACCGCGGATCTGCTGGCGGCAGCAGGCGATCGCGAAGCCGTCGGCGGCCTCCTCCTCCACGCCGAACAGACCGGCCAGGTTCCCCACCCGGCAGAACTCCGGCCGCTCGTCGTAAATGCGGCAGCGGCGGCCACCGCTGTCGTAGTAGAGGCACCAGCCATCGGGTCCCACCATGGCCAGATAGAGCTCCCGCTGCTCCGGGCCCAGGGCCTCGAGCGCCTCGCCCCGCTCCTCGGGATCGAGCCGGCAGCAGGCGCCGCAGCCGCTGATGCAACTCCACTGCTCCGGGCGAGTCATGGCCGCTGCCCCACCAGCTGTGACAAGCCGTCACAGTGGCCCGGCAGGCCAGCATGGCGGGCTTGCAGGGCCCCGTAGGCTGCACCCAGGCCAATGGTCCGGGGAGTTGATCCCCGCCCACCATCTGCACGCCGTCCAACCGCAAGCCGACCAACCATGGGCATCGACGTCCACCTGATCGCCAACTTTCTCGCCCTGGCCCTGATCACCCTGGCTGGTCCCGCCGTGATCTTCATCCTCTTCTACCGCCGCGGCGCCCTCTGAAGCTCCGCCAGGGCGTGGTAGATCGGCCGATCGAGCACCAGCCGGCTGGCGTAGGCCGCCAAGGCGGCTGCCAGCAGCAGCCCGGGTAACAGTTGCTGGTCGCCCGCCAGCCGCATCGCGAACACGATCGTCATCACCGGCAACTGGGTGGCGCCCGCCAGGCCGGCGGCCATGCCCAGGGCCAGTCCCAGGTGCGCGTCGGCCCCGAACAGCTGCAGCAGGCCGACCCCAAACACCGCTCCAAGGCTGAAGGCCGGATCGATCAGGCCCCCGGGGATGCCCGCCCCAAGGGCGAGCACCGGCCCAACGAGCCTGGCCAGCAGCACCCCCAGCCCGCCCAGCGGCGTGAAGGGAACGCCCGTGGCCTCGATCAGCTGACTCATCAGCCGCTCGCCGTCGCCGCCGCTGCTGCCGCCACTGACCAGGGCGAGGGCCGCCAGCAGTCCCCCCAGCCCAAGGCCGAGGCGCAGCGGGCGCCGGCGCAGATGGGGCAACAGCCTGGCGCTGACCAGCAGCAGCAGCCGCGAGAAACTGCCCCCCAGCAGACCGCCCAGCAGCCCCACGGGCACGGCCCAGGCCAACTGATCGGATTCAAACGCCGGGCCGCCCAGCAGCCCCAGCCCAAACATCGGCTCACCCCCCAGGTGGCTGAGGGCGGCGGCGCTGGAGCACACGAGCAGGGCGGGCCAGATCAGCTGCAGCTGGAAGCTGTGGGTGAGCTCCTCGGCCATGAACACCACACCCATCAGGGGGGTGTTGAAGCCACCCGCCAGACCGGCGCCGGCGCCGAGGGCAATCAGGTCAGGGGGCTGGAGGTCCTTGAGCAGTGCGGGCCAGCGGCGCCTGAGCCCATGGGCCACGGCGGCCCCCACGTGCACCACCGGTCCCTCCCGCCCCAGGGGCATCAGGGCAAGGGTGGCCGCGCTCCAGAGCGCCAACCGCTGCAGGGTGGGCCCGGGGGCCATGAGGCCATGGGCCTCGGCGGCATTCTCCAGGCTGGCCATGGTCTGAGGGATGCCGGAGCCGGCACCGTTATGCCAGCGATCCGCCTGCAGCCACAGCAACAGCGGCAACACCAGCAGCGGCGAGGCCGCCAGCAGCAGACCCGCCGTGGTCCAGCCCTGGCCACTGAAGGCCGGCAGCAGGCCCAGCCACTGGGACTGGAGCCCGTCGATCAGGTTCAGGGGCCAGCAGGCCGCCCCCACCGCCAGCCCCAGAAGCGCCAGTTGCAGCAGCTTGCGCGCCAGGGCCTGCCCCTGGTTCAGCAGCGGCGGCAACAACCGATCCGTTTCCATCTCAGGCCACCAGACCCAGGGCCACGGCGGCCTCCTGCACTAGGGAGCGGATGTAGGGGTGCTCAGCGGCGGCCTCCCCCAGCGGGCCGATGGCGGCCTCCACCTCCTCGCCGGCGGCATTGCGGATGAGCAGGCCCTCCCCCTGGCGCCGGCACCAGTAGCTGCGCTCCCGGCGCAGCAGCAGCACCTCGCCCGCACCGCTGCAGCGCACCCCCGCCAGCTCCAGTTGCAAGCGCTCCTGACCCTGCCAGCGGTCCAGCCGCAGGCGGAAGGCCACATCCACCTGCTCGGGCAAGGGGCCCTGGCCCTGCCAGCGCCAGGCGATCGCCCGCAGCCGGCTCTCCCCCTGCTCCAGGGTGAGTTGTAGATGGCCGCCCCGCAGCAGCCGTTGCTCCAGCACGCGGCAGCGGGCACACCAGAACAGGGGCGCCGCCAGGCCGATCCCGAAGGGCTCCAGCCGCCGCAGCTGCTGCCAGAACGCACGGTCGATGCGCCCCAGGGCCAGGTGCGCCTCCGGCTCCAGGGGCAGGCCTTCGCCCCGCTCCGCCAGCCAGCTCTGGGCCAGACCCTCGAGGCGCTCCTGCAGGGCCGCCACCTGCTCGGCGCGCACCGTGAAGCCCCCGGCGGCGGGATGCCCCCCAAAACGCTCCAGCAGGTCGGCGCACTGCTGCAGGGCCTGATCGACGGCGAAGCCCTTGGGCGAGCGCACCGAGGAGCGCAACCGGCCCTTGCCCTCACTGGACAGCAGCGCCACGGGCCGGCCGAATCGCTCCACAAGCCGGGCCGCCACGATCCCGATCACCCCGTGGTGCCAATGGCCCTGGGCCAGCAGCAGGAAGGCCGAGCGCCGGGGGCCATCGGCCTCCACCAGGGCCACCGCCTCGGCCTCGATCGCCTCACAGAGTTCCTTGCGCTGGCGGTTGAGGGCCTCGCACTCCCGCGCCAGTTCCAGGGCCCGTTCCGGATCGCCGGTGGTCAGCAGCTCCACCACCAGCCGCGGATCCCCCAGGCGGCCCACGGCGTTGATGCGTGGCGCCAGCTGGAAGCCGATCGTGGTGGCATCCATCGGCCCCTCCTCCAGGCCCGCCACCCGGGCGAGCGCCTGCAGGCCGGGCAGGCCGCTGGCCCCGAGCCGGGGCAGCCCATCCATCAGCCAGCGGCGGTTGACCCCCAGCAGGGGGGCCATGTCAGCCACGGTGCCGATGCAGAACAGATCAAGGGCCACCGCCAGGGCATCAGCGCGCTTGAGCTTGAGGCAGAGGGCCTGGGCGAGCACATAGGCCAGACCCACCCCCGCCAGGCCGCGGTAGGGGGAGCCTTCGGGGGTGCAGGCCGGGTGCAGCAGGGCCAGGTAGGGCGGGTGCTCCGCCGGCAGGCTGTGGTGGTCCGTGAGGATCACCTCCACCCCCAGGTCCCGGGCCCGCTCCAGGGCCTCGCGGGCGGAGATGCCGTTGTCCACGGTCACCAGCAGACGCACCCCGCCGGCTTCCAGGCGCTCCACCATCGGCGCGTTGAGGCCGTAGCCATCGTCCTGGCGGCTGGGGATCGCCGCCACCGGCCGTGCCCCCAGCCGTTGCAGCACGCCCACCAGCAGCGCCGTGCTGGTCATGCCATCGGCGTCGTAGTCGCCGCAGATCGCCACCGCCTCACCGGCGGCGCAGCTGGTTTGCAGGCGGGCCACCGCCTTGGAGAGATCGGCGAAATGAAGCTGAGGGTCCGGGGCAGCGGGCGGCTCCAGCAGGGCTGCAATCGCAGCGGCGCTGGTGAACCCCCGGCGCCGCAGCACCGCCAGCAGTTCATCGGGAAGGGCGAAGGTCTCCAGGTCGCCTGGATCAGCCCGGTCGTTCGGCCCGGCGGAGCCCAGGCCCTCAAGGGGGGCAGGCAGGTGCCAGCGTTGCTCGGGCAGGGAGGGGAGCAACGGCGGAGCGCTGGGGCCGCCGCATTCTGCGTGCCGTTCGGACTCCATGCACCTCCTAGCCTGCGCCCATGCAGGTTTCATCCCCTGAGAGTTCCCCGGGGTGTGCGCTGAGGGCGCTGCTCTGGGATGTGGACGGCACCCTGGCGGAGACGGAACAAAGGGGCCACCGAGTGGCCTTCAACCGGGCGATGGCCGACGCCGGCCTGCCCTGGCAGTGGGACGAAACCACCTACCGGGAGCTGTTGAACGTGAGCGGCGGCCGCGAACGGCTGGAGCTCTTCCTGGAGCAGCGCGAAGGGCGGGTCCCGGAGCCCGCCCGACTGGAGGATCTGGTGGGGCGCAAGCAGGAGCACTACCGCGCCCTGGTGGAAGCCGGTGAACTGCAGCTTCGCCCGGGGGTGCGCCGGTTGATGGCGGCGGCGGCGGCGGCCGGCCTGAGCCAGGGCATCGTCACCACCAGTGGCCGGGGCTCGGTGCAGACCCTCTGCCAGCACCTGCTCGCTGACCTGGCCGGGGCGCTGAGCTTCTGGATCTGCGGCGAGGACGTGCGGCGCAAGAAACCGGACCCCGAGGCCTACCAGCTGGCCCTGACCCAGCTGGAATCAGGCGGCCAGGGGGTGCTGGCGATCGAGGATTCGCTCAATGGCCTGGGCGCGGCGAGCGCGGCGGGCCTGAGCTGCCTGATCACCCTGGGACTCGACAGCGCCGAGCAGGCCATCGCGGGCTTCGCCGCCGCCGCTGTGACGACCAGCGTGGCCGTGGTGGATGGGCTGGGGGATCCTGGCCGTCCAGCAAGCGTGCGCTGCGGTCCGGCTTGCCCCGAGGGGCTGGTTACGCTCTCCTGGCTGGAGCAGCTGGTGCCCAGGCCATGACCCGGCTCCCGGTGGAACCGACCCGCTTCAGCCGGGTCCAGGAGCGACTGGGGAGCGTGCTCTTCGGGGGCCTCGCGGGCAGCTGGCGGGAGCGCAGCCTGGCGATCCTGGCCCTGCTGCTGGGCTTCTATGGCGGCAGCAACCTGACCGCCTACTTCCTGCAGCGCATCGGCCAGCGCCCCCTGGTGGTGCTGGCGTTGGTCCTGCTGATCGAAGCGGTGGTTCGGGTGCGCAGCCGCTGGCTCAAAGGCGACCCCGGCCTGGGCTGGGTGCTCTGCGACAACCTGCGCATCGGGCTGGTCTACGCCGTCGTGCTGGAAGCCTTCAAGCTCGGTTCGTGACCAGCGCGGCCCTGCTGGCGGCCTGCGGCGTAGCGGATCCAGAGCGTTGGCGGCTCCTGGGGCAACAGCGGCTCGAGGCCGCCGCAGCTGAGGCCGAACACCAGGGTGATCCCGAACTCCGCGACGCCCTGGAACGCGCCCACCCCAGCCTGATTTGGGGCCTGTGGCTGCCGCTGCTGACGGCGCTGGAGAGGCGCCAGGGCGCCGGCAAGCCGGTGGTGATCGGAGTCAATGGCCCGGTGGGGGCCGGCAAATCCACCCTGGCGCGGGTGCTGCGGGCGCTGGCCGCCCAGGCGGGCCTCAGCCTGGCCACGGCCTCGATCGACGACGCCTACCTCCCCTGGGGGGATCGGCAACGGGTGTTGGCGGGCAATCCCTTCGGGGTGCTGCGGGTGCCCCCCGGCAGCCACGGGAGCGGGGAGCTCACGGTGGCCCTGGAGCGTTGGCGCCAGGGCGGGGTGCTGCGCCTGCCCCGCTTCGACAAGACCCTGCGGGGGGGTGACGGGGACCGCAGCGGCTGGGGGGAGCAACGGGCCGATGCCGTGCTGCTGGAGGGCTGGCTGCTCGGCTGCCGGCCGCTGGCGGCGGACCAGCTCGAGTACCTCGTTGAGGCCCACGGTGGCGCCGCCGGCCTCGGGCTGACAACGGCGGAAGTCGCCTGGCTGCCCCGCTGGAACAACGCCCTGGAGTTGTATGCGCCCCTCTGGGGACAACTGGACGCCCTCTGGATCCTGCGACCGGGCGATTGGCACTGGCCCAGGCGCTGGCGCCTGGAGGCCGAAGCGCGACAGCGGCGCCGCACCCCAGGCTCAGGGCTCACGGCAGCGGCTGTGCTGGCTTTGGTGCGGGCCAGCCTCGGATCCTTGCCCCCCCGGCTCTACCAGGACCCGCTGCTGAGCACGGCCGAGGGGGTGGCCCTGCTTGATCGCCGCCGCCGTTGTCTCTGGAGTGGCACAGGCGCTGAAGCGCCCGCAGCGCTCAATCAGCTGTCGCTGGACTCGTCGACGTCAGCGATCGGATAGATGAAGCCCTGGGCCCGGCCGCTCAACACGGACTTGCCGATCGAGAGAGCTTTCTGGGCGGCCTCGCCGGCCTTCGCCTTCCAGTGGGCGTGGCGCTGATTGCGCTTGCCCTTGGAGGTTTTCTTCTTGGGAACAGCCATCCCCGTCGCTCTGCCAAACAACGATCCTGCGCTGCGGCCCTGCCATTCGTCAAATCGCTAAGCTCTTGGAAGTGGTCGAGCCCAGTGAGCACAAGCCTTCCTCCGGCTGCATCCGCGGCCCTCGGGGCCGCACCTGTCACCGCCTTCGCGGCCCCCGGGGTCGGGGCGCTGGCGGCAGCGGCTGAGCCGCAGGTCACCGCCCCCAAGACCTCGCCCCAAACAGCCGCGCCCCAATCCGCCGCACCCCAGGCCGCCAAGACCACGCCCGAGGCGGCGGCACCGGCGGCACCTGGGGCCCCCAGCAGCGCGCCAGCGCCGATTCGCCCCAACGCCTCTGCTTCCCTGCTTCAGGATCTGGGCCTGCGAACAGCCCCCGGCCCGAGCTACAGCCAGCTTCTCAGGGAGATGAAGGCCGGCACCGTCAAGAGCCTGGAACTCTCGGTGCGCCAGCGGGAGGTGCAGGTGAGCTTCAAGGACGGCAGCACCGCCCAGGTGGCCGTGTTCGCCAATGACCAGCAACTGCTTCGCACCTCCCAGGAAACCCGCGTGCCACTCACGGTTCGCGACGACCGCCAGGACGACGCCACCGCTGGCCTGGTGGCCAACCTGCTGCTGGTGGCCCTGCTGATCGGCGGGCTCACCCTGCTGATCCGCCGCTCCGCCCAGGTGGCCAACAAGGCCATGGGCTTTGCCCGCAGCCAGCCCCGGATGCAGCCGGAGGGCACCGTCAGCGTGCGCTTCGAGGATGTCGCCGGCATCAACGAAGCCAAGGCGGAGCTGCAGGAGGTGGTGACCTTCCTCAAGGAGCCCGAACGCTTCACCTCAATCGGCGCCAAGATCCCCAAAGGCGTTCTGCTCGTCGGGCCGCCGGGCACCGGCAAGACCCTGCTGGCCCGGGCGATCGCCGGCGAGGCCGGGGTGCCTTTCTTCTCGATGGCCGCCTCGGAATTCGTCGAGCTGTTCGTGGGCGTGGGGGCCAGCCGCGTGCGCGACCTGTTCCGCAAGGCCAAGGAAAAGGCGCCCTGCATCATCTTCATCGACGAGATCGACGCCGTGGGGCGCCAGCGGGGAGCCGGCATCGGCGGCGGCAACGACGAGCGGGAGCAGACCCTCAACCAGCTGCTCACCGAAATGGATGGTTTCGAAGAGAACTCGGGGGTGATCCTGCTGGCGGCCACCAACCGCCCCGATGTGCTGGATTCCGCCCTGATCCGCCCGGGCCGCTTCGATCGGCAGATCAGCGTCGACCTGCCCGACCGCCTCGGCCGTGAGGCGATCCTGGCGGTGCACGCCCGCACCCGCCCCCTCGACCCGGAGGTTTCCCTGGCCCGCTGGGCCGTGCGCACCCCGGGCTTCTCCGGCGCCGATCTCTCCAACCTGCTCAACGAGGCGGCCATCCTCACCGCCCGCCGCCACAAGAGCAGCATCGACGACGGGACGCTCAATGACGCCCTCGAGCGGATCACCATGGGCCTGACGGTGGCGCCCCTGCAGGACAGCGCCAAAAAGCGCCTGATCGCTTACCACGAGGTGGGCCACGCCCTGCTCACCACCCTGGTGCCCCACGCCGACAAGCTCGACAAGGTGACCCTGCTGCCCCGGGCCGGCGGAGTGGGGGGCTTCGCCCGCACCACCCCCGATGAGGAGATCCTCGATTCCGGCCTGATCAGCCGCGCCTATCTCCAGGCCAGGCTGGTGGTGGCCATGGGCGGGAGGGCGGCGGAGCTGGTGGTGTTCGGTCCCAGTGAAGTCACCCAGGGGGCCTCCGGGGACCTGCAGATGGTCACACGCATCTGCCGGGAGATGGTGACCCGCTACGGGTTCTCCAGCCTCGGCCCGGTGGCGCTTGAAGGAGGCGGTGGTGAGATCTTCATCGGCCGCGATCTGCTGCAGTCCCGTCCCCACTACGCCGACAGCACCGGGCGCCAGATCGACGCCCAGGTGCGCGCCCTGGCCCAGCAGGCCCTCGATCAGGCCGTGGCCATGCTCGAGCCCCGGCGGGAGTTGATGGATGCCCTGGTGGAGCAGTTGATCGAGCAGGAAACGCTCGATGGCGATGAGTTCCGTCGCATCGTCAACGCCGACGGAGTCGCCGCGGAGGTTGAATCCAGCGCGCCCGCGAGCGCTGAGGCGATCGCCGCCGTGGGCTGAGGCTGGAGCGCGGCTCCAGGCAACCGGCCCCTCAGCTGAAGCGGATGTCGAGGCTGCGCAGGTAGGTGTGCAGGCCGGCGTCCTGAATCGGCAGGAGCATGGAGCTTCGTCCGCTCTCGTTCACATGCGAGTGCCAGAGGCCAGGGGGGGTCACGAAGGCGGCCCCGGGTTCCCAGTCCATGCGCACGGGATTGCGGATCGTGCCGTCCCCATTGAGCTCTGAACCCGAGAGCGTCGCGCAGCCGGGATCACAGTCGATCACCAGATCCAGGGCCACCGATTGGTGGCGATGGGGGGGCTGAACCGCTCCATCGGGCACCAGGCCCAGCATGGCCCAGAGGGTGTGGGTCACGGTTCGGCTGGCGGGCAGGTCTCGATTGGCCATCAGCAGGCTGAGTCGGTTGCTGCGGGCACTGGAGGGATCGGCGGCGAGGGTCTCCAGCTCCTGCCGCAGCCAGGGCCCGGGGTAATGGGTGGCCTCGAAGCGGGGCTGGGTGGCCGTGACCCCAAGGAAGCTCAGCAGCGGAGCGTCATGGACCCAGTAGAGAACGCTCTCGGCGGAGGCCTCCAGCCGGGCAGGCCCACCGGCGGGCAACACGAACAGATCGCCGGCATTCCAGGGCTGGTTGAACTCATTTCCAAGGCCGTCCGCGGGACGCCGGCAGCTGCCGGCCCCACGCCAAACATAAAAAAGTTGGCTGGTGGCTTTGGCGCTGACCTCGATCGCCTCCCCGGCGAGGATCCGGATGAAGTTCGCCGAGAGGGCCGGGCTGGTGGCCGGACCCTCGCAGCCCAGCTCGGCGCTGAGATCCAGGGGCAGCACCGCCGTGGGCCCGTGGGCATGGAGGGCGGCGCCCCAGCGGTGCTCGCGCATCGGCTCGGTGAGGCCGTGGCGGATCGGATTGGCGGCCTGGCGGTAATCGAACACCAGGGCCTTGGCGCTCCCTGGGCAGGCGGCAGACCCTGCATTCGTTGCCTGGGGTGCCTGGGTCATGGATCCAGCCGCTTGATGGGAATGAGCCTATTGACCCAGAGGCCGGGGCGGGCGACCAACAGCTTCGACAGGGTTGTTCGAGCTTGTTGTTCGACCCGGTTGCTCGACTCAGCTGGGTTCAGCCCCCGGCCACCGCCGGCACGATGCTCACCTCATCGCCGTCCTTGAGGAGAGTGGATTGGTTGTCGAGGAAGCGGATGTCCTCGGTGTTGACGTAGACGTTGAGAAAGCGGCGCAGCTTGCCGTTCTCATCGGTGAGCCGCTCCTGGATGCCAGGGAACATGGCCGCGAGCGCCTGAATCAGCGCGTCCACATCGCTGGCCTCAATCGCCACGCTGGCCTGGTCGGCGGTGTACTTCTGCAGCGGAGTGGGGATCAGAACCTGAACGGCCATGGGGAAGCTTCGGGGATGGGCAATGGTGGAGGGAAGGCCGGGGCTCAGGGGGTGAGCTGCTCCCAGGAGGCGCGTTGCAATGACTGGGCCCGCTCCCAGGCCGCATTGAAGCTGGCCAGCTGCGGTTCGATCGTCAGCGGTTCGCCCACGGCGGAACTGATCGCCTCGGTCGTCTTGAGGCCGTTGCCGGTGATGTAGGCGACGGTGGTCTCCTCCGGGTCGATCTTGCCCTGCTCCACCAGCTTCTTGAGCACGGCGATGGTGGTACCGCCGGCGGTTTCAGTGAACACCCCCTCGGTTTCCGCCAACAGCTGGATCCCGGCGACGATCTCGGCGTCGCTCACCGCGGCGATCGAGCCACCGCTGGAGCGGGCGATGTCGAGGGCATAGGGGCCATCGGCGGGGTTACCGATGGCGATCGATTTGGCAATCGTGTTCGGCTTGACCGGGGTGATGAAATCGCGCCCCTCAGCGAAGGCCTGGGCGATCGGGCTGCAGCCCTCGGCCTGGGCACCGCTGAAGCGGACGGGCTTCTCGTCCACCAGACCCACCTTGACGAACTCGTCGAAGCCCTTGCGGATCTTGGTGAACAGGGATCCCGAAGCCAATGGCGCCACGATGTGATCGGGCAGCTGCCAGCCCAGTTGCTCGATCACCTCAAAGCCCAGGGTCTTGGAGCCTTCGGAGTAGTAAGGGCGCAGGTTGATGTTGACGAAACCCCAGCCATAGGTGTTGGCCACCTCACAGCAGAGCCTGTTGACCTGGTCGTAGTTGCCTTTCACCGCCATCAAGGTGGGGTTGTAGATCAAGGTGCCGAGCACCTTGCCCAGCTCCAGATCAGCGGGGATGAACACGCAGCATTCAAGGCCGGCGTAGGCGGCGATCGCGGCGGTGGAGTTGGCCAGGTTGCCGGTGGAGGCACAACTCACCGTGGAGAAACCCAGCTCCTTGGCCCGGGTGAGGGCCACCGACACCACCCGGTCCTTGAAGGAGAGGGTGGGGGAATTGACACCGTCGTTCTTGATGTAGAGCTTCTTGAGGCCGAGGCGGCGGGCCAGGCGATTGGCGCGCAGCAGGGGGGTGAAGCCGGTGCCCACATCGATCGGATCGCCTTCGATCGGCAGGAAGTCGCGGTAGCGCCAGATCGAGACGGGGCCGGCTTCGATCGAGGCGCGGCTGACGCGGGCGCGGATGGCGTCGTAGTCGTAGACGACCTCAAGGGGGCCGAAACAGACGTCTTCGCAGACGTGACGGGCCGTGGCCGCGTAGGGATGGCCGCATTCCTTGCAACGCAGGCCCGTGAAGGTGGCGCGGGAGAGGGTGGCGGTCACATCCCGGAAACTGAGTTGAAGAAAGCTAGCAGCGCTCTCTAAGCTGGCCTTCAATAGCCGATTCTTTTGGTCGGGATTAGTGAGGCCTGGGGAACCCTTGCGCCCCTGGTGACGCGAACTAGCCTCACGCCGTGGCTTTTCGTCCCTTTCGCCGGCCGTTCCCGTGGCTTGCCGCGGCCCTGGGACTGCTTGTCGCCGCCACCGCGGTGCTGCTCCTCTCGCGGCTGTCGATCGAGTGGGAATGGTTCGCCCAGTTCGACTTCCAGCAGGTGCTGCTCCGCCGCTGGCTGCTGCAGCTGACGGCCTTCGTGCTCGTGATGGGGTTGGGGGTTCCGCTGCAACTGCAGCAACTGGGCCGTTGCTGGCGCCTTCGGTCCACAGGCGGAACCGGCAGCGCGCCGGCCAAGGTCCTGCCGCGCCTGACCTTGCTGCGGCTGGAGCCCGCACCGTTGGTGATCATGCTGGCGGTGCTGCTGCTGCTGCTGGTCGGTGGCCTCACCTACCTGTTCATGCAGGCCAGGGGGCTGATCAGCGCTCCGTTCAGCGGCGAGGTGATCACCGGCCTGCCGGCCCTGGCCGATCTACCGATCCCCCTCGTGGTCGCGTTGCTGGTGGCGCTACCCCTGCCCCTGCTGACCCGTCCATTCACCACGCTGCAACTCACGCTGGTGGCGGCCCTGGCCGGTTCGGCCACCGCCCTGGCGCGGGGCTGGAGCCTCTGGTTGCCAGCGCTGCTGGCGGTCCCCTTCGGCGAGGGGGATCCGCTCACCGGCTTCGACATCAGCTTCACCGTCTTGCGGCTGCCGGCGCTGAATCTGCTGCTGAGCATCCTTCTGGCCCAGACGATCGTGGGGTTCGCCGCCTGCCTCTGGCTCACCTTCAGCGAAGGAACCAGCCTCAGCGATCTGCGCTTCGTGGGCCTGAGCCGTGCCCAGCAAGGGGTGCTCAAGCCCCAGTTCGCGGTCCTCTGCCTGCTCGCCGCCTTCAGCACCGCCCTGGCCCCCTTCGATCTGATGGTGCAGGGCAGCGGGGTGGCCTCCGGCGCCGGATTCGTCGATCTGCATGTGCGCCTGCCGCTGCGGCTGCTGCTCGCCGCCCTGCTGGTGCTCACCGCCACGGGCCTGCTGGCCTCGGTGCGCCGTCACTGGTTGCGGCGAGTGGCATTGCTCCCCCTGCTGGCCACGCTGGTGCTGGTGCCGATCACCGAGTTCGTGGTCGCTCCTCTGGCGCAACGCTTCTGGGTGCAGCCGCGGGAGCTGGTGATGGAGGCGCCCTACATCGAGCGCAGCATCCGCGGCACCCGCCGAGCCTTCGGGCTGGAGGCGATCCAGGAGGGCACCCTCAATCCCCAGCAGAAGCTCACCCCTGCCGATCTGGAATCGGCGCCGGGAACCCTGGCCAACATCCGCCTGTGGGACAGTCGCCCCCTGCTGGCCGCCAACCGGCAGCTGCAGCAGTTAAGGCTGTACTACACCTTCCCCTCCGCGGCGGTGGACCGCTATCCGCTGCTGGGGGATCCCCTTCGCCGCGGCTCGCAGCAGGTCTTGATCGCGGCGCGGGAACTCGACAGCGGCGCCCTGCCGACCGGCTCGCGCACCTGGCTCAACCGCCATCTGGTGTTCACCCACGGCTACGGCTTCACCGTCTCGCCGGTGAACGTCTTCGGCCCTGACGGCCTGCCTCTGTTCTTCGTCAAGGACCTGGGCCGCAGCGGCCGGGTGCAGGGCATCCCCAAGCTGGGCATCAGCAACGCCGCCGCCGAGACGTCTCTGCCGGTGGGGGAACCGCGCCTGTACTACGCCTCGGCGCCGGCTCCCTATGTGATCGCCCCCACCAAGGTGCAGGAATTCGACTTCCCCGACGGGGAGCTGAACGTCTACACCCATTTCTCGGGGCGGCTCGGAATCCGCCTCGACTCCTCCTGGCAACGGCTCAAGGCAGCGGTCTACCTGCGCGAACCGCGGCTGCTGTTCAACGGTTCGTTGACACCCGACTCGCTGCTGCTGATCCGCAGGCAGGTGAACGAACGGCTGGAGGCCCTGGCGCCGTTCCTGCATTTCGAGGCCGAGCCGTATCTGGTCACGGCGCGGGTGGAGGGCTCCCCCGGCTTCGAGCCCTCCCAGCATCAGTACTGGATGCTCGACGGATTCACCAACAGCCGCAGTTACCCCTACAGCGACGCCAACGCCAAGGGCATCCGCTACTTCCGCAACCCGGTGAAGGCGGTGGTGGATGCCCACGACGGGCGCCTGTGGCTCTACGTGAACGATCCCAGCGATCCGGTGCTGCGCACCTGGCAGCGGGCGTTCCCTGAGCTGTTCCGCCCGCTGCAGGAGATGCCGGCGGCGCTGCTCAGCCACATCCGCGTGCCGCTCAGCCAGTTCGCGATCCAGTCGGAGCGTCTGCTGCGTTACCACGTCACCGATGTGCGTACCTTCTACAACGGTGACGACGTCTGGTCGATCCCGCTTGAGGTCTACGGCTCCAGCAACGTGCCCGTGGAGCCGTATCACGCCACCCTGCAGCTGCCAGGCAAGGAGCGGCCTGAATTCGTGCTGTTGCTGCCGTTCTCGCCCCTGCGCCGCACCAACCTGGTGGGCTGGCTGGCGGCGCGCAACGATCCCCCCCATTACGGCGAGCTGGTGCTAGTGCGCTTCCCCCAGCAGCGGCTGCTGCTGGGTCCGCAGCAGATCTCGGCCCTGATCGAGCAGGACCCGGTGATCAGCTTTCAGTTTGGCCTCTGGAACCGCACGGGCTCCCAGCTGCTTCGAGGCAATCTGCTGTTGCTGCCGGTGGGCCGGGGCCTGCTCTACGTGGAGCCCATCTACCTGCAATCGAAAAACAACAATCTGCCCACCCTGGTGCGGGTGGTGGTCACCGACGGTCGCCGCTTCGTGATGGAGCGCAGCCTCGACGACGCCCTCGCCCGGTTGGTGGGGCCCAAGGCCCAGGAGGCCCAGGGATTTGCCGCCCTGGAACAGGCGGCCGCGCCCGTCAAAGCAGCGCCCTGAGAAGCCGCACCGTCCCATGAAAAAGGGGCCCGAAGGCCCCTGAACCCATCCTTGGGCTGGTCTCGGATTCAGACGGCCACCGCGGTCTTCGGATCAAGAGCACCCTTGGCGTAGAGGCCGGCGTAGAAGTTGATGTCGCGTTGCTTGATCTTGCTGGCGTTGCCGGCACACCAGAACTGCTGATAGCGGTCGAGGCAGACCTGCTTCATGTAGGCCCGGGCGGGCTTGTTGAAGTGGCGGGGGTCGAAGTTGGAGGGATCTTTGAAGGCGGCTTCACGCACGGCTGCTGTGAAAGCCAGGCGGTTGTCGGTGTCGATGTTGATCTTGCGCACACCGTTGCGGATGCCTTCCTGGATCTCCTCGACGGGCACCCCGTAGGTTTCGGGGATCGCGCCGCCGTACTTGTTGATCATGTCCAGCCATTCCTGGGGCACGGAGGAGGAGCCGTGCATCACCAGGTGGGTGTTGGGGAGGGCCTTGTGGATCTCCGCGATCCGGGAGATCGCCAGCACCTCACCGGTGGGCTTGCGGGTGAATTTGTAGGCGCCGTGGCTGGTGCCGATGGCGATCGCCAGGGCATCCACCTTGGTCTTGGCGACGAAGTCGGCCGCCTCGGCCGGATCGGTGAGCAGCTGGTCGTGGGAGAGGGCGCCTTCGAAGCCGTGGCCGTCCTCGGCCTCACCCTTGCCGGTCTCCAGGGAGCCCAGGCAGCCCAGTTCGCCTTCGACGCTCACGCCGATGGCATGGGCCACATCCACCACTTCCTTGGTGACAGCCACGTTGTACTCGTAGCTGGCGGGGGTTTTGGCGTCGGCTTCGAGCGAGCCATCCATCATCACGGAGGTGAAGCCGTTGGCGGCGGCCCCAAAGCAGGTGGCGGGGCTGTTGCCGTGGTCCTGGTGCATCACCACCGGGATGTCGGGATAGGTTTCCACCGCCGCCAGGATCAGATGGCGCAGGAAGTTCTCACCGGCGTACTGACGGGCGCCGCGGGAAGCCTGCAGGATCACCGGGCTGTCGGTCTCGTAGGCCGCCTCCATGATCGACTGCACCTGTTCCAGGTTGTTGACGTTGAAGGCTGGGATGCCATAGCCGTTCTCTGCGGCATGGTCCAGCAGCAGCCGAAGCGGAACGAGCGCCATGGGAAGAATCCTCGGGGGTGTGGAGAGAGATGACAGGGATGAAGGCAGCCGTGATGAACGACGTTCACCCGGAGGCTTGGTCGCCTGGATTGCCTGGGTTGCCTGAACGGCGTTGAACGCCGACCTTGCTGAGCCTGTTCAAACTCTAGGGGATGCCCCTTGAACCCCTGCGAGGGAGCCCCAGACAGCGAAAGTGCTCTCACCAGATGGCCTGACGAGATCGCTGAGCGGGCCCCTGAAGAGAGGGCCTCACTCAGCCGAGCCGCTCCTGCAGGCCGCTGGCGGCGGAACGCTGGGCCGCATCGCAGCAGCGCTGGCTCAGGGCCGCCTCCGCCAGACCGGGCACCATGGGCCTGTCAGCGCGGACGGCCTCGGCCCACCAGCCCAGCAGCCGCCGCACCGGGGCGATCCGTCCATCCACCCAGGTGCGCGCAAAGGCCAGGGCCGGATCGGGGCTCACGCTCTGGAGCGGCTCACCGCCGCGGGAGATCCAGAGCTGGAAGCCGTGCACATAGTCGCCCTGGTTGTCAGACCCCAGCACCAGGGTGGCCTCACTGCCGTAGAGCTCGATCCAGTAGCCACGCCCCCGCCGCGTCACCGCCGCCAGGGTCAACTGGGCCGGCACCGTTCCGTTCACTCCAGCCCCCAGGCTGAGCTGGGCCAGGGCAATGTCCTCGGCATCGACCGCGGCCAACCGGCCGGAACCATCGGACAGCGGCCGCTCGGGGATCGCCACCCGGGTGCTGGCCGTCAGCTCCAGGGTGGGCCCGATCAGCCAGTGCAGGGTGTCGAAGGCGTGGCTGCCCAGGGAGCCGATCACGCCACCGCCCTGGTCCGCCTGGGCATACCAGTTCCAGGGGCGGCTCGCGTCACTGCGGCTGCCCATCAGCCAGTCGAGCTTCACCAGATAGGGCTCCCCCAGGGTGCCCTGTTCCAGCAGCGCCTTGAGCTGCTGGAACACCGGCACCGCCCGGTACTCGAAATCCACCGCCACACAGCACCGCCGAGCCAGGGCCAGCCGCCGCAGCTCCTCCACCTGGCCTGCCCCAAGGCCCACGGGCTTCTCCAGCAGCAGGTGCTTGCCGGCTTCCAGGGCCCGACAGGCCAGATCGAAGCGCACGGCGGGGGGGGTGGCGATCACCAGGGCCTCGATCGCCGGATCCGCCAGCAGGGCCTCGAAATCGCAGGTACCGGGCAACTCGGCGGCGCGACAGGCGGCCTCCAGCCGCTCGGCGCGCGGATGCCAGAGGGCCACCGGCTCGGTGAGCGGCTGATCCCGCAGGGCCGGCAGGTGCACCTTCTCGCCGAACCCCAGGCCGGCGATCGCCACCCTCAAAGGGGTCGCAGGTGAAGCCGCCAAGGGGGCCCCTGCCGTGGCGGGGACGGCACTCATCGGGCGGCCAGCAGCGGGGCTCCCGCGTCACAGGCCGCCTGCAGCACCGCGGCAATCAACGGATCGCCTCCAGCCGGTTGCCACTGGGCGCCGAACTGGGGCCAACCGCCGATGGAGGTGTCGCGGTAGAGCCCCTGGCCGCAGTCGAGATCCATCACATAGAGGGTGCCCAGTTTGGGCCGGGCCTCCAAATCAGCTTCGTCCGAGGCGGTGCGGAAACGGCTCAGCACCGTGAGTTGGCCGTCGCGGCCGACCCGCAGGCTGCCCGCATCCCACCACTGCTCCCCCTCGGCCGTGGTGCCCACCGAGCGCCACTCCAGCGGGGCCGCCCCAACCCCCGCCGGCAGCCCCATCCAGACGACCAGCGCCAGCAGCAGAGCGCACAGGAGCTTGATTGGTCTGAAACGGCCCATCACGTTCAATCCAGGTTCAGGCCTTCGCGGCGACGGTGGTGCAGCCATGGAGCCGCAACAGCCCCGCCAGGGTGGAGCGCAGGCGGGTGCGCGGCACGATGTGATCAACGAAGCCATGGTCCTGCAGGTATTCGGCGGTCTGGAAGCCGTCGGGCAACCGCTCCCGCAGGGTCTGCTCGATCACACGCCGGCCGGCGAAACCGATCAGCGCCTTGGGCTCGGCCAGGATCAGGTCGCCGAGCATGGCGAAGCTGGCGGTCACCCCGCCGGTGGTGGGGTGCGTGAGCAGGGGGATGTAGAGCAGTTCCGCCTGGCGGTGGTGCTGCAGGGCCCCGGAGATCTTCGCCATCTGCATCAGGCTCAGCATCCCCTCCTGCATGCGGGCGCCACCGGAAGCGCAGACGATCACCACCGGGATCCGCCGGGCGGTGGCCTCCTCGATCAGCCGGGTGAGGCGCTCGCCCACCACCGATCCCATCGAGCCGCCCATGAAGCGGAAATCCATCACCCCCAGGGCCAGGGGCAGACCCTCGATCCGGCACAGTCCCGTGACCACCGCATCCTTGAGGCCTGTGCTGAGCTGGCTGTCCCGCAGACGATCGGCGTAGCTGCGGCGGTCCTTGAAAGCCAGGGGATCGGTGGGCGTGAGCTCGCCATCGAGCACCTCAAAGCTGCCGGGATCGGCGATCAGCCGGATGCGCTCCTCGCTGTGGATGCGGTGGTGGTGGCCGCAGCCGCTGCAGACGCTGGCATGGGCGATCAGGTCTTTGCGGTAGACCACCAGGCCGCATTCGGGGCACTTGCTCCAGAGGCCGTCCCCCTCTTCGGGTTCCTGGGCGGCACGCACCACCGGAGTGGTCTTGCGACGATCGGCGAACCAGTCGAACAGCGACACGGCGGAGCGGACCCTGGGGGAATCAGCCATTAAAGGCCGGCAAAGCCCAGGCGCTCAGCGAACTGCCGCAGCCACCAGCCGTTGCCCCCCAGCCACAGGGCCACGCCGCCGGCCGCCAGGAAGGGACCGAAGGGAAAGGGCTCATGGCGCTTGAGCCGGCCCGTGAGGCGCCCCAGGCTGCCGAGCAGGGCACCGCCCAGCACCGCCAGGGCCACCGCCAGACCCATCCCGGCAAGCCCCAGCCAGGCCCCCAGCAGGGCGGTGAGCTTGGCGTCACCGAGGCCCAGGGCGGGCTGACCCATGGCCTTCTCGGCCAGCCAACTGAGCCCTTCAAAGGCCAGCAGACCGACGGCGGCGGCAAGCAGATGATCCAGCAACAGCCGCCGGCCGATGGCCTCCCCCTGGCTGAACCCCAATACCGCCGTCACGGCCCAGCCCAGGAGCACCCCCCAGCGGCAGAGCGGTTCCGGCAGCCACAGCTGATCGAGGTCGATCAGCACCAGCGGCACCAGCCAGCTCACGAACAGCCAGCCGGCCGCCAGCAGCAGCCAGGGGGCTGGAGCTCCCATGGCCGAGGGAACCGCCAGCAGCACCGCCACCCATAGCCCGGCGGTGAGCAGCTCCACCAGGGGGTAGCGGATGGCGATCGGGCCCCGGCAATGGCGGCAGCGGCCCCGCAGCAGCATCCAGCCGAGCAGGGGCAGGTTGTCGTACCAGCGCAGGCGGGTGCCGCAGTGGGGGCAGTGACTGGGGGGGGAAACGATCGATTCCTCCCGCGGAACCCGCCAGGCCACCACGTTCAGGAAGCTGCCGACGCAGGCCCCGATCAGCGCCGCCCCAAGGGGCAGAACCTGGACGCTGGCAAGAAGCGGAGCCGTGGCGCTCAAGCGGACCTCAGAGGGACTTCGGGGAGGAGGGTTTGCGGGGGAGGCGCAGCCGGGCTGAACCGCCGCGGCCCAGCCGGCCCCAGATCAGCTCGATCGGAACAAACTGCTCGTCCGGCAGCAGCACCGGCGGGTCAAAGACGATCCGCCCCTGGAGCGTGCTCAACCTGGCGTTGAGCACCACGCCGCAGACATCAGCTCCAGCGAAACAGTGATCGAGGGCCTGGAACAGAACCCGACGGGCGGCCTGGATGACCAATCGGCTGTTGATCTGATCGAGACGCAACTCTGGGGCTGCCTTGGTGGAGGCGCCCGAGATCAGAAACGAGGGGGCAGACTTCGTGGGTGTGGCGAAGGAAATCGGCCTCACCAGTACGAATGGCAGCACCAGACTAAGGGCTGACGCTGCAATCAGGCCAGCTTCTTCTTCTCTTCAATCATCCGATGGATGATCGGAGTGAGGATCAGCTCCATCGCGAAGCCCATCTTGCCGCCGCTCACCACGATGGAGGTGGGGCTGGACATGAAGGAGTCGTGGATCATGTCGAGCAGGTAGGTGAAGTCGATCCCCCACTTCTCGCGAGCCCCCTTGCGGAAGTGGACGATCACGAAGCTTTCATCTGCGGTGGGAATACTCCGAATCATGAAGGGGTTCGAGGTATCGACGGTGGAGACCCGCTGGAAGTTGATGTCGGTGCGGCTGAACTGCGGGCAGATGTGATTGATGTAATCGGGCATGCGGCGCAGGATCGTGTCCACCGTGGCCTCGGCCGAGTAGCCGCGCTCCTGGTTGTCACGGGCGATCTTCTGGATCCACTCCAGGTTCACGATCGGCACCACGCCGATCAGCAGGTCCGCCAACTTGGGCAGGTCGTAGCCCTCCCCAACCACGCCACCGTGCAGGCCCTCGTAGAAGAGCAGGTCGCTGTCGGCGGGGATGGTCTCCCAGGGGGTGAACTGGCCGGGCTGGAGGCTGGTGCCGAGGCGGGCGTTGTGCTCGGCAGCTTCCTCCACCGAGTGCAGGTAGTAGCGCTTCTGGCCGCTGCCGGTCTCGCCGTAGGTCTCGAAGAGTTCGGCGAGCTTGTCGAACAGGTTGGCCTCGGGGCCGAAGTGGGAGAAGTTTTCGCCATTGGCCACGGCAACGGCCATGGCTTCCTTCATCGGGCCCCGCTCGAAGCGGTGGTAGCTGTCGCCTTCCACCACGGCGGGATGGATGCCCTCGCGGGTGAAGATGTATTCGAAGGCACGCTTGACGGTGCTTGTTCCAGCGCCGGAGGAACCGGTGACAGACACAACCGGGTGACGCTTCGACATCGGAGCAAGGGGAGGAAAAGCGAATTCGAGTGTCGCAGATCGCCCGCCCGCCCCCGCTGCCGGCAGAGCTGAGCCGCCTTCAGAGCACCGCCAGCAGCTGCTCGCCCATGGCCTGGCAACCGAGCACCGTGGCGCCTTCGGCGGCCAGATCTCCGGTGCGGTAACCGGCCTCCAGCACCCGATCAACGGCACGCTCCAGATCGGCGGCAGCGGCCCCCTGGTGCAGGCCGATGCGCAGCAGCATGGCGGCCGAGAGCACCATCGCCAGCGGATTGGCCTTGTCGGTGCCGGCGATGTCGGGGGCGGAACCGTGCACCGGCTCGAACAGGCCTGGGCCTTCGGAGCCCAGGGAGGCCGAGGGCAGCATGCCGATCGAACCGGTGAGCATCGCCGCCTCGTCGCTGAGGATGTCGCCGAACAGATTGCTGGTCAGCAGCACATCGAACTGGCGAGGGTCCCGCACCAGCTGCATGGCGGCGTTGTCCACGTACATGTGGCTCAGCTCGACGGCGGGGTAGTCGGCGTGAATCGCCTCGACCCGATCGCGCCAGAGCTGGCTCACATCGAGCACGTTGGCCTTGTCCACCGAGCAGAGCCGGCCGCCGCGCTGGGCAGCCAGCTCGAAGCCCACCCTGGCGATGCGGTCGATCTCGTCATCGGAGTAGGCCATGGTGTTGAAGGCACGCACGTGGCCATCGGCCTCGACGCGGCCCTTGGGGGTGCCGAAGTAGATCCCCCCGGTGAGCTCCCGCACCACCAGCAGATCCACGCCTCTGATCACCTCCGGGCGCAGGCTGCTGGCGTCGATCAGGGCGCTCAGGATCTTCACAGGCCGCAGGTTGGCGAACAGGCCCAGGCCCGAACGCAGGGCCAGCAGGCCGGTCTCGGGGCGCTGTTCCCGGGGCAGGGCGTCGTACTGGTAGCCGCCGATGGCCGCCAGCAAAACGGCGTCGCTGGCGCGGCAGGCCTCCAGGGTGGCCTCGGGCAGGGGCACGCCGGTGGCGTCGATGGCGGCCCCACCCACGGGCTGCTCGTCGTAATCGAGCGCGAAGCCGTGGCGGGCGCTGACCGCATCCAGCAGCTGCCGGGCCACTGCCGTGATTTCCGGCCCGATGCCGTCACCGGGCAGCAGGGTGAGGCGGTAGCGGGTCATGGCAGGTAGGAGCGGCTGGCGGTTGCGTGGCGCGAAGCTACCCCAGCGGTGATGGCCCGCCGAGGCGGGCGGTCCTGGCTCAGCTTGCGTCGCGGCTCAGCTGGCGCAGGGTGCGTGCCATCTCCGGCAGCTTGTTGAAGGCGGCCGAGCAGCGCAGCCAGAGCCGGTTGGGGATCGCCGGGTAGCCGCTCACCACCTCACCGGCGGCCACCTCGCCGTGGATGCCGGATTTGGAGGAGGCGATCGAGCGGTCGCCCATCACGGCCTTGTTGGCCAGGCCCACCTGGCCGGCCAGGATCACGCCGTTGCCGAGGCGGGCGCCGCCGGCGATGCCCACCTGGGCCGCCAGGGCGCAGCCCTGGCCCGTCACCACCCCATGGCCGATGTGCACGAGGTTGTCGATCTTGGTGCCAGCGCCGATGCGGGTCTCCCCCACCGAGGGCCGATCGATCGTGCTGCCGCAACCCACCTCGACCCCCTCCTCAAGCACCACCAGGCCGGTCTGGGGCATCTTGCGCCAGCCGCTGGCGGTGGGCACGAAGCCGAAACCCTCCGACCCCACGACCGCGTTGGAATGCACCACGCAGGCGCGTCCCAGGCGGGAACCGGGGTGGAGGACGGCGTTGGCGTGGATCTCGCAGCCCTCCGCCAGCACCACGTCGTCGTAGAGCACCACGCCGGGGTGGAGGGTGGAGCCCTCACCCACCACCGTGCCCTCACCCACCACCACATGGGCCGCGATGGACACACCGGCGCCGAGGCTGGCACTGGGATCGACCACGGCGCTGGGGTGGATGCCGCTGGGCCGGGGCCTGGCTGGATAGAGCGCTTCGAGTGCCTCGGCAAAACCGAGGCGGGGGTTCTTCAAGGCCACCCAGGCCAGGCCGGCCGACGTCGCCTGCTCCTGCAGGGCCGGGTCGCTGGGGAGCAGCAGGGCGCCGGCGCCGCTGGCCGCCAGTTGGGCCGCCAGGCTGTGGCCCGCCTCCAGAAAACTGAGCTGGGAAGGGCCCGCCTGATCGAGGGCGGCGGCACCGGAGAGCTCGGGATCCGCAGCCAGATGGGGCTCACCGGCGGCGTTGCCGGGGCTGAGCCGGGCCAGCAGTTCACTGAAGCGCATTCCGCCGATCGCCAGCCGCGGCCGGATGGTAGGTCGGCCTCAGGCCAGGGCGGCGGGGGCGGTTAGCACCAGGTGGTCGCGGTGCACCACCGCAACGCCCACATCGGCGCCCAGGGTGCGCTGGAGCGTCTCACTGCTCTGGCCGATCACCAGGGCCAGCTCCTCACTGCTCAGGGCGCTCAGGCCGCGGCCGAGCTCGCGGCCATCAAGGGCCATCAGGCGCACGGCATCGCGGCGCTCGAAGCGACCATCCACCTGCCGGATGCCCACCGCCAGCAACGAGGCGCCGCGCTCCAGCAGGGCGCGCTCGGCGCCAGGGTCGATCCAGAGCTTTCCCTTGGGCACCAGGGCATGGGCCAGCCAGCCCTTGCGATCCGGCAGGGGTTCGGGGCTGGGCTGGAACACGGTGCCCAGGCTCTCCCCGGCCAGCAGGGCCTCGAGCACAGCCGGATCGCGGCCATCGGCCAGGCGCACGCGGATCCCACTGGAGGTGGCGATGCGGGCCGCCGCCAGCTTGGTGGTCATGCCTCCAGTGCCCCACTGGCCGCCGCCCGTGGCCACGCCGCTGAGCCGTTCCAGTTCCGCGAGGCTGCCCACCTCCTCGATCGGCTCGGCGTTGGCGTCGCGCCGGGGATCCCCTGAGTAGAGGCGGTCCACGTCGGTGAGCAGGATCAGCTCGTTGGCCCCCACCGCCACCGCCACCAGGGCCGAGAGGGTGTCGTTGTCGCCAAAGCGCAGCTCGTGGGTGGCCAGGGTGTCGTTCTCGTTGATGATCGGCACCACGCCCCAGGCCAGGAGCTGCTCCAGGGTGCGGCAGGCGCTCTGGTAACGGCGGCGGGAGGCGAGATCGCCGCGGGTCAGCAGCACCTGGGCCACCGTCTGGCCGTGGGCGGAAAAGGCGGCGTCATAGAGGCCCATCAGGCGTCCCTGACCCACGGCAGCGGCGGCCTGGAGCGCCGCCACCTCCTTCGGGCGCCCCGGCAGCTCCAGGGCGCGGCAGCCCAGCCCCACCGCACCGCTGGTGACCAGGGCCACGCTGTGGCCATCCGCGCGCTGACGGCTGAGGCTGGCGGCCAGATCAGCGATCACGGCGGCGGTGTCGCGCCCGGCGATCCCCCGCAGCAGGCTGGTTCCCACCTTGATGACACGGCGCACGGGCATCAGCCCAGTTCGCTGCCCACCCAGCGGGCCAGGCGGAGCTCGAAGTTCTGCAGCCGGTCGTGCTCGCAAGGCTGACCCACCGCGTTCACCGGCTTGACCAGCACCGTGTAGAGACCCAGCCGGTTGCCGGCCAGCACATCGGTGAACAGGCGATCACCCACCAGGGCCACCTGCTGCGGGGGCAGATTCAGCTCGGCCAGCACCCGGCGCAGGGCGCTGCGGCGGGGCTTGCCGGCGGAGGCGGTGAAGGGCACCCCGATCCGCTCGGCCACGGCGCCGATGCGCGCCTTGGAGGGGTTGTTGCTGAACAGCCGCAGCTCCAGGTGCTCCTGGGCCCGCTGGAGCCAAGCCTCGATCGGTGCCGGCAACTCCGTGCGCCGCGCGGGCAGCAGGGTGCGATCCACATCGAGCACCAGGGCGCGCAGCGGCACCGCCAGCAGCCGCTCCAGCGACAGCTCCGCCAGGGTGCCGCTGGCGAGCCAGTCGGGTTGCAGCAACTGGGGGAGATTCAATCCTCGCTCTCCCTCTCCTCAAGCTCGGCTTCGATGCGGGGCTGGACACGATCAAATTCCTCCCCCTCCACCAGCACCGCTTCGCCGTCGGTGATCCGCGCCAGCACGAAGAAGGGATCGAGGGGAATGAACAGGCCGTACTCCTGGTCGTCGGCGCGGAACTGGATCAGCAGTTCATAGGCGTCGGTGTCGTCGTCGAGGTCGTCCTCCTCGTCGTCGAAGTCATCGGGATCGGGCTCTTCGAGCTCACCGCTGACCGTGAGCGTGACGGCAGAGCGCACCAGGGTGAGGTCGTGCTCCTGGAGGACCACATCGGCCACCGAGAGGATCGGCTCGGCCGCGTCCACCGATTCGATCACCTCCGGTTCAGCGTCGTCTTCGAGACGCACCAGACACACTGGGGTGTCCACCGGGGTGAGCAGGGCGTAGTCGTGGCCGTCGAGGGGAATCAGCTGCTCGAGAAAACACAGCAGTTCCCTGCCGCGCTCACGCACCAGCACCGTGGGCACGTCACCGGATCCGGAGATGGAGGGGCCTTCGGCGCTCATGGTGCGAGTTCAGATCTGCTCAGAATGAATCAGCGTGGTCCCGGCGGCCCGGATCGATGGCCGCCGCTCCGACCGGTAGCGGCTCAGGCCCTTCCACCAACCACTGCTGCAGCAGCAGGGCGGCGGCGGCGCTGTCGAGGGCGCCGCTGCGGTCGCCGTGCAGGTGATGCTGGTCCGCGGCGGCCCAGCTGCTGGCGTGCTCGTTCACCCAGGCCAGGGGCAGATCAAGGTCGCGGGCAAGGCGTTCGCCGTAGCGACGGCAGTGGCGTGCCTGCTCGGTGGGTTGCTGGTTCCCGTCCAGGGGCAGGCCCACCACCAGCGCCCGTACCCGCCGCTGGGACACCACCAGCTGCAGCTTGGCCCGGTCGAGGGCATAACGGCCCCGCAGCAGGGGTGGCAGCGGAGTGACGGTGAGGCCGAGGGGATCGCAGCCGGCCAGGCCCAGGCGGCGGCGGCCCACATCAAGGGCCAGCACGGACTGGGGCTGGGGCTTCAAAGGAGCTGGGGCTTCAACGGGGCTGGAGCACGGGGGTAGGCAGGGGCCGCCGACGGGGCTGCCAGCTCTCGAGCATCGCCTCCAGCCGGCGAGCCGCCTGGCGGGAGGGTTGGGGCTCCTGGCGCCGCCAGACGCTGCGCGCCATCAGCACCTCTTCTCCCTCGGGCCGCAGCCCCAGCCCGCGCAGCCAGCCGTTGCGGGGTTGATCGAGCACATCACTGCGCAGCAGCACCCCATCAAGGCCAGCGGCCGCCTCCCACATCAGGCGCTCAACCGGCGCCCCCAGCATCTGCTCCCATCCTGGGTGGATGGTGAGTTCCAGTTCGGGCAGGGACTGACCCGGCTCACTGCGCAGTCGGCGCACGGCCGCGACCGCCTGGCGGCGGCTGGTATCGATCAACAACAGGCTGGGGGCGCCGCTGTGGTCGAGCAGGTCTTCGACGCGGCGATCCAGCAACTGGCGCAGGTGGGCCGGACAGGCGGCCTGCTCCAGGTGCCAGAGCAGCGGGGCATTGCGGCGCTGGAGGGGCCGCACCTGCAAATCAGTCGGGAGCGCGGCCAGATCGGGGGAGATCGCGGCGGGGGACCAGCGCCACAGGATTTCGGTGCGCTGGGGCTGGAAGCCCAGCTGGCGCAGCAGGGCCAGGCGGTCACCATCGAGGCTGGAGGCGCTGGCGATCCAGCTGGCGGCGCCATGGCTGCGCTGAATCGCCTCCCGCAGCAGGGCCGTTTCCACCGCCAGGGTGCTGGGGCGGTCACCGCCTCCGGCCGCCTCACCATCGGCCACCCGCAGGTGACGCAACTCCCAGCAGCTGCCGCTGCGGTTGAGCCGCTGGCTCACCACCAGCCCGAACAGTCGCTGATCGGCTCCGGAGGCCACCAGCACCTGGGGCGCCAGGGGCCTACGGGAGGCCACCATGCTCAGCAGCCAGTCCGGTCCCTGCAGCAACAGCGCTCGCTGCAACAGCGGCTGCAAATCCAGGTAGGCGGCCTCGTGCAGCAGGGGGAGATGCCAACCCTGCAGCGGTTCGATCACCAATCCCCGGGGGTCGTGACGCACGGCAGTGGCGCTGATGGGTGGCTCGCGCTGAGCTTCAACTGTATCGACCCTGGTCGATTGCCGGGATCAGGCGGGTCGTACCACCACCAGCGGGGTGCGCTCGTTGGCATTGCCAGCGGGGTTGGGGCGCAGGGCCCGTTGCAGCAGCGCTTCATCGCAGCCGGCGCTGGAGGCGAGCACCTTGACCCGCCCCAGGTCGTTCACATCGACCACAGCCACGGGCACCCCCAGCTCCGCCGCGAGCTCGCGGCAGGTGCGCTCGGGCTGATCAGGGCCCAGCACGATCGTCTGGTCATAGGGGGGGGTGGTACCGGTGATGTCATCGATCAGCCGGGCCTGGGAGCCGGCGAGGCGATAAAAGCCCCCTTTGCTGCCCACCAGCTTGAGCAGGCTGCCCAGGATCCAGGCCAAGAGCACCCGGGCGGGACCCACCTGGTCGATCAGGGTCTGCAGGCCGCAGGCGGTGGCCAGGCTGCTGGTGGGATGGAACACGCGGCAGAGCAGCCGGGCCAGGGCCGAGGGCTGCACAGTGGACGGGTGGTGGTAACGCCCCTGGATCACCGCCAGGGGCGTCTCGCCGATGGTGAGGATGTCGCCCGGCTGGAGCACGGCGCCCGCATAACGCCGGAGCACCTCGATCGGATCGTCAAGCACCCCCAGCAGGTGAGTGCGCACCGGAAGAACGCGGCAGCCATCCCCCAGGCGCCATTGGGCCGCCTCCGGTGCCACGGGAGCGGGCCTGCGCAGGGGCACCAACAGGCCATCACGGCGCTCAAGGCGGCCGAAGGGGCCGTAATTCACCCAAAAAACATCCACCCAGAGGGTGTCGATCAGGGAGTTGAGATCGATACCGGCGGGGGCCTCGATGCGCACGGTCAACCTCGCCCGGGTGCGCTTGTGGCCTTTGACGATGTAGGCGGCCCAGTAGCCATCGGCTCGGGCCTCCTCATCGGGGTGAAGCGCCTCGATGCGTGTGCTGACCTTGAGCTGGTCGAGCCGACCCGTGCCCAGCAGGGTGGGCAGCACGCGCAGTTCGGGCACCATCACCTCCATGCGCCGGTGGGGGTTGGCGATCTCGATCTCACCGATCGCCTTGAGGCCCTGATCGAAGGGGCGCACGGACCAGGGACCCGAACGCAGGATCAGCGGCGAGGCGGGCCGCAGCCGATGGCGCAACTCCAGCACCAGCAGCGTGAGCCCGAACAGCAGGGCCACCGACAGGAGCAGGCTGAGCGGAAGGGAAAGGGCAGGCACGCCGGGCTGGTGAGGTCTGCGGGAGCGTAGGTCGGGCCAAGGCGGGGGTAGGTTTTCAACCAGGCCAGGCCCAGGGGGGCGCCATGCGCAAGACCTTCGTTCTCGACACCAACGTCCTGCTGCACGACCCCCGTGCCCTCACCCGCTTCGAAGACAACGATGTGGTGATCCCGATCGAGGTGGTCGAGGAAATCGACCGCTTCAAGCGGGACTCCTCCGAGAAAGGCCGCAATGCCCGTCAGGTGTCACGGCTGCTGGATGGCCTGCGGCAGAAGGGCAACCTGTCCGACGGGGTGGAGATCGACGACGTTCACCACGGCCTCCTCAAGGTGGTGTTCTGCCGGAGCGAGACCCTCAGCCAGTTGCCGCCGGAGCTGAAGGCGGGCAACGGCGACAACAACATCCTGGCCGTGGCCCTGGAGCAGCGGCTGCAGGAGGTGATGGGCAGCAAGCGACCGGTGGTGCTGGTCACCAAGGACACCAACCTGCGCATCAAGGCCGATGCGGTGGGGCTGATCGCCCAGGACTACAGCACTGACAAGGTGGACCTGGCGGACCTCTACCCGGGGTTCTGTGAACTGCCGGTGAGTGCCGCTCTGATGGAGCAGTTTAAGGGCGGCGGGGGCCTGGGGATCGATCAGTTGCCCGACGGGGCGCGCTCGGGGGTGACGCTCCAGGCCAATGAAGGGGTGACGCTGGTGGATGAACTCCAGGGCAACCACACCCTGCTGGCCCGCTACGACGGGGCGACCCGCCGCCTGCAGCCGCTGCAGAAGGTGCATCGGATCAAGCTGGGGCGCATCCTGCCGCGGAACCGCGAGCAGACCTTCGCCCTCGATCTGCTGCTGGATCCGGCCATCCAGCTGCTCACGCTGGTGGGCAAGGCGGGCACGGGCAAGACCCTGCTGGCCCTGGCGGCGGGGCTGCACCAGGTGGCCGATGACCACCTCTACGACCGGTTGCTGGTGACCCGGCCGGTGATCCCCCTGGGCAAGGACATCGGCTTTCTGCCCGGCGATCTGCAGGACAAGCTGGGCCCCTGGATGCAGCCGATCATCGACAATCTCGATTTCCTGCTCGGATCCAGCGCCAGCGATGAACCAGGGGCCGGCCGCGGGCGGGGGAACCGGGCCCAGCGCAGCAACTGGGCCGACCTCAAGGGCATGGGGCTGCTGGAGGTGGAGGCGATCAGCTACATCCGCGGCCGCTCGATTCCACGGCAGTTCATGGTGGTGGATGAGGCCCAGAACCTCACCCCCCACGAGGTCAAAACGATCGTCACCCGGGTGGGTGAGGGCACCAAGATCGTGCTCACCGGCGACCCTTATCAGATCGACAATCCCTATGTGGATGCCGACAGCAACGGCCTCACCTGGCTGGTGGAGCGCTTCAAGGGCCAGGTCCTGGCGGGCCATGTGACCTTGATGCGGGGCGAGCGCTCGGAGCTGGCGGAGTTGGCGGCGAATCTGCTTTGAGGCCCGGCAGGCCGCCGCTGGGCCAGGATTGAACCGATGAAGGTGCTTCGCTACGTCGATCCCCAGGGCATCATCCACCTGGCGGTGCAGCACTCCGACGGCTCCCACGAGCGCCTGAACGGCGAGCTGTTCGGCGCCCTCAACCCCAGTGGGGAGGCTGCCGACGTCAAGCGGGTGCTGGCGCCCCTGGAGCCAGGAACCATCTACTGCATCGGCCTCAATTACCGCCAGCACGCCGCCGAAACCGGCGCCGCCCTGCCTGAGCGGCCGGTGCTGTTCATGAAGGCCGCCTCCGCCCTGCAGCACCCCGGTGGGCCCATCGAACTGCCCCGGGCGCTGGCCAGCGACTCCGTCGACATTGAGGGTGAGTTGGCGGTGGTGATTGGCCGCCGCTGCAAGAACGTGCCGCGTGAGCGGGCCCTCGAGGTGGTGCTCGGTTACACCTGCGCCAACGATGTGAGCGCCCGCGACTGGCAGAAACGCCTGGGGGGCGGCCAGTGGTGCCGCGGCAAGACCTTCGACACCTTCGCCCCCCTGGGCCCGCTGCTGGTGACGGCCGATGAGATCCCCGACCCCAACAGCCTGCGCCTGCGCACACTCCACAACGGCGTGACCGTGCAGGACGCGAGCACCAGCGACATGATCTTCGATGTGCCGGCGCTGATCGAATTCCTCAGCGGCAGCACCACCCTGTTGCCCGGCACCGTGATCCTCACCGGCACCCCCAGCGGCGTCGGCATGGCCGCTGATCCACCCCGCTGGCTTCAGAGCGGCGATCGCGTCGGTGTGCTGATTGAGGGCATCGGCCAGCTGGACAACCCGGTGATCGAGGAGCCACTCGGCTGAGGCCCGACACGATCACGCCGTGAACGGCACTCCCAGCTCAGGCTTCCCGGCGCTGATCACCTCCCAGGTGGAGCCATGGGCAGCGGCTTGGGCCTGGGGCAACAGGTGTTGCTGTCCAAGCGAGCAAGCGGGCCTGGGGCGCCTAGGAAGGATTCGGATGGCTCGGGGCCCTCGGGCGCCTCAAGCAGCACCATCGCCCAAGGGGAGCCGAGATGAACCAGCTGAACCTCCCCGCCCCCGCCGCCTGGCTGCGCCACTACCGAGCGGAGTGGTTTCGCCCCGATCTGCTGGCCGGCCTGACGGCGGCAGCGGTGGTGCTGCCCAAGGCAATGGCCTACGCCACCGTCGCCGGGTTGCCCGTGGAAGTGGGGCTCTACACCGCCCTGGTGCCGATGGTGATCTACGCGCTGCTGGGCAGCTCACGGCCCCTGAGCGTCAGCACCACCACCACCCTGGCGATCCTGGTGGGATCGGAACTGCAGCGCAGCGCCCCGGACGGTGATCCCGCCAGCCTGCTGGCCACCAGCGCCACGCTCACCCTGCTGGTGGGGGTGATGCTCACCCTGGCGGCGCTGCTGCGGCTGGGCTTCGTCGCCAACTTCATCAGCGAATCGGTGCTGGTGGGCTTCAAGAGCGGCATCGGTCTGGTGATCGTGGCCGACCAGTTGCCGAAGCTTCTCGGCCTGCACGTCGAAAAGATCGGCTTCTTCCGCGATCTCTCCTCTCTCCTCCAGCAGTTGCCTCAGACCTCACTGGCCACCACGGCCCTGGCCCTGGTGTTACTGGTCCTCCTGGTGGGGCTGCATCGATGGCATCCGAGCCTGCCCGCCCCGCTGCTGGCGATCGCCGTGGCGATCGGCGCCTCGGCCCTGCTGGGGCTTGATCGCTTCGGGGTGGCCGTGGTGGGCCCGGTGCCCACGGGCCTGCCGCCGCTGGTGCTGCCCCATCTGGATGACGTGCTGCGGCTCTGGCCCGCCGCCGCCGGCATTGCCCTGATGAGCTTCACCGAGAGCATCGCCGCCGCCCGCACCTTCGGCAACGGCAACGAGCCCCGGCCCGCGGCCAACCAGGAGCTGGTGGCCCTGGGGCTGGCCAACATCGGCGGCGCCTGCTTCGGCGCCATGGCCGCCGGCGGTGGCACCACCCAGACGGCCGTGAACCGCCTGGCGGGGGCGCGCTCCCAGATGGCGGAACTGATCACCGCCGCCGGCGCCGCCCTCACCCTGCTGCTGCTGGCCCCCCTGATCGCCCGCATGCCCATCGCCGCCCTGGCGGCGGTGGTGGTCGTCTACTCCTTCGAGCTGATCGCGCCTGGGGAGTTCCTGGCGATCCGGCGCGTGCGTGTCACCGAGTTCCACTGGGCCCTGATCGCCTTCGCCGGGGTGGTGCTGCTGGGCACCTTGAAGGGGATCCTGGTGGCGGTGGTGGTGTCGCTGCTGGCCCTGGCCCAGCAGGAGGTGAACCCGCCCGTCTACGCCCTGGCCCGTAAACCCGGCAGCGATGTGTTCCGGCCGATCTCGCCGGAACACCCCGAAGACCAGACCTGGCCAGGCCTGCTGCTGCTGCGGGCCGAGGGCCGCCTGTTCTTTGCCAATGCCCAGTCCGTGGCCACCTTGATGCGCCACCTGATCGATGCGGTCCAGCCGAAGGTGGTGGTGCTCGATTGCAGCGCCGTGATCGACATCGAGTACTCGGCCCTGCGCATGATGATCGAAGCCGATCAGAACATGGCCCGCCATGGCGTCAGCCTCTGGCTGGCGGCCCTCAACCCCCACGTGTTGGAGGTGGTGCAGAAGTCGGAGCTGGGAGCGCGCCTCGGCCGCGAGCGGTTGTTGTTCAACGTGGAGCGGGCCGTGGAGCGCTTCGAGGACCTGTCCGAGTCAGGGGCATAGGTGCTGGAGTCGGTGGGCCCAGCGCCCTTGACAGGCCCCACAGCCCTGCCCAGGGTTGGGCCCCCACCGATGTCCTCGGGTCAGACGGATGACGCGCTCCTCCCCCACCGCCGGCAACCCCCTGGTGGATGGCATCGCCAGGGTTCTGCTCAGCCTCGTGTTCGTCCATGCCCTGCTGGGCAAACTGACGGGCTTCGAGGCCGTCGCCGCCAAGATCGCCGCCAAGGGATTGCCGTTCCCCTCCCTGCTGCTGGGGGCGGCGGTGCTGCTGTTGGCGGTGGGTTCGCTGCTGCTGATCAGCGGCTGGAAGCGGCGACTCGGGGCGGTGCTGCTGCTGGTGTTCCTGATCCCCACCACCTTGATCTTCCACGGCGCCGTGGCCGAACTCCCCGAGCGCATTCAGCTGCTGAAAAACGTGGCGATCATCGGTGGGCTGCTGCTGGTGGCCAACCAGAGCGATTGAGGGAACCGGGGGCTGGCAGGCTGGGGCGATGACCAGCAGCTCCAGCACCGCCGCCGCCTCGGCCCCAGGCAGCACCTTGTCCCTGGCCGAAGCGGTGGCCCGGCGGCGCAATTTCGCGATCATCTCCCACCCGGATGCGGGCAAGACCACCCTCACCGAGAAACTGCTGCTCTACGGGGGCGCGATCCAGCAGGCCGGCGCGGTGAAGGCCAAGGGCGAGCAGCGCAAGGTCACCTCCGACTGGATGGAACTGGAGAAGCAACGCGGCATCTCGATCACCTCCACTGTTCTGCAGTTCGACTACGCCGGCAACACCGTCAACCTGCTGGACACCCCGGGCCACCAGGACTTCTCGGAGGACACCTACCGCACCCTGGCCGCCGCCGACAACGCGGTGATGCTCGAGGACGCCGCCAAGGGGCTCGAACCCCAGACCCGCAAGCTCTTTGAGGTCTGCCGGCTGCGGCGGGTGCCGATCTTCACCTTCATCAACAAGATGGACCGACCGGGGCGCGAGCCCCTGGAGCTGATCGATGAGATCGAGAGCGAGCTGGGCCTCACCTGCTGGCCGGTGAACTGGCCGATCGGCAGCGGCGACCGCTTCCGTGGCGTGATCGACCGGCGCAGCGGCGACGTGATCCTGTTCGAGCGGGCCGAGCGCGGCAAGCAGGCCGCCGAGCGGCGCCTTTCGGTGGCCCAGGCCCGCGCCACGGGCGCCGTGGAGCCGGAGCTGCTGCATCAGGCCCTTGAAGAGCTGGAGCTGCTGGATGGGGCCGGCGCCGAGCTGGATCTGGAGCTTGTGCATGCGGGCGAACTGAGCCCGGTGTTCTTCGGTTCAGCGATGACCAACTTCGGGGTGCGTCCCTTCCTCGATGCCTTCCTGGAGCTGGCCCAGCGCCCGGTGGCCCGCAGCGGCAGCGATGGCCCGGTGGATCCGTTGCGCGAGGAGTTCAGCGGCTTCGTGTTCAAGCTCCAGGCCAACATGGACCCCCGTCACCGCGACCGCATCGCCTTCGTGCGCGTGTGCTCGGGCCGCTTCGAAAAGGACATGACCGTGCGCCACGCGCGCACGGGTAAGACGATCCGGCTCTCGCGGCCCCAGAAGCTGTTCGGGGCCGACCGCGAGGTGGTGGAGGACGCCTACCCGGGCGATGTGATCGGCCTCAACAACCCCGGCATGTTCGCCATCGGCGACACGTTGTACGTGGGGCGAAAGGTGGAATACGAGGGCATCCCCTGCTTCAGCCCGGAGATCTTCTCCTGGCTGCGCAACCCCAACCCCTCGGCGTTCAAGAGTTTTCGCAAGGGGGTGAACGAGCTGCGCGAGGAGGGGGCCGTGCAGGTGCTCTATGACACCGACGCCAGCAAACGGGATCCGATCCTGGCGGCCGTGGGCCAGCTGCAGCTGGAGGTGGTGCAGTACCGCCTGGAGAACGAATACGGCGTGCCCACTCGCCTGGAGCCCCTGGGCTACTCCGTGGCCCGCTGGGTGGTGGGGGGCTGGGGGGCCCTGGAGGCGGTCGGGCGTTTGTTCAACTGCAAGACCGTTCGCGACGCCTGGGACCGGCCGGTGCTGCTGTTCAAGAACGACTGGAACCTGCACCAGCTGGCCGAGGATCACCCCAGGCTTGAGCTCTCCGCGGTGGCACCGGTGGTGAGTGGGGTGGAGCCGATCGCGTTGTAAGAAGCGGCGCGCCAGAATCTTTGCAACGAAAGGTCACAGTCATGGCTGAGCCGCTCTGGCTGGTTCGCCCCCGCCGCGATGGAGGTTGCGATTACGTCCGCTTCCTGCCCACCCAGGAGCGGGTCGAGGTGCGTGAAGGGAGCCACCTGCCACCCCAGATGCCCCTGCTCAAACACCGCCAATGGGTGCAGCGGGCGGAAGCCGAAGCCCAGAGCCTCCACTTGCAACAGGAAGGTGGCTATCGCTGCAGTGAGCCCCTGTTTTGAGCGCCGCCTCGATACGCTCAGGCCAGCACAGCGCGTCCCGCGCCGGGACCCATGAACCAGGCCTCTGACCAGCCCTCCAGTGATGCCGCCGCTCCGGGGCCCTACGAACGCCTCGGTGTCACGGCCGACGCCAGCTTCGATGAGGTGCAGGCCGCCAAGCTGGCCCGTCTCAAGGACCTGGGCAACGATCCCCAGGCCAAGGCCCTGATCGAGGCCGCCTACGACAGCGTGCTGATGGACCGGCTCAAGGAGCGCCAGCAGGGCAAGGTCAGCAGTGCCGCCCTCAATGCCTCCCAAAGGGAAGCGGCCAGGCCCACCGCCACAGCCCCCAGCCGGCCAGCGCTTCCGTCCTTCCCCTCCCTGCCGCGGCTCCCCGCCGGGAGGCTCCAGGCCCCACGCTTCAGCCTGCCCCAACTGCAACTGGCCGAAGGGCGGGAACGCTGGTTCCCCCTGGCCGCCGACGGGGTGCTGCTGACCTTGGTTCTGCTCGCCCCCGGCGCCTCACCCGAACTGCTGCTGGCCATGTCCACAGGCGTGACCGTGATCAACCTGCAACGCCGTAACGGCCGCTTCCTGGCGGCCGTGGGCTGGAGCTTTCTGCTGTTGAGCGTGGGCCTGGCACTGGGGGCCCTGCTGCTCGGTCTTCTCCACCCCGGCCTGCCCCTGGGGCTGCCCCTGAACGCCTTGCAGGTGCAGGCGCTGCCGGCGCTGCTGCTGCTCCTCCTGGGGGCGCTGCTGATCGCCTGAGGTCGGGCCTCCCCATGCTCGTCCAGCGGGGGCCGCTCAGCCCAGGGCTGGAAACGAGCCCCTTAGGCCACCCACCAGCATCTGCACGGCGATGGCCGTGAGCAACAGGCCCATCAGCCGGCTGATCACCTTTTCCTGCAGCTCCCCCAGGGCCCGGCGCAGGGGCATCGACACCAGCAGCACCAGGTAGATCCCCAGCGCCAGCAGGGCGATGATCGCGCTCAGGGCCAGGCGCCCCTGCCAATTCGGCGGGGCATCCGACACCACCAGAGAGATGGCGCCAGGCCCGGCCAGCAAGGGCAGGCCGATCGGCACCACCCCCAGCAGGCCCTCATCGAGGTCGAGTTCGGAGCTGCTCACCTCCTTGCCATCGATCAGGCGCAGGCCGATCGGCAGCAGGATCAGGCCGCCGGCCACCCGAAACGAATCGAGGGTGATCGCGAACAGATCCAGCAGCGCCTGGCCCCACCAGCAGGCGGCCAGCAGCGTGAGCAGAAAGGTGAGCACCGCCAGGCGGCTGATGCGCCGCACACGGCTCGGGTCGTTGCCGGCGGCCTTGGCCACCACCGGCAGCACGCTGATCGGCGAGCTGATCGCCAGCAGACCGACGGCGGTGTTGATCAACGACACGGCGGCCCCCCAGATGGAACGGGGGGCTCACCGTAAGGCCCGTGGACGCTGCTCGCTGGCTGGGATCCATGCCCCAGCATCCGTCATCCTGATCAGGCTCGCCGGGCGAGGGTGCCTGATGACTGGCTCACCGGCAGACCGGCTTGCGGTGATCGGTGCCGGGGTTTCCGGCTGCGCGCTCGTGGCCCAGCTGCGGCGGTTGGGCTGGCACGGTGACCTGAGCGTCTGGGAAACAGGACGGGGCCCGGGTGGTCGGGCCAGCACCCGTCGCTCCCGCAGCGACGGCGGACGGCGCCTCGATCACGGAGCTCCCCTGTTCAACATCAGCTCCAGCCCTGAGCCGGCCTTACTGGCGCCGCTGCTGGAGGGGGGCTGGATCGAGCCCTGGCCCGGCCGCCTCGCCCAGCTCGATGTCGACGGCGCTCTGCATCCCCACCCGGGTGATCGCCTCCATGGGGGACGGCTCTTCCGTGGCCGTGGCGGCATGGATCAGCTCTGCCAAGGACTGCTGGAACTGGCGGGCGGCAGGGTCGAGCTGCGTTTCGGCACCCTGGTGCGCCACCTGGCGGTGACCCCCACGGGGCCCTGGCAGCTACTTGATGACGGCCAGCAGCTGCTGGACGAGGCCGACTGGCTGGTGCTGAGCGGCACCCTGCTCGCCCATCCCCGCAGCCAGCAGCTCCTGGGCTGGGAGGAGCCTCCCCTGCAGCCGGTGGCCCGAAGCCTGGGGGACCCCCAGCTCACGGAAGCCATGGCCTCGATCGCGGCCCTTGGCTACGAGCCCCGCTGCGTCTTGCTGCTTCTGATCGACGCGAGCAGGGCCGATCACTGGCGCAAGTTGCCGTTTCGCTTGCTTGAATTCCAGCCTGCGGCCCGGCAGCGTTGGGGCCTTGAAAGGCTGGCCCTCCAACCGCTCGAGGATGGACGCTGCGCTGTGGTGGTGCATTCCACAGACGCCTTCGCTTCGCGGCATCTCAGCGTCTACGGCGCAGGCTCGGCGATCGCCCGGCTGCAGCCCACGCAGCCCAGCGGCGAACGGGAGCAGGCGGTGATCGCGGAGCTCACAGCAGCCCTGCAGCAGGTGCTGAAGCACTGGATCAGCCCCTGCGATCTGGGGGATGGTCCGAGCAAGTTGATGCGCTGGGGTGCCGCCTTTGCCCAGCCGCCAGGGCTGCCCGCCGAGCTGATGCTGTGCCCGCAGAGCCGCATCGGCTTCTGCGGCGATGGGCTGGAGGGCCCTGGATTCGGCCGCGTCGAGGGAGCCCTGCTCAGCGGCGAACGACTGGCGAACCGCCTGGTCTCAACCCTCCGAGCGCACTAGGCCTGGGAAGGGCGATTCCGCCGTCGCCCCAGGGGCTCGATCCAGGACACGCGCACCTGATCGTGATGGAGTTTCAAGGCCGGCAGGCGGCAGCCCAGCCGAATGGCCCCTTGATCCAGCAGGCGTCCAAGGCGCAGGGCCGTCGCCTCCTCGAGCCGGGAAAAGCGGTTCTGCTGCCGGGTGATCCAGCCCAGCTCGGAGGGGGTGATCACCCCAGTGGAGAGGGACTCAAGGAACAGCTCACCAACCGTCATGACTTTTTGTAACGGAACCTCAGCAAGTCTGTCAGCCCGTTCCCTGGGCCGTGGGTTGAGCTGGATCCTGGGTTCCCGAACGCTCCGGTTCAGGCGCAAGGGTGACCCGGGCGATGAACGCCTCCGCCTGCTCCCGTTGCCGCGCACGCTTGGCCGGCTCGATCCGATCGTGCAGCGCCACCATCATCGAAAGGCGGGGGTTGGCGGCAAAAAAATCCCGGTGGAGATCAATGAAGCGCCAGTAGAGCCCATCCCAGATCTCGCACCACGGGCCCCGGGGACCGCCACCCATCTTGAGGATGTAGTTGGAACCGCAGATGTAGGGCTTCGTGGCGAAGATCCCCCCATCACTCATCTGACCCATCCCGTACACGTTGGGACCCATCACCCAGGCGTAGGAATCGATATAGCGCTCCATGAACCAGCCGTAGACCTCGCCGGGGTGGATCTCGCAGAGCAACATCAGGTTGCTGATCACCATCAGGCGCTCGATGTGGTGATTCCAGGCGAGACGGTTCAGCCTCTCGATCGCCTGATCCAGGGGCGGCAGACCCGTTTCGCCGGCATTCCAGCAGGGGGCCAGACGGCGCTGGTGACCCCAGAAATTGCCCCCTGCCTGGCGCTCGCCGTACACCAGATCGATGCCGCGCACGAACTCCCGCCAGCCCACCACCTGGCGCAGGAATCCCTCCAACGAGGCGATCGGCGTGGCGGCGACGGCGGCGTGATCCAAGGTCTGCCTCACCACGGTCGCGGGGCTGAGCAGGCCGATGTTGAGCAGGGGCGCGAGCAGGGAGTGCTGCAGCACATCGTCACTGGAGCTCAGGGCGTCCTCAAAAGGTCCGAAGTCATGGAGGCGCACCGCCAGGAACTGATCCAGCCAGTCCTGGGCGCCGGCGTGATCGAAGGGCACCACCAGGGGCCCCAGCTGGCCGGGATTCTGCGGGAAGTGGGTCTCAATCAGGGCGCGCACCGCCGGCTCCTCGGCACTGGGCGACACCTGGGGCAACGGCGGTTCCCGGTAGCCCCTGGGCAGCTTGCGGCGGTTGTCGGCATCAAAACTCCAGCGGCCACCGCTGGGGCTGCCGTCGGCCTCGATCAGCAGATTCAGGCGCCGGCGCTGGCGCTCGTAGAAGGTTTTCATGAACGGCCGCCGCCGCCCCTCGAACTCAGCGCGGCTTTCCGCCGCGCTGGCCAGAAAAGCCGGCGACGGCAGCACCACCAACGCCACCTGGCGCTGGTGGCAGAACGCCACCAGCTCGGCCTGAACACCGGGATCGGGAATTTCGGCGATCCGCAGCTCCGGCTGGAACCCATCCGCCGCGGCCTGGGCAAGCTCCTGCTCCAGGCGCCCCCAGAAACTGAGGCCGATGGAGTCGCCCAGCTCGAAGTAGTGCACGGGAATCGCGGCGGCCCGCAGGGCCTCGCGGAAGGCCCGCATCGCCACGAAACAATGGAGCAGCCGCAGCTTGTGATAACGAAACCGCGACGCCAGGCCGAGGTCTTCCACCATCAGCACCCGGCTGGAGGGATCGAGCCGCAAGGGCGGGGCCGTGAGCCACTCGGGGTGCAGCTGGTTGCCAAGAATCAGGGTCAGTCCCATGGCGTCAGAAGCTCCCTGGCACGCTGAATTCGCCCGAGCGATCATCTTGGCGCTGAGCTCCCGACTTGATCAGCGGGCGAAAGTGGAGGCCGGGGCCCTTGACGCAGGGAGCACTCACTGGCTGGAAACCGCCTGCGGGAGAGCCAACAGACGCCCGACGACCAGCCGCCACAGCTCAGCCCAGCTCCAGGTACCAGCGCAGCAGTGCGGCGAGTTGACCGGCCGGCCCCCGGCCGGTGATCAACTCGCCCACCACGGCGGCAACAAAGCCGAGCATGGCGGCGCGCCCATTGAGCCGCTCCACCCCCGCCAGCGCCGTGGTGTTCCAGGGCCTGCGGGTTGTGAGGCCCTCCCCGAAGCGCTCCAGCGGCTCGTAGCGGAACGAATCATTGGCCAAGGGGTGTGCACGCAGCGGTGCAGAGCCTATGGGTCCTGCGTCCTCCCCTGCGACCTGGATCGATCCCACGTCAGAGTTGGATCAGCTCGCTGGGCCGGTGGAGCGCCAACAGGAGGTGAAGCGATGGAGCGCACGATTGCTGAGCTGACCTCATTGCTCGTCGGCCGCGGCGGCCAGCGGGTGGATTTCGCTCCCGGTGATGGCCGTGACTTCGGCCAAGGTTGCTGGACCATCTACGAAGCGGACGACGACCCGACCCTGGTGCTGATCATCGGCCGGGAGAAAGGGAGCATGAGCGTCAACGTCGAGCGAGACAGCGGCCTGCTGCAGACGCTCGAGCTGGACGACGACGAGGGCGGCACGGTGATGGCGCTGGCCTGGTGGCCGGGCCTCGAGAGAGCCGAGGAGCTGTGCGATCTGGCTGTTGCACTGTGGGGCGATCGCCGCAAGCAGATCCGTCGCTGGCTCAGCGCAGGGGAGACGATCCCTGACACCTGATCCACCTTGGGCGCAAGGCCCTGGAGTGTCTGAACAGGCCGAAGGCAGGGTGATCGCTGATCGCTGCGGCTGAAGCTGCCGGCACTTCCAGTCCCAACGGTTCAGGCGCCTCGATCCGAGCAGCGGATCTCAACCCGGGAACTGCTTTCAGTCCCAAGCCGGTCCGCGGAAGCCGCCAGCCTGCGCTCCACCGGCACAAACCCAAGCCAGCCTGGCTATGCCTGGGCCAGGCCCCACGCCCCTCCACCCACCACCGGGCTTTCTACGCTGAAACGTGAGCTCCACCACCATCCGCTCGGGCGCCCCGCTGGCCTCCATCGAGGCTGAAGCCCTCCGCCTGCTGGAGCAGCTGAGCCTCAGCGAAAAGCTCGCCATGCTCGATGGCGGCACCTCCTTCTGGCGGGGGATGGAGGCGATCATCCGCCGCGATGCGGGTCATCGCCAGAGCTGGCCCGCTGGCGTGGTGCCGCGCCTGGGGATCGGCGGGTTGCATTTCGTCGACGGACCACGCGGCGTGATCCTCGAAGGCGGCGCCACCACCTTTCCGGCCAGCATCAGCCGCGGCGCCTGCTGGGATCCGGAGCTCGAAGAGCGCATCGGAGCGGCCATGGGCCGGGAGGCCCGCAGCTTTGGCGCCAACCTGTTCGGCGGGGTATGTGTCAACGTGCTGCGCCACCCCGGCTGGGGCCGGGCCCAGGAGACCTACGGCGAAGATCCGCTGCACGTGGGATCGATGGGGGCGGCCCTGAGCCGCGGCGTGCAGCGCCACGCCATCGCCTGCGTCAAGCACTTCGCCCTCAACTCGATCGACAGTGCCCGCTTCCGCGTCGACGTGAGCGCCCGCGCGCGGGTGCTGCACGAGCTGTATCTGCCCCAGTTCCGCGCCTGCATCGAGGCTGGAGCGATGGCGGTGATGAGCGCCTACAACAGTGTCAATGGTCAGTGGTGCGGCCAGCACCCGGAGCTGCTCAGCACCATCCTCAAGCGGCGCTGGGGGTTCCGGGGATTCGTGCTCACCGACTTCATCTTCGGCCTGCGCGATGGGCCCGGGGCCGTGCTGGCCGGCCTCGACCTGGAGATGCCCTTCAAGATGGTGCTGGCCGCCAGCCTGGCCGAAGCGGTGGCCCAGGGAACGGTGCCGATCAGCCGCATCGACGATGCGGTCTTGCGCCAACTGCGCGCCCAGCTCGCCGTTCCCGCCGGTGACTACCCGCCCTCCCTGCGGGGCTGCGCCGCCCACCGCGCCCTGGCCCGGGAAGCCGCCACCAAGGCGATCGTGCTGCTCCGAAATCAAGACGCGGCGCTGCCGTTCAGCGGACTGCGCTCCCTGGCGGTGCTGGGCCGGCTGGCGGCCGTGCCCAACCTGGGCGATCACGGCTCCTCCGACACCCGACCGGCTTCGGTGCTGACGCCGCTGGAGGGTCTGCGGGCCGCCAATCCAGCCACGGCGATCCGTTACGACGACGGCTCAGAGCGGCAACGGGCCGCCGCCCTGGCCGCGGGGTGCGAGGCGGCGGTGGTGGTGGTCGGTCTGAACTGGAACGACGAGGGCGAGCACTTCAACCCCGGCGACATCGCCCCGATCCTCCAGCACCTGCCACCCCCGGGGCTCTTGCTGCGCTGGTTCGGGCGCGCCCGGCTGGCGCCGGTGTGGTCGCGCATCGCCCGGGCGATCGCCGCCTTCACTCACCACGGCTCCGGCCATGCGATTCCCGGCTTCGCCGCCGGCGATCGCACCGAGCTGGGCCTGGCGCCGGAGCAAGAAGCGCTGATCCTGACCGTGGCGGCCGCGAACCCGCGCACGGTCGTGGTGCTGATGGGCGGCGGCGCGATCCTCTGTGAACGCTGGCGATTGGCGGTGCCCGCGATCGTGCTGCTCGGCTACCCCGGCATGGAGGGGGGCGCGGCCCTCGCCGATGTGCTCTTCGGCCAGGTGTCCCCCTCGGGCCGCCTGCCCTTCAGCGTGCCCACCGACCACGACCATCTTCCCGACTTCGATCCCCGCGCCCAGCGGATCACCTACGACCTCTGGCACGGCTACCGGCGCCTGGGGCGCGATGGCCACACCGCGGCTTTCCCGTTCGGCTTCGGGCTCTCCTATGTCGGCTTCGAGCACACCGACGTGGTGGTGACGCTCGAGAGCAACGAGGCGTGCAACGACGGCTCCACCAGGCAGCTGAAGGTGGAGCTGACGGTGCGCAACACCGGCCTGATGGCGGCCGATGAGGTGGTGCAGGTCTACGCAGGCGTCCCCGCCCTGGCGGTGGAGCGTCCCAGACGGATGCTGGTGGGCTTCCAGCGGCTGCGGCTGGAGGCCGGCACAGCCGAGCGGGTGGTGGTGCTGATCCCCCTGCGGCACCTGGCCTACTTCGATGAGGGGCGCGATGCCTTCGTGGTCGAGGCCGGCCGACACCGGCTGCGCGTGTGCCGCCACGTCGAGGACGACGGCATCGGCGCCGACCTGGAGCTGACCGAGATGGTGCTGGGCCGCTGAGGGGAAGGCACTGGGGCGATGGCCGATGATCGCCCGATGGCGACCCCTTCCCTCGATCTCGATCCCGCCGACTGGCGCCGGGTGCGCGACGCGCTGCGCTACCTCGGCCGGGATCTGCACCACCGCTCCTATGGCGTCGAGGCCAGCCGGCGGGAGCTGCTCTGGGCCGAAATGGACGCCTGCCTCGCCCTGGCGGAGCGGATCGAGGCCGCCCAGCCGCAGGACCCCGGCTGAACGCCTCAACTCAACTGGTCAGGTCACTGAGGGCTCCAGCTCGGCGATCAGCTCGCGCAGCTCGCCTTCGTCCACCCGGTAGACCTCGTTGCAGAAATGGCAGGTGAGCTCGGCGTGGCCCTCATCGCGGAGCATCTCGCCGAGTTCATCACGGCCCAGCAACTTGAGGGCGTTGACGCTGCGGCGGCGGGTGCAGGGGCAGTGAAAACTCACGGCCTGCTGAGCCTCGGCGTCCTCCAGCAGCTGGGGATCCAGGTCGGGAAAGATGTCTTCCAGCAGGCGCTGCAGATCACCGGTGCTGGCGGCCAGCCGGGCACTGAAATCGCGGATCTCGCGGCAGCGGTCTTCCAGCAGGGCCACCAGGGCCGGCTCCTGGGCTGCCTTGGGCAGCACCTGCACCAGCACCCCGCCAGCACAGCGCACACCACTGCTGTCGATCTGCTCGCCCACGAACAGGGCCGAGGGGGTCTGCTCGGAGTGCAGCAGGTAGGAAGCCACGTCGTCGCCGATGCCGCCGCTCACCAGCTCCACCGTGCTGCTGAACGGTTCACCCGTGCCCAGATCCCGCACCACGTGCAGGTAGCCAGTGCCGGTGGCCTTGCGGAAATCGAAACGCACCGGCCCCTCGCCGTTCTCCCCTGCGGGGGACTCCACCAGGTCGAGCTCCAGGCCGGGGTTGCCCACATGGCCGCGCACCGTGCCATCGCGGCCCGCATCCACCGTCAGCCCCCGCAGCGGCCCATCCGACTGGATGCGCAGGTTCACCCTCCCGTGGCGCACCTTCATCGAGCTGGCCAGCAGCAGGCCGGCGGTCATTGCCCGGCCCAGCAGGACTGTGGCCAGGAACGAGAGCCCATGGCGGCGGCGGGCGTAGCGGCTGGTGACCGTGGTGTTGGCGGCCACCAGGCGGATCCCGCCACCGGCCGCGGTGGCCCGCACCAACTGATCCGCCATCGACGCTGCCCGCTCTCAGGGCATCGTACGGAGCGCCGGCAGGGGCCTGAGCGCTCCGCCCCGCAGCTCCCAGCCCCGCTCGATCAGTCCCCGGAACAGCTCCGGCTCGTGGGTCACCACCAGCAGCACCCGGCCGCTGCTGAGCTTCCCGATCAGCTGCAGCACCTCATCGCGCACCGACCAATCGAGGCCGGCGGTGGGCTCATCGAGCAGCAGCACCTTGGGCTCGCGCAGCAACTGCACCGCCAGGGCCAGCCGCCGCTGCTGGCCGCCGCTGAGCCGCTCCGGCGCCTGCTGCAGCGAGAGCGCCCCCAGCCCCACCTGCTCGAGCACCTCCTGCACGCGCTCGCTGGCCAGGCGCCGCTGGCCGAGCTTCAGCTCCTGGCCCACCGTGAGCCCGAGGAAATGGCGTTCGGGGAACTGAAACACCAGGCCGCAGAGCCAGCGCCGCTGGCGGCCCTTGAGGGCCTCGCCGTTCCAGAGGATCGAGCCGCTGCTGGGCTCCGCCAGGCCGCTGAGCAGCTCCAGCAGGGTGGTCTTGCCGCTGCCGCTGCGACCCGCCACCAGGGCCGGCTCCCCCTCTTGGAGCGTCAGGTTCAGGCCGGCGAGCACGGGCTCAGCCGCGGTGGCCGGGTGGTAACCCACCGAACGCAGTTCGAGCATGGCGCGGCCGTCGTGGTCCCAGCTTGCCTGCCGGCCGTGTTGGAGTGGGGGGCGCTGCCGATGCCCCGCCGTGGAGGTCCGCTTCCGCTCGATCGATCCGTTCAACTGCTGGCTGTGGCTGCGCTTTGAGCACCCGCCTGGCTCCGGAGAGCGCGGTTACCTCGACACCGTGTTCGACAGCTGGTTCGTGCTCGGCAAGCTCGGCGGCTTCAACGCCGAGACCCTGCAGGCCCACGAGGAGGGGGTCGACCTGGGCTGGATGGCCTACGACAACGACGAAGCTGAAGCGGCCCTGCCGGCCCTGATGCACAACCTGGGGCCCCTGGAGTACCGGGATAACTGGGGCCGCTGCTGGGTGGACCTGGGCACCAGTGACGCCCTGGCCCTCGATGTGCTGTTCAACGTGCTGCGCCAGCTCGACAACGACCTGGTGCGGATCGAGGAGCTGGTGGTCGGCGGCGTCAACGAGGACTGGCCGGTGGAGGACCAGCCCGACAGCCCCTTCATCGGCCTGAACCCGCGCTCGGACGAGGACCAGGACGAGAACGACGACGACGACGAGAACGACGACGATGACGAGCCAGGCACCGCCGGCGCTGCCAACCGCAACAGCGACCAGGGCTGAGCGTGGCCCGTGAACTGCGGCGCCTGCTGATCGATCCAGCGCGGCTCGCCCCCGAGCTGCCGCTCAGGCCTGAGGAAATCCGTTACCTGACGCGGGTGCTGCGCTATAGCCCGGGCGATCGGGTCGAACTCACGGATGGGGCCGGCGGCCTCTGGAGCGCGGTCCTGATCGGCAAGGATCGCCTGGCTCTGGAGCAGCCGCTCGGGCGGCCCCTGCGCCGGGAACCGCCGCCGGCCCTGCGCCTGGAGCTGGCGATCGCGGTTCCCAAGCGGGACATGGACCTGGTGGTGCGCATGGCCTGTGAGCTGGGGGTGGACCGGCTGCAGCCCCTGCGGGCGGAGAACAGCGCCCTGGTGGGCAGCCAAAAAAGCGAGCGCTGGGAGGCGATCCTGCGGGAGGCCAGCGAGCAGTGCGAGCGGCTCTGGTTGCCCGAGCTGGCGCCACCCGTGCCGGCTGCCCCCTGGCTGGGGGCCGCGGCCCAAGGGGGTGCGCTGCGCCTGCTGAGCACCACCCGTCAGCAGGGGTTGCCGCTGCTGGGTGAGGTGCTGAGTGAGCTTGGGCCGCAGCCTCCCGCCACCCTCTCCCTGGCCTGCGGACCGGAGGGGGGCTGGAGTGGGGCCGAAGAGGCGGCCGCCGGCGCCAGCGGCTGGCGGTTCGTGAGCCTGGGGCCCCGCATCCTGCGCTGCTCCACCGCGGCGGTGGCGGGCCTGGCCGTTCTCGACCACTGGCGTGCCGGAGCGGGCACGAGCCGGGGCGAAGACTGGGGCGAGAACAGGGGCGATCCAGCGGCGCTGCGATGATCCAGGCTCCGATCTCCGAGCGCAGCGCAGCCATGGCCGGGCCAGGGTCAGGATCCGTCGACCAGCAGGGCGCCCAGCTCCGGCGGATCGCCGCACGCTTTGCCCTCGGGGGCGCCATCGCCGCGATCGAGCCCCTGGGCAACGGCAACGTCAACGACACCTACCGCGTCACCCTGAGCGGGGACCGCGCGCGCCGTTTCGTGCTGCAGCGCCTGAACACCACGGTGTTCCCCCATCCGGAGCGGGTGATGGGCAACATCGCGGCCCTGGGGAACCACCTGGAGGGCCGCCTGGCCCAGGAGGCTGCCGGCCCCGGCCGCCGCTGGGAGGTGCCGCGGCTGATCGCCCCCCTTGGCGCAGAGAAGCACTGGGTGCAGGACGGCGACGACGTCTGGCGCCTCACCACCTACATCGAAGGCGCCCAAAGCCTGGAGACCGTGGCCACCGAGGCCCAGGCCTGGCAGCTGGGCTTCGGTCTGGGCACCTTCCATCGGCTGCTGAGCGATCTGCCGATCGAGGCTCTGGCCGACACCCTCGAAGGCTTCCACATCACCCCCGCGTACCTGGCGGCCTACGAACGGGCCCTGGCCTGCAGTACGGCGGCCTCCTGCGAGGAACTCAGCTTCTGCCAGGCCTTCGTGGCCGAGCGCAGCGCCCTGGCAGGGGTGCTCGAGACCGCCAAGGACCAAGGCGTCCTTCGGCTGCGGCCGATCCACGGCGATCCGAAGGTCAACAACGTGATGCTGGATACGGCCAGCGGCGCGGCCATCGCCCTGGTGGACCTGGACACGGTCAAACCCGGTCTGATCCACTACGACATCGGCGACTGCTGCCGCTCGGGCTGCAACCCCCTGGGGGAGGAAACCAAGGACTGGCAAGCCGTGTGTTTCGATCCCGGCCGCTGCGAGGCGATCCTGGCGGGCTACCTCAACGCCGCCCGGGGCTCCCTCACCACTGGGGACATCGCCTACCTGTTCGATGCGATCCGCCTGATCGCCTTCGAGCTGGGCCTGCGCTTCCTCACCGATCACCTGCAAGGCGACGTCTACTTCAAGACGCGAGAGGCGGGGCAGAATCTCGATCGAGCCCTGGTGCAATTTCAGCTCACCGCCAGCATTGAGGCCCAGGAGGAGGCGATTCGCTCCCTGATCGAGCGGCTGCGATGAGCGAGCTTTCCTTCCAGCTCCAGCGCTTCGACGATGGCCTGTCGTTCCCCTCGCTCGCGATCAGCGGCCAACTTCGGTGTGAGGGCCCCGATCTCTCCGTACGGTTCCTGCTCCGCGGTGACCTTGCTGAGCTCGTGATCGCCCCGAGTGCCGCCCGGCCCGAGCGCCGCGATGGCCTCTGGCAGACCACCTGCCTGGAGGTCTTCCTGGCCGCGGCGGGGCAGGAGCCCTACTGGGAGTTCAACCTCTCGCCCGGCGGCGATTGGAACGTCTACCGCCTGGAGGGCTACCGGCGCGATCTCAAACCAGAGGCGACCTTCAGCACCTTCCCCTTCGAAGTCAGCCACAGGGAAGAAAGTCTGGAACTGACGCTGAACTGCACGCTGCCTGAGCCTTTGGCCGCCCCGGTCCAGCTGGAGGCGGCGATCTGCGCCGTGATCGAGCCCCATTCGGGCCCGATCGGCTACTGGGCCCTGGCCCACCCAGCCCCTGAGCCCGATTTCCATCGCCGCGAAGCATTTCGGCTTCTCACTTCGCCTCCCACCAGCCCGATACCCGGCTAGGACGAAGGAAGAACCGTAGGCCGTGCCATGAGGATCCCCACCGCATTCACCTGCTGGAGAACCCTGACCCTGGCCGCCCTGGTGGCCAGCTTCTGTGCGCCGATCGCCGTCCAGGCCCGCGGGGGCGGGGGGAGAGGCGGCGGCGGTGCGGGTGTTGGCGGAGGCAGGGGCGTCAACCCAGGAGGGTTGGGAGGTCCGGCCTCAGGCGCTGGTGTGCGGCCAGGCGCGGGCGTTGGCGCCCCCGGTGCCGGATTCACCCGGGCCCCTGGCGTCAACCCTGGCGGTCTGGGCGGACCGGCCTCAGGCGCTGGGGTGCGACCCGGTGCGGGCTTCGGTGCACCGGGGGTGGGGCTCACCCGGGCGCCCGGGGCCCGGGGCGCCTGGAATCCCGCCTGGGGCCAGAGGGGGTATTGGGGCTCCCGGCCCTGGAGGGTCGGCTGGTATCGGGTGAATCCAGTGGCCTGGAACTGGTGGGGACCCAGTTCCCTCACCTGGGGCGCCACCAGTTTGGCGACCGCCGCCGCGGTCAGTTCCATGGTGGATCAGGCGGTGGCGGCCCAGGCCACCGCCTTCACGGTGCCCAGCACGAGCTATCAGCTTGACTACGCCTCCCTGCAGGCGGTGGCCCCCTACGGCGCCAGCTTCACCTACCTGGAGGGGGGGGCTCCCCTTGCCGGGCAGGTGGACTGCCAGCAGGGGTGGCTCAATGGCGCGCCACCGAGCTCGGCCGATCAGGCCCAGCTTCTCAATGCCGCCTGCCTGGTGGCCTACGGCAACGGCAGCTGAGGCCGGAAGCTCAGCCCTTCAGCCTCAGCCTTTGACCGCATCGCCGCTGGCGCTGGGCAGGATGAACCGCTGCAGGCCGATGAACAGCGCCAGCACCGGCAGGATCGAGACCACCGCACCGGCGGCCACCAGACGCCAATCGAGCGAAAAGCTGCTGGCCAGCTGCTGCAGTCCCAGGGGCAGGGTGTAGAGCTTGGGATCATCCAGGATGATCAGCGGCCAGAGGAAATCACTCCAGGTGCCGATGAACACGAACATCGCCAGGGTGATCAGATCGGCCCGGGCCGCCGGGATCATCACGTTCCACCATTCCCCCAGGGGCGTGCAGCCATCGATCCGGGCCGCCTCCTCCAGCTCCACCGGCACCCCCATGAAGCTCTGGCGCAGCAGGAAGATGCCGAAGGCGGTGGCCGCCTGGGGCAGGATCAGGGCCCAGAGCGTGTTGCGCAGCCCCAGCTGCACCATCAGCAGATAGAGCGGGATCATCACCACCTGAAAGGGAATCAGGATCGTCGCCACCACCAGGGCCAGCACCAGGCCGCGCCCCTTGAAGCGCAACCTCGCCAGGGGGTAGGCCGCCAGGGAGCAGAACAACAGATTGGCGATCACCGCTAGGGCGCTGACCACCGTGCTGTTGAGCAGGTACTGGCCCAGGGGGTTGTCGTTGAAGAGGCGGCCGTAGGCCTCCAGGCTGGGCTGCTGCGGCAGCAGGGCCGGCGGAGTGGTGAAGATGTCTTCGGCTGGACCCTTGAGCGAGGTGCTCAGCAGCCACAGCAGCGGCAACAGCATCAGCAGCGCCACCAGCAGCAGCGCCACCAACTGCAGGGCCCGGCCCAGGCTCGTGCCCATGCGCACCCCTCCCGACTGACCCGCTCGCAACTGACTCGACCCGATCCGGCCCGTCCCCATCAGACCCCCTGGCGCTCGGCCACGGGCAAGGGCGCTTTCTGGGGATGGAGTGGAACGCTCTGCTGACCCTGGACCAGCCGGTTGAGGGCGTTCACGAAGGCCTGGGCCGCCGCCACCACGATGTCGGTGTCGGCGGCGTGGCCGGAGTAGAGCACCCCCTGGTGCCGGAGGCGGATCGTCACCTCGCCCATGGCGTCGATGCCTTCGGTGACGCTCTTGACCGAGAACTCCACCAGCTCATTGGGCACCCGCGCCAGGGAATTCAGAGCCTGACAGACCGCATCCACGGGGCCGGTGCCGATCGAGGCCTCGGTGAGCTCGGCGCCATCGCTGGTGATCAGGGTGACGGTGGCGGTGGGCTGCAGGTTGGTACCCGTGCTCACCTGCACCAGCTTGAGGGTGAAACGTGCCTCGGCCTGCTGGATGTGCTCGCTGACGATCGCCTCAAGGTCGCGGTCGGTGATCTCGCGCTTGCGGTCGGCCAGCTCCTTGAAACGGGCAAAGGCGTCATCGAGGTCATCGCGCTCCAGGTTGTAGCCGAGCTCCTCCAGGCGGGCCCGGAAGGCGCTGCGGCCGCTGAGCTTGCCCAGCGACAGGCGGTTATCGGCCAGGCCGATGGTGCGGGCGTCGATGATCTCGTAGGTGAGGCGGTTCTTGAGCACCCCGTCCTGATGGATGCCCGACTCGTGGGCGAAGGCATTGGCGCCCACGATCGCCTTGTTGGGCTGCACCGCCATGCCGGTGAGGTTCGACACCAGCCGCGAGGTCTTGTAGATCTCCTCGGTGCGCACGCCCGTGAGCGGTTCAGTGCTGGTTTCGCTGCGGCCGAAGTAGGGGTTGAAGTAGGAACGGCGCACATGCAGCGCCATCACCAGCTCCTCGAGCGAGGCGTTGCCGGCCCGCTCGCCGATGCCGTTGATCGTGCACTCCAGCTGGCGGGCGCCGTTCTTGACAGCCTCCAGAAAATTGGCCACCGCCAGCCCCAGGTCGTTGTGACCATGGACGGAGATCACGGCCCCACCGATGTTGGGCACATGGCGGTCGATGCCGGCGATCAGGGCGCCGAACTCAGCCGGGGTGGCGTAACCGACCGTGTCGGGGATGTTGATCGTGGTGGCCCCAGCGGCGATCGCCGCCTCGATCACCTCGTACATGAACTCCGGATCGCTGCGGCCGGCGTCCTCGCAGGAGAACTCCACGTCGTCGACGAGGGAGCGGGCGTAGGCCACCATCTCGGGCACGATCGCCAGCACCTCGGCGCGGCTTTTGCGCAGCTTGTGCTCCAGGTGGATGTCGCTGGTGGCCAGAAAGGTGTGAATGCGCCTGCGGGCGGCCGGGGCGACGGCATCGGCGCAGGCCTTGATGTCGCCACGGGCGGCCCGGGCCAGGCCGCAGATCACAGGACCCTCCGGGGTGCCGACAGTGGCGGCGATGCGCTGCACGGCATTGAAATCGCCCGGGCTGGCGAAGGGAAACCCGGCCTCGATGATGTCCACCTTGAGGCGGGCGAGCTGCTGGGCGATCGCCAGCTTTTCTTCAAGATTGAGGCTGGCACCGGGGGACTGCTCGCCGTCGCGCAGGGTGGTGTCGAAGATCAACACCCGGCCTGGATCGCGGGCCCGGGGCGGCGCGAAGCCAGTGGGGCCAGGGGAGCTGGAGGCAACAGCGGAAGCCATGACCGCTACAAGTCGAAGTGAGTATGAGTTAAGTCAGTCTAGGGGCCGGTGGGCGCCCCGAAACCGGCCCCGGTCCGGGCGCCCTTAAAGTGCAGACCCTGCAACGGATGTCCATGGCCGCAGGCGATCTGGCCCTGGTCCTCCACGCCCATCTCCCCTACGTGCGCTCCAGTGAGCCCGGCTCCCTGGAGGAGGACTGGTACTTCCAGGCCCTGTTGGAAAGCTACCTGCCCCTGCTGGAGGTGCTCGAAGCCAGCGCCGCCGACCGTGCCCAAGCCCCGCGCCTCAGCCTCGGGCTCTCGCCCACGCTGCTCTCACTGCTGTCTGCCCCCGACCTGCGCGAGCGCTTCACCCCCTGGCTGAAACGGCGCCTGGAGTTGCTCAAGCGGGCCCCCGCCCAGCACCACGGGGCCGCCAGCGCCCTGGCGGCGCAGCTGGAGCGCAGCGTCCGCCAGTGGCGCGCCTGCAAGGGCGACCTGCTGCCGCGTTTCCGGCGTCTGCAGCGCCAGGGCGTGCTCGATCTGCTCACCTGCGCCGCCACCCACGGCTACCTGCCGCTGCTGCGCCACACCCCCGAGGCGGTACGCGCCCAACTGCTCAACGCCGTGCGGGAACACGAGCGCCTGCTCGGGGTACCCCCCCAGGGGATCTGGTTGCCGGAATGCGCCTACTACGAGGGTCTCGACCAGCTGCTCGCCAGCTGCGGCCTGCGCTACGCCGTGCTCGACGCCCACGGCCTGCTGCACGGCCTGCCCCGACCGCGCTATGGGGTCTATGCCCCCATCTGCTCCCCCGGCGGCGTCGCCTTCTTCGCCCGTGACGGCGACTCCACCCTGCCGGTCTGGTCCGCCAGCAGCGGCTACCCCGGCGATGGTGCCTACCGGGAGTTCCACCGCGACCTGGGCTGGGACCTCAGCGACGCGGTTCTGGCGGAGCAGGGCATCACCAGCCGCCGCCCCCTGGGGCTCAAGCTGCACCGGGTCACCGCCCAGGGTTGTCCGCTCGATCAGAAGCAGCCCTACGACCCCGCCGCCGCCCAGGCCAAGGCCGCCGACCACGCCGCCCGCTACCTGGCCGGACGCGCCGAGCAGCTGGCAGGATTACGGCAGGCCATGGAACGGCCGCCCGTGCTGGTGGCACCCTTTGACGCCGAGCTGTTCGGTCACTGGTGGTACGAGGGCCCCAGCTTTCTCGCCGAGCTGTTCCGGCAGGCCCCGGCCGCCGGCGTGGGCCTGGTGACCCTGCGACAGGTGCTGGAGCGCTCCAGTGATCTGCAGCTCTGCCGCCCCTCACCCTCGAGCTGGGGCCAGGGGGGCTACCACCACTACTGGCTCAATGAGAGCAACGCCTGGGTGGTGCCGGAATGGCACCGGGCGTCGGGCGCCATGGTCAGTCGGGTGAACCGCGGGGTGCGCAACGTCCGCGAGCAGGAACTGCTCGCCCAGGCGGGCCGGGAGCTGCTGCTGGCCCAGAGCTCCGACTGGAGCTTCATCCTGCGGGCGGGCACCACCACCGAGCTGGCGCGCACGCGGATCCAGCGCCACCTCGATCGCTTCTGGCGGTTGCTGGATGCGATCGAACGGGGTGTGGATCCACCGGCCCAGTGGCTGAAAGCCGTGAAGGCCGAGGACAGCCTTTTCCCGCTGCTCAGCGGCGCCGACTGGGCCAGCCACTGATGCGCCGTTCTCCCGCCCTCGAAGCCAACCAGCAGCGCCAGCTGCTGCGGGACGCGCTGCCGCAGGAAGCGAGCTTCACGGCCAACCTCGCCGGCCGTGATCTGGAGCCCCCCCGACGGGGAGGGCTGCGGGTGCTGCAGCTCAATCTGGGCCGCCTCTGCAACATGCACTGCCACCACTGCCACGTGGATGCGGGGCCCGATCAGGGCCACACCCAGATGGGCGATGCGGTCGTGGAGCAGTGCCTTTCGGCGATCGAGCGCCTGCGCCCCGAGGTGGTGGACCTCACCGGCGGTGCCCCGGAACTGCACGGCCGCTTCCGCGATCTGGTGCGTGCGGCCCGCTCCCTGGGCTGCCACGTGATCGACCGCTGCAACCTGACGGTGCTGCTGCTGCCGGCCATGGCGGATCTGGGGGCGTTCCTGGCGGCGCAATCGGTGGAGATCGTGGCCAGCCTGCCGGATCCCGAGGCCGGTCCCACCGACGCCCAGCGGGGCGAAGGCACCTGGGCCGCCTCGATCGAGGCGCTCCAGAAATTGAACGCCCTCGGCTACGGCCAGGGCGATCCCGCCCGGGCGCTCACCTTGATGAGCAACCCAGCGGGCACCCGGCTGCAGCAGCTCACATCCTGTGACGAGCAACGCTGGCAGCGCCAGCTGCTCGAGGCCCATGGGGTGCGCTTCGATCGCCTGATCGGCCTCAACAACATGCCGATCGCCCGTTTCCTGCAGCAGCTGCAGCGCGATGGCCACGTCAACTGCTACCTGAAGCTGCTGCAGGGGGCCTTCAACCCCGGGGCCCTGGGCGGCCTGATGTGCCGCGACACCCTCTCGGTGGCCCCCGATGGCCGCCTCCACGACTGCGACTTCAACCAGATGCTCGACCTGCCCCGCGCCGCTGACGGGAAGGGCGGAACCAGCCTCGCTTCGATCACCAACGCCGAGTTGGAGGGGAGCCCGATCACCTGGGGCAACCACTGCTATGGCTGCACCGCCGGCCAGGGCAGCTCCTGCGCCGGCGCCACGGCGGCATGACGACCCAAGGAGCAAGGAACCCGGGGATCGACCTGATCCGCAGCGTCTGCATCCTCTACATCGTGGGCTTCTGGCACCTGCTCGGCTACGCCCCTGCCATCGACGGCTACAAGAACGATCTGACCCATCGCCTGACCCTGGTGGTCCTCGGGCTCTTCATGTTCGTTTCTGGCCATCTGATCGGACGATCGAGAAACGCTGCAGCCAAAGGTTGGAGCTCGATTCCCAAGTTCTACAAGCGTCGACTGATCAGGATTTATCCCCCATATCTGCTGGCCCTGTTGCTGTTCAAGTTATGCGGCCTTCTTGAGAGTGGCCAGCTCCTTCCAGCTGTCTTTTTGGTCTCCAGTCTGATCGGCCACCAGCTGCGAACCCTCTGGTTCGTTGAGGTTCTGGTGGTGTTCTATCTGCTGGCTCCCTTTCTTCTGCTCCTGAGGCAAAGCACTGGTGCTGGAGCGTCACGGCTGAAGGGTGCTGCCCTACTGATGATGCTCATCGGCGCCGATGTACTGCTATCCAGAATGATCCCTCATTCGGATCCAAGGTTGTTCTTTTATTTCCCCGCCTTCGCCACTGGAGTGATCAGCGCCAGCTGGCCATCCACACAACCAATCGATGGCCCCTTACCTACAAGGATCAGCACCCTGACCTACATCATTCCTGCCTGCATCGCTGCGGTGGTGGTGTCGTTCGGGCATGGGGATTTTAACGAAAACAATCTGGCCATCTTCCCCCTGGCTCTGTTCGGACCTTGGGCCCTGTTCCTTGTTGTCAACCGCCTGGAAACGAGGCTTCGATTGCCGGGATTTCTTCTACAGCTGAGCCTTTCGAGTTACTTCCTCTATCTCTTCCACCGGCCGGTCTTCTGGGTGTTCACCTCCCTGATCTCTCCCTCAGGCGCCACGCTGCAACTGATCTATCTGTTGGTCGTCTGCTTGCCGGCGGCGATCACGACCGCCTGGCTGGGCCAGCGGCTCTACGACCGACTGTTGCGCCGGATCCAGGGATCTCCATCGATCACGGTTTAAGGACCCTACCCAGCAAGGCCAGCTCCCGCCCCTTCGCTTCCAGCAACCCCCAGCGCACGGAACCCGGGGCGCTGGCGAACAGCCGCAGCATCGCCGCCACCAGGGCCGGCAGGGGCAGGCTGTTGGTGAGAAACCCATACCACTGCTCGGCTGGCAGGGCGAAGAAGGTGGCGAAGAAAGCCCGCAGCTCACCCTCGGGGTAGCGCATCAACTTCTCCAGCCCGAAGCGGTAGAGGGCATGCTTGCGCCGCATCTCCAGCGGCCAGAGCCCCGCCCAGGCCCTGCGTGCTAACTCAGCGGTGGGCCGCTGGGGATCGGCCAGCCCCTCAGCGATCGCGCCGGCCAGGTCGGGGGCCCGCCGCAGCAGGGCGCCCACCAGGTAGCCGGAGGCAGGGTGCACCATCGAGGCCGCCCCACCGAAGCCCACCACAGGCTGATGCAGATCCGGCAGGGGCAGATTCATCGGAAACAGGCAGTGCTCCTCGTGCTGCACCTCCAGCACCTCCACCCCCCGGGCCGCCAGACGTCGCCTCAACCGCTCCTTCAGCGCGGCGAAGGGCAGCGGTGGGGCCAGGGCCAGGGAGGTTTCCTCCACGAAGTACACCCCATCGCCGTAATCCATGGCGTACAGGAAGGTGGGGGGCTCAAGGCGCTCGGCTGGGGTGAGGTGGCCGGTGCGGAAATCCATCAGCACGAACTGCCCCGGCTCCACCGGCGGCGCCGAGAAGCGCCCGACGATGCCGTAGGCGGCCTGGCCCGCCACCGGGCCCTCGCTGGGCCTGTGCACGAAGACCGGATCATGGCCGCTGGCATCCACCACCAATCGCGCCGAGAGCTCTTTGCCCTCTGCGGTGGTGACCACGGAATGGCATGGGGCGTGGTGAATCGACGCCGCCCGGCCCCGGTGCCAGACCAGCCCCGCCTCCTCACCCCGCTCCAGCCAGTGGCGCTGCAGCTTGTCCTTGTCGAAGAGGCCGTAGTCGCGGCCATGGGGACATGGGGTCTCTGCGAACCAGCTGAGGGTGTTCGACCAACGGTGGCCGAGCAGATGGGCCAGCCCCAGCCGGTCCACCTCCTCACCCCAGATGCCGTAGGTGTTGGGCCAGGGCGCCCTGGGATCCCCGAGCGCGAGTGCCGCCACGGTGACGCCCCGCTCCAGCAGGGCCGTGGCGATGGCCAGGGCCGCGGGTCCCGCCCCCACCACAAGCACATCGGCCCCAGCGGATTGATCGCCGTTGGTGGCGGGAGCCCCTGGGGCGTTTGAGCTCAAGGCCTGGATGCTCAGGCGTCCGGCAACGCGTCAGGGTCCTGGGAACCGCTGGGCTCGCCATCGGTGGCCCCAGGATCCATCGGCCCAGCCACCGTCGCCTCGTCACCTGTGGCTTCGCCGCCCGCGGCCTCGCCGGGCTCCTCCTCGGCCGCCGGGGGCACCAGCACCACCTCGGAGAGCCGGTCGCCGGAATCGAGCCGTTGCAGACGCACGCCGGTGGCCGCCCGCGACTGCTGTGGCACCGCATCGGCCTGCATGCGCACAATCACACCCTTCTCACTCACCAGCAGCAATTCCTCGCCGGCCCCCAGCACCTTGAGCCCCACCAGCACGTCACCGTCGCGGCGGAACTTGATCGCCCGCAGACCCAGTCCTGCGCGCTTCTGCAAACGGAACTGGTTCACCGGCACACGCTTGCCCAGGCCGCTGGCACTGGCCACCAGCACCCAGGGCCCCTCACTGGCGGTCGTCTCTTCAGACTCGCCATCAAGCTCCTCATCGGCTCCATCGCCGGAGCTGTTGGCAATCTGATCGGCGAGTTCCACCGGGAGCACATCCATGCTCACCAGTTCATCCCCCGGCCGCAGGGCCATGGCCCGCACCCCCCGCGCCGTGCGCCCCAGGGGCCGCAATTCTTCGTCGGTGATGCGGAAATGGATCGTCATCCCTTTGACCGAGCCGATCAGCACGCTGTCGCCGGGGAGGGCCAGGCGCACCCAGCGCAGGTCATCGCCCTCCTCAAGACCAATGGCGATCAGACCGTTGGAGCGGATGTTGGCAAAGGCCGACAGGCGCGTGCGCTTGATGTACCCGCCGCTGGTGAGCATCAGCAGTTGCACGTTGTCTTCGAAGGCAGTCACCGCCAGCAAGGACGTGATCTGCTCCTCGCGCGGGATCGGCAGCAGCTGAACGATCGGGGTGCCCTTGGCGGCGCGACTGGAGAAGGGCACCCGGTAGGCGGGCAGGGCATAGGCCACGCCGCGGTCGGAGAAGAGCAGCAAGGTGTCGTGGTCGTTGCAGCTGATGAACAGCCGCACCGCCTCCTCCCCCTGGCTCTTGGTGCCGGCCTTGCCGCGGGTGCCGCGGCTGGTGGCCTCGAACTCGCTCACCGGCATGCGCTTGAGGTAGCCGTTTTCGGTGAGCAGCACCACCGAACGCTCGTTGGCGATCAGGTCGATGTCTTCGAGGCCGCCTTCGAGATCCAGGATCTCCGTGCGGCGGGGGGAGTCGTAGCGGCTGCGGATCTGGCCCAGTTCCTCGGTGATCAGCCCCAGCACCCGTTCCCGGCGGCCGAGGATGTCGGTGTAGTCGGCGATCTTGGCGACCAGATCCGCGTGTTCCAGACGGATCTTGTCGGCCTCGAGGGCCGTGAGCCGTCGCAGCTGCATCTGCAGGATGGCGTCGGCCTGGATTTCGCTGAGGCCGTGGCGTTCCTGCAGCTGTTTCCGCGCTGTGGCGGTGTCGGCGGCGGCGCGGATCAGGGCGATGATCGGATCGAGTTGCTCGAGGGCCAGCAGCAGGCCCAGCAGAATGTGGTCGCGCTCCTCGGCCTTGCGCAGGAAATAACGCGTGCGCCGCTCGATGGTGGTGATGCGGAAATCGAGGAACACCTCGAGCATCTTGCGCAGGGTGAGCAGTACCGGCTCGCTGTTGACCAGCGCCAGCAGATGGGCCGAAAAATTGTTCTGCAGCGGGGTGAGCTTGAACAGGTTGTTCAGCACCACCTGGGGGTAGGCATCGCGGCGCAGTTCGATCACGATCCGCATGCCGTCGCGGTCGCTCTCATCACGGATGTCGGAGATGCCATCGAGCTTCTTGTCGTTGACCATCTCGGCGATGCGCTCGATCAGCGAAGCCTTGTTGGTTTGATAAGGGAGTTCGGTGATGATCACCGCGTCGCGGTCGGGGCGCCCTGGGACCTCAATCGTTTCGATCGCTGCCACCCCGCGCATGGTCACCGAGCCGCGGCCGGTCAGGTAGGTCTCGCGGATGCCTCGGCGCCCCAGGATCTGGCCGCCGGTCGGAAAATCGGGGCCGGGAATGATCGCCATCAAGGTGCGATCGTCGAGCTCCGGATTCTCAATCAAGGCCAGCAGGCCGTCGATCAGTTCGGTGAGGTTGTGGGGGGGAATGTTGGTGGCCATCCCCACGGCAATGCCGGAGGAGCCGTTGAGCAGCAGGTGGGGCACCCGCGCCGGCATCACGGTGGGTTCCTGCTGGGAACCATCGAAGTTGTCGATGTAATCGACCGTTTCAGCTTCGATGTCTTCAAGCAGGCTGTCGGTGGTGAGGGCCTGCAGGCGGGATTCCGTGTACCGCATCGCGGCTGGGGGATCGTTGTCGACCGAGCCGAAATTGCCGTGCCCATCGATCAGGGGCATGCGCATGGAGAAGTCCTGGGCCATGCGCACCAGGGCGTCGTAGACGGCTGTGTCTCCGTGGGGGTGGTACTTGCCGAGCACTTCGCCCACCACCCGGGCGCATTTCCGGTAGGGGCGATCACTGGTGAGGCCCAGTTCGTACATCGCATAGAGAATGCGGCGATGCACGGGTTTGAGGCCGTCGCGGGCATCGGGCAAGGCCCGTCCAACGATCACACTCATCGCATACTCCAGATAGGAGCGCGACATCTCAATGCGAAGGTCGGTCTGGATGATCCGCCCGTCGGATTCGCCGGGACCGGTTGGATCCGCCATGCATGACCATCTGAACCAACGATCAGTTTAACGAAACCCTGCGCCGATGCCTTTGCTGCCCCGCACGGAAGCCGAACTGCAGGAGCGCCAGCGCCGAGGGGATCTGCAGGTGCGTCCGGCGGCCGCCTACCGCGCCCTGGTGGCCGAGCTGGGGCTGGAGCAGGCCTACGCCAGCACCGATGTGGTCGTGGCCAGCAACGCGGAATTCACCGACCAGGCCACGCTGCAGCTCAGCCTGGGGCCCACGGACCCGCCGATTCGGGTGCGCGCGTTCCGCCTCGGCAATGTGGAGGGAGGGGGTGGCCATGGCGGCACCGACCTGCTGCTGCCGATCGGTGGAGGACTCAGCGAGCCCCAGCGACAGGGCGGTGCCCAGGTGCTGGCGGCCCTGCTGGCCGGTGAGGAGCTGGAACTGCTGGCCAGCGGCGAGGCCACGGCCCTCCATCCCCGCCGGGAACTGGAAACCCGCCTGAGCCTGGAGCGCATCGGCGCCGGCCGGCTGCTGCTGCATCGGGCGATCGGCGAGAACGGGGTGGTGGCGGTGAGCAGCGCCGAGGGGATCACCCGCAGCCCGTTCGGCCCCCTGCTGGGCCCCTACATCACGGCCCTCTACAGCTGTGGGGGAAGCGGCAGCATCGGTCTGACCATGCCGGGGCTGTCGTTGCTGGGGCCGGGCTCGCCGGTGCTGGTGGGTGGTGCCCTGGGCTGGGTGAGCGGCGCCGGCAGCGGCCATCTGCCGGACACCCGGCGGCTGCCCAGCGGCCACGCCCGCGTGCCCGGCGCCGTGGCGGCCGTGAGCGCCGACCTGCACGAGCTGCGCGCCGAATGGGTGCGGCCCACCTTCTTCGAGGGCCACGGCAGCGGCCTGCTGGTGGCGATCGCCGCCCCCGTCCCCTTGATCAACGCCACCGTGGCGCTGCAGGCGGCGGCGGAGAACGACCAGCTGGAAGCCCCGGTGCTGGATTTCTCGATCCCGCGGCGGGTCAAACCCGGTTTTGGCGGACTGCCCTACAGCCAGCTGCTCACGGGCCGGATTCAGGTGGATGGCCATGAGCTCAGCTGTGCCCCAGCCCACAGCCCGCGACTCGCCGAGGGCATTGCCGCCGAGCTGATCGAACGGCTGCGGGCGGGGCACTTCCCCCTGCGACTGCCGGCATGGCCGCTGAGCCGTCGCTCGGCCCTGATCCCCCTGGAAAGCTGATCCATGGCCGGGGGCCAAAGCGGGGAAACGCCGTAAGCTCCCCGGCGACGGCACCCCAGGCGACCGATGGTCGAATCCAGCGCCCCCGGGAACGGGGAGTCCACTCCGCCCACCTCCCCCTCGACGCCCTCCCCAACGCCCGCCACCCCAGAAATCGAATCCGTCGAAGCGGCAGACCCTGGCCAACCCCTGGCCGGCACCCATGGGGGCACCGCGACCGCCCCTGAAGCGACCACCGCTGAGCCGACGGGTGAACCGCCGATCGAGCCCGAAGCCGAATCCCCCGGCCTCCAGGTCAGCCCGGAGCCAGTCGCCACGGGCGAACCCACCTTCATCAGCAGCATCGAGGTGCCCGCCAGCCCCACGGCCGTTGGCGAGGGGGGCGAATGGGAGCTGTTGACCAGCAAGATCAGCCAGTGGTTGGAGGGCGGCCAACTACAGAGAAGCCTCCAAAGCGCGCGCACCCCCCTGCTGGCCCTTGGGGCCTTGATGGGCCTGGTGCTGGTGCTGCGGGTCTATGGGGCCCTGCTGGGGGCGATTGAGAGCCTGCCCCTGGTGAGCGGTCTGCTGGAGCTCGCCGGCGTGATCTGGCTGGCCCGCTTCGCCGCCGCCAACCTGGTGCGCAGCAGCGAACGCCAGAGGCTCCTGAGCGGGCTGCAGCGGCGCTGGAAGGCGTTTTTCGGCAACGACTGAGGCGTCCAGCCGCATCGGTTGCCTTGCGATTTGTAGCCAGGCCGGTTGATAGCTTGGCGCGACTGTCACAGCGCGCACCGGTGGACATTCAGCTAGGTCGTTCGCGAACCGTGCGTCGTGCCTATGGCATCGACGAAATCGCCCTTGTGCCGGGCGGACGGACCGTTGACCCCGAGGTCACCGACAGCCATTGGAGCATCGGCGGCTTCCGGCGGGAGATTCCGATCATCGCCAGCGCCATGGATGGCGTGGTCGATGTGGCCGTGGCCATCGAGCTCTCCCGCCTCGGTGCCCTGGGTGTCCTCAACATTGAGGGCGTCCAGACCCGCTACGACGATCCCAACCCCGTCCTGGATCGGATCGCGGCGGTGGGCAAGGAGGAGTTCGTGCCTCTGATGCAGGAGCTGTACAGCCAACCCGTGCGCGAAGACCTGATTCGTAAGCGCATCGCCGACATCAAGGCCGGTGGTGGCATTGCCGCCGTCAGCGCCACCCCCGTGGCCGCCCTGCGCTTCGGCCAGGCCATCGCCGAGGCCGGCGCCGACCTGCTGTTCGTGCAGGCCACGGTGGTCTCCACCGAGCACATCGGTCCCGAGGGCCGGGAAACCCTCGACCTGAGTGCTCTCTGCCGCGACCTGGGCGTCCCGGTGGCGATCGGCAACTGCGTCACCTACGAGGTGGCCCTGCAACTGATGCGAGCGGGAGCTGCGGCGGTGCTGGTCGGCATCGGCCCCGGAGCCGCCTGCACCTCCCGCGGGGTGCTCGGCGTGGGCATCCCCCAGGCCACGGCCGTAGCCGACTGCGCCTCCGCCCGAGACGATTACGAGCGCGAGAGCGGCCGCTACGTGCCGGTGATCGCCGATGGCGGCATCGTCACCGGGGGCGACATCTGCAAGTGCATCGCCTGCGGCGCCGACGCGGTGATGATCGGCTCCCCGATCGCCCGGGCGAGCGAAGCCCCCGGTCGGGGCTTCCACTGGGGCATGGCCACCCCCAGTCCGGTGCTGCCCAGGGGCACCCGCATCAAGGTGGGCACCACGGGCTCGCTGGAGAAAATCCTGCGCGGCCCGGCCGGCCTCGACGACGGCACCCAGAACCTGCTGGGGGCGCTGCGCACCTCCATGGGCACCCTGGGGGCCCGAAACCTTAAGGAGATGCAACAGGTGGAGGTGGTGGTGGCGCCATCACTGCTCACCGAAGGCAAGGTGTATCAGAAGGCCCAGCAACTGGGCATGGGCAAGTGATCCTCACCCAAAGACAGCTTCTAAACCACACGAGACGGGCGTAACCTGAGGACGTGGGGGCTACGGCTCGCACACTCCTCACACCCCCCAGCCCGGCGCGTCCGGGCCTTTTGTCTTTCACCTTGGCACCGGCGCGGGGATCTGCGGATAGGGGGTTGCTAGATTCGCGAAACCCTGATCTCCCCTCGGATGTCCAGCGCTGCTGCCGTCACCGACGCCTCCTTTGAGCTCGACGTGCTCAAGAGTGATGTGCCCGTGCTGGTGGACTTCTGGGCCCCCTGGTGTGGCCCCTGCCGCATGGTGGCTCCGATCGTCGAGGAGATCGCCAAGGAGTTCGAAGGCCGGATCAAGGTGTTCAAGCTCAACACCGACGAAAACCCCAACGTCGCCAGCCAGTACGGCATCCGCAGCATCCCCACCCTGATGGTCTTCAAGGGCGGCCAGAAGGTCGACACCGTCGTCGGGGCCGTGCCCAAGACCACCCTCTCCGGCACCATCTCCAAATACCTCTGAGTTCCCTCTCCACCCCGCCCCTGCCGCCCGGCCAGGGCCCCCTTGAGGCCCTGGACCGCCAGTTGCGGGGTCACCCCCAGCGCCGGCTGATCGAGCGGGCCCTGGTGAGCTTGCTTGAGATCAGCCGCGGTGAGTCCGACGAAGACAGCTGGCGCCTGATCAGTGGCGCCCTCGCCGACATCAGCGAGGCCCTTGCGGTCTTCCACTCCCGGCGAGCCACCCGCAAGATCACCGTGTTCGGCTCGGCCCGCACCGGGCCCAGCGATCCCGCCTATGCCGTCGCCGAAGAGCTGGCGGCGGCGGCGGTGGCTGAGGGTTTCGAGGTGATGACCGGTGCCGGCGGCGGCGTGATGGAGGCGGCCAACCGGGGGGCGGGCTGTGAGAGCAGCATCGGCCTGAACGTGGATCTGCCCTTCGAGCAGCACGCCAACCGCTACGTCAGTGGCTGCGATGGCCGCCTGCTGCACTTCCGCTATTTCTTCACCCGCAAGCTCTTCTTCCTGCGCGAGAGCGATGCCCTGGTGGTGCTCCCGGGGGGCTACGGCACTCTCGATGAACTGTTCGAGTCCCTCACCTTGATCCAGACGGGCCGCACCCCGCCGATCCCCCTGGTGCTCCTGGCCCCGGCGGGGGACGATTTCTGGGAAGGCTGGGAACAGCACATGCACGAAGGCCTCGCCAAGCGGGGGCTGATCTCCCCCGAGGACCACTCCCTGCTGATGCGGGCCCGCACCGCCCCCGAGGCGATCGCGCTGATCTGCCGCTTCTACCGGGTCTTCCATGCGGCCCAGTTCGGCGCTGATCGGCTGGAGTTGCTGCTGCACGTGCCCTTCCCCACGGCCCTGCTCCCCCCGTTGAACCACGCCTTCGCCGACCTGCTCGAGGAGGGATCGATCCAGGCCGGCGAGAGCTGCGACGACCGCGGCATCCTGCGGCCCTGCCTGCGGCTGCACATCGACAAGCGCCGCATCGGCCGGCTCTACCAGCTGATCGACCACCTCAATGCCCTGGATCTGCCCCCCAGCCAGGCGCTGGAGCATCCTGGCGAGCGCCTCTGCGCCGTCGAGTCATGAGCCGGATCGGCTTGATCGACTACGGCATGGGCAACCTCCATTCCGTCACCCGGGCCTTCGAGCGCCTCGGGGCCGAGGTGGTGCCGCTGCAGCGGGCCGAAGCCTTCGCGCACTGCCAGGCGCTGATCCTGCCGGGGGTGGGGGCCTTCGATCCGGCCATGGAGCGATTGCACCGCTCGGGCCTGGTGCCGGCCCTGGAGGCCTGGACCAGCGCCGGCCGCCCCTTGCTGGGGATCTGTCTGGGGCTGCAGCTGCTGTTCGAGGGCAGCGATGAAGGACAAGCCAAGGGCCTCGGTCTGATCAAGGGACGGGTGCGGGCCCTGCCCCGCAGCCCCGGCCACCCCGTGCCCCACATGGGCTGGGCGCCCCTGATTCCGGCGACCCCAAGCCCGCTGCTGCCAGCGGGGGGCGCAGCTGAGTGGGTCTACTTCGTGCATTCCTACGCCGCCGACCCCAGCGAGGCCTCCTGCGTCACCGCCCGGGTGGCCTTTGGCGAAACCCAGGTGACCGCGGCGCTCTGGCAGGGCCCGATAGCCGCCTGCCAGTTTCACCCGGAAAAATCCTCCAGCGATGGCCAGGCCCTGCTGCGGCGCTGGCTCGACTGGGTGGAGCGGTCCACAGCTGAAGCCCGATGAGTCTGCGGCTCAGTGGCGGCCGCAAGCTGATCAGTCCCCCGGGGGAGATCGCCCGCCCCACCACCGCGCGGGTGCGCCTGGCGGTGATGAACCTGCTGGCGCCGGATCTGGCCGGGGCCCGTTGGCTGGATCTGTTCTGCGGCAGCGGCGTGATGGGCTGCGAGGCCCTGCAGCGGGGGGCCGCCGCCGTGGTGGGGATCGAGCGCGACCGGCGGGTGGCCGCCGCCGCCCGCCGCAATCTGGAGGCGGTGGCGCTCGCTCGCTCGCTCGCGAGCGAACCCCCCTCCACCCAACTGGTGGCGCAGGAGGCCCTGGGCTGGCTGGAATCAGCGCCGGTCGCCCCCTTTGATCTGATCTATGCCGATCCGCCCTACGCAACGGAGCTCTACGGGCCCGTGGCGGAATGGGTGGCCCGGCGCGGCTGGCTGGTGGAGGGGGGGCGAATGCTGTGGGAATGCTCCAGCAAGGCGATCCCCGAGCTACCGAAGGGCTGGACGCTGCAGGACCAACGCCGCTATGGCGGCACCAGCGTGCTGATCCTCAGCCGCTGAAGTGGACTGCGGCGGAACCAGACGAGCGGAATCCAGACCAGGAGATCAGCCGCCCAGGGCACTGCCCCGGCGGTACTGGTTCCAGGCGGCCACGAACAGCCCCAGCAGGGTCACGGGGATCAGACCGAGCACGATGCCGCAGAGCAGGGGTTCGATCATGGAGGCGGCCGGTGAGGTCTTCGGTCCACAATTCTTCCATGGCCGAGGCAGGCTTGTCCCCTAGACCCGCGCAACTGTGACCAGCCCACCCGTCGCCGCTCCCTTGCCGCCGCAGCGTCGGGGCCTGATCGCCGCCCTGGTGCTGCTCGCCACCACCGCCTGCATCCTGTTGGTGATCGTGGTGCTGCCCGCCGCCCGCAGGGACCCCTACACCGTGAGCACCCTGGAGCTCAGCGGCTCGGCTGAGAATGGCGGCCGCCTGTTTTTGATCAACTGCGCCGGCTGCCATGGCATCGCCGCCCAGGGGGTGGTCGGGCCCAACCTGCACGGGGTCAGCCAGAGGCGCACCGACGCCAGATTGATCCGCCAGGTGGTCAGCGGCAGCACCCCACCCATGCCCAAGTTCCAGCCCGAACCCCAGGCCATGGCCGACCTGCTGGCCTACCTGCACAGCCTGGTTTGAGCAGCGCGGCCCAACCGCTGCTGGTGCTGGTGGAGCCGGCCGGTCCGTTGAACGTGGGCAGCGTCGCCCGCCTGGCGGCCAACTTCGGGCTCCAGCAGCTGCGTCTGGTGGCTCCCCGCTGCGATCACCTGGGGGAGGAGGCGCGCCGGATGGCGGTCCATGCCCAGCCGCTGCTGGAGCGCGCCCAGCTTTTCGCTGATCTGTCCGCCGCCCTGGCCGACTGCCGTCGGGTGGTGGCCTGCAGCGGGCGAGTGGATTCCGACGCCGTGCCGATGGAACCACCGTCGGGCGCCCTGACCTGGCTGCTGGCGGCCGAGGAAGCCGCCCCCACCGCCCTGGTGTTCGGCCGCGAAGATCGGGGCCTGAGCACCGATGAGCTGCTGCTGGCCGGGCGCGTGCTTCAGCTCTCCACCGACGACGGTTATCCCTCGCTGAATCTCTCCCACGCCGTGGCGATCGCCCTGCACGAACTGCGGCGCCTCGCGGCGGTGGACCCCGCTGCGCCGGCGGCGGCCCATGGCGGGGCTGAACCTGACACCAGCGACCCCGCCCTGCGGGGGGATCTGGAGGCCTCCTTGAGCGATGCCGAAGAGTTGTTGCTGGAGGTGGGGTTTCTGCTGCCCCACACCCGCCATGCCCGCATGGCCAAGGTGCGCGCCCTGCTGCAGAGGGCCCGGATCACCAGTGAGGAAGTGGCCCTGGTCCGGGGCATGGTCCGGCAACTGCGCTGGGCGAGCCGCAGGCCAACCTCTTAGGGTCGCCCCAGTTCCTGGCAACCTCTTCGCCCGTGAGTTCCGGCCGCCCCACCCGCCCTGGATCCGGAAGCTGGGGACGCCCCCTGCGCCTGGTGCTGAGGCTCCTGGTGATCGGGGTCGGTCTGGGGGTGATCACCGGCACCGCCCTGAAGCTGCTGGCACCGCGGCTGGCCAAGGGGGGGCTGGGGGGAATCGGTGCGCTGACGACAACCAAACTCCCGCCCGTGTCCGGGGCCCTGCAGGGCCTGCAGCGGGGTCTCCCCCTGGGCCGCTTCGAGCCCAGAACCGAACTCACCGCCCTGAGCCAAAGCTGGGCCGCCCTGGCCGCCGCCCAGAAGGACCTGAAGGTCTCGGGCTACCTGCTGGTGCTCGATGACGGGCGCTACGCCCAGCTCAATGCCGACACCCCCCTGCCGGCCGCCAGTTCGATCAAAAGCCCGGTCCTGCTGGCGGCCCTGGAGGATCTCGATGCCGGAAAGCTGCGCTGGAACGAGCCCCTGATCCTCAGCAAGGAGGTGATCGGCGCCGGCGCCGGCTGGATGGCGAACAAACCGCTGGGCACGCGCTTCCCCTTCTATGAGGCGGCCACCGAGATGATCCGGGTGAGCGACAACAGCGCCACCAACCTTCTGATCAAGCGGCTGGGGGGCAAGCTGGCCGTCAACGCCCGCTTCCAGGGGCTGGGGCTGGGGGCCTCGGTGATCAACAACTGGCTGCCGGATCTCGATGGCACCAACACCACCAGTGCCCACGACCTGGCCCGCACCATCGCCCTGGTGGACACCGGAGACAAACTCAGCCCCCGGGCCCGGGACCTCTTCCGGGAAATCATGGGGAAATCCCGCACCAACACCTTGATCCCCCTGGGGGTGCTGCAGGGTCTGGGGGGAGATTCTTCCGACCCTGACGGCGAGCTGCTGGCCAAGGGCATCACCATCTACAACAAGACCGGCGACATCGGCATCGCCTACGCCGATGCCGGCCTGATCGAATTGCCCAACGGCCAGCGGGCGGTGGCCGCCTTCATGGTCAAGGGCCCCTTCAACGATCCCCGCTCCACCGACCTGATCCGCGCCATGGCCGCCGCCGCCGCCAAAGCGCTGGTGGGGCCTGCCGCAGCCACCGCCGCGACCCCATGACCTGGCGCCTCCTGACTCCAGGGCTGCTGCTGGCCCTGCTGCCGGCGTCCCTGACGGGCCCGCCCGGCGCCGCGGCCCAGGGCACCCTTGCCGTGGCCCCGGCGAAGGCTCCGCCCGAGGTGGTGCTGCGCCCCCAGCAGGTGCGGCCGCTGCCGGGCGGCCTCGATTCGGTGCTGGTGCTGAACGACAACAACCCCGAACTGATCCGCAGCCAGGGGATCCTGCTCTCCAGCTTCGAGCCGAAGGCCGTGATCGCCGGGCAGCCCCTCGCGGTGCCCGGTGCCCACCTGGATCTGCCGTTGCAGGGCCGCTTCGAGCTCTTCAGTCACCATGTCTATGCCGGCCGGCCGGAAAGCGCCGATTCCACCCTCTGGCTGGGGGTGGTGGCCGCCCCCCGGGGCACCCGACCCGTTCGCCTGCGGCTGGTGGCCGGGGCCACGGCGTTGTCCCAGTCGAATGATCCACGCCAACCGGCCGCCCCTTTCCTGCCCCTGCCCCCCCTGCTGAGCCAGAACGGCGAGGGCCCCTACGCCGGTCCCGGCAGCCGTGTGGCGGGCGAACTGCTGACCCGTCAGCCCCGCAACCCGCTGCTGAGCGAGCAGTGGACGCTGCTGCCGGGTCAGCTCACCACCCTGCTGGCCCTGCCCCTGCCGGTGCGGGGCCTCGATCCCCTGCTCAACGGCCGCAACCTGCAGCTGCGCCTGGAGAGTGACGGACCGGTGTCGGTGGCCACCCTGGCCAGCCTGGGCGGGGATCAACCGCCGGCCGAAGCGGAGTGGGCGCTGCTGCTGCAGGGGGATCTGAGCCCCAAGGAGCATCCCCCCTCCCCCCTGGGCAGCCCTGGGCCGATCATCTATTCGCGCGTCAGTGGCCTCCAGCAGGGCAGCCTCTGGCGCGCCAGCCTCAGCGATCCGGGCAAGACCACCCTGTCGGTGCGCAGCGCGCCGGTGTCCTGGCCGATCAGCAGCCTGGAACGGGGCCGGCTGGGCAGCGGCCAGGTGCAGACCGCCCTCCTGAAACGCCGCTACCCCGAGACCGCCTGGGCCGCCCACGGCAACTACGGCATCGAATACGACCTCACCCTGCCCCTGCTCAACGACACCAGCGCCCCGGTGCGCCTACAGCTGGCCCTCGACTCCCCCCTCAAGGGGGATGCCCCGATCGGCGGCCTGCGCTTCAACGTCAGCCCGCCACGGGCGGTCACCTTCCGGGGCCTGATCGAGGTGCAGGGCCTCGATGGACCCTCCGGCCGCGCCAGTGGTCCCAAGGGGTTCCATCTGGTGCTGCGCCAGGGCCAGAGCGGGCCAGCCCTGGGCACGGTCAGCCTGGCGCCCCGGGAGCTGCGGCGCCTGCGCGTGCGCCTGATCTACCCCGCCGATGCCACCCCGCCCCAGGCGCTGACGTTGCTGCCGATCGCTGAGTCGCCCCCGGCCGGAGAACCAAGGCCGGCTGTGAAACAATCCGGAGTTTCTCCAGGCACGCCGTGAGTCCGAACCGGAAGCGCAGGGTCTTCCCCTTCACCGCCATCGTCGGGCAGGAGGAGATGAAGCTGGCGCTGCTGCTGAACGTGATCGATCCCCGCATCGGCGGCGTGATGATCATGGGAGACCGGGGCACGGGCAAATCCACGGCGATCCGGGCCCTGGCCGACCTGCTTCCCGAGATCGACGTGGTGGCGGGCGATCCCTACAACAGCTCGCCCACGGATCCCGATCTGCAGAGCGCCGAGGTGCGCCAGCGGGCCGAGAACGGCGAAACCCTGGCCGTGGAGCCCCGTCAGGTGCCGATGGTGGACCTGCCCCTGGGGGCCACCGAAGACCGGCTCTGCGGCACCATCGACATCGAAAAGGCCCTGAGCGAGGGCATCCGCGCCTTCGAGCCCGGTCTGCTGGCCAAGGCCAACCGCGGCCTGCTCTACGTCGATGAGGTGAACCTGCTCGATGACCACCTGGTGGATGTGCTGCTGGATTCAGCGGCCTCGGGGTGGAACACGGTGGAGCGCGAAGGGGTCTCCGTGCGCCACCCCGCCCGGTTCGTGCTGATCGGCTCGGGCAACCCCGAGGAGGGGGAACTCAGGCCCCAGCTGCTGGATCGCTTCGGCATGAGCGTGGAGGTGCGCACCGTGCGCGATCCGGAATTGCGGGTGCAGGTGGTGGACCAGCGCACGGGTTTCGACGCCGACCCCGACGGCTTCAACGACCTGGTGCAACCCAACCAGGACGCCCTGCAGCAAAGGGTGGTGGAGGCCCAGCAACGGTTGCCCCTGGTGGCCCTTGACCCCGACCTGCGCATCCGCATCTCGTCGGTCTGCGGCGAGCTGGACGTGGACGGCCTGCGCGGTGACATCGTCACCAACCGCGCGGCCCGGGCCCTGGCCGCCTTCGAGGGGCGCACCGAGGTGACCGACGACGACGTGGCCCGGGTGGTGGCCTGCTGCCTGCGCCACCGCCTGCGCAAGGACCCGCTGGAGCAGATCGACTCGGGCGATCGGGTGGTGAAGGTGTTCTGCAAGGTGTTCGAGCGGCCCGAACCCAGCGACCGCAGCGCCTTCAGCCTCGTGCTGACGGGGTGAAGGCCCCTGTGGTGGCGTGAGGATCCTGGGCATCGACCCCGGCCTGGCCCGGGTCGGCTACGGGGTCATCGACACCGGCGGCGGCCGCCAGGCCCTGGTGGATTGCGGTGTGATCCAGACCCTGCCCGGTCGGCCGGAGGGGGAAAGGCTGGTGGAGATCGCCCGGGACCTGCGCTCCCTGGTGCGCACCTGGCGCCCCGAGCTGGCGGCGGTGGAGAAGTTCTTCTTTTACCGCTCGAGCACCACGATCTCCGTGGTGCAGGCCCGGGGGGTGGTGATGATGACCCTGGCCCGCCTGAACGTGCCGGCGGTGGAGTTTCCCCCCATGCAGGTGAAGCTGGCCCTCACCGGCTCCGGCCACGCCGATAAAGATGAGGTGCTCGAAGCGGTGATGCGGGAGCTGAGTCTTCAGGAACCCCCCCGCCCGGATGATGCCGCCGACGCCCTGGCGGTGGCCCTCACCGGCTGGTTCCAGCGATGAGCGAGGGCCCGCCGCTGGCCGGCGCCTCCGGCAAAGCCGCGCTGCGCCGGGAGTGGCGATCGCGCCGGCTGGCCCTGGTGGCGGAAGCCCAGGAGGCGTTGTTGAACGTCGCGATGGCCCTGGTGCCGCCCCTGGTGGGGCCGGGCCGGCGCCTGGGGCTCTACTGGCCCCTGGCCGGGGAGCCCGATCTGCGGCCCCTGGCGGATCAGCTGAGCGGGCGCCTGGCCCTGCCGGCGGTGGTTCAAGGAAATTCGGAGTCCGAACGGCAGCTCATCTACCGCACCTGGGACCCCACGACGCCGCTCGCCGCGGATGCCTGCCGCGTGCCGGCCCCGGCTAGGGGGATGGCCCTGGGGGCGGATGAACTCGCCCTGCTGCTGGTGCCGGCGCTGGCCTTGGATCGCCGCGGCCTGCGCCTCGGCACGGGCGGCGGCTGGTATGACCGCCTGCGCCAGGACCCCAGCTGGCGCGGCGTTCCCGCCCTGATCGTCGCCCCCTCGCTCTGCCGACTGGCTGCGCTGCCGGCCGATCCATGGGATGTGCCCTTCGATGGCTGGCTGGACGAAACGGGGCTCCATTGGTTGCAACCTGTGTAACTGCTGGTGGCCCAGCGGCGCTTGGGCCCGACATTTGCCAAGATCGTGGCTGCACGAATGGTTTCCTCTGTGGATTCACCGTCGGTCGATCCGAAGCTTTCCCCGGCCGCCCGCATCTCCACAGCCTTCAGCGGCATGGGTTCGGTCGCCGATCGCGTGATCGCCTCGGAACTGCGCCACCGGGATCAGACCAGCGAAGCGCTCTCGATGATGGTGAGCTCCATGGTGCGCATGGTGCAGGCCGGCAAGACCAGCAACGGCCGTTGGTCCACCTCCTGAGCTGCGCTTGACTGGTTCAAGGAACAGCGTGAGCCGCCCGATGTCCCGCCCATCATCATTGGTCGGATCGTTTTGCCACGGAGTCAGCCCTGGCGGCCCACCTCGCGTTGGCCCCGGCCTGATCAACGTCCTGGTCCTGGGGGTGGCCCTGATCACGGCGGTGGAAGGCGGGGCCGCCCGGGCCCACGCGATTGAAAGCAGTCTGGAGCGCCTGCAGTCGGTGCGCGATGGGCTCACCCTGCAGAGCCACTTCTCCAGTGGCGAACCCACCGCGAATGCCCTGGTGCGGTTGGTGCCCCCCGATGGTGCCGAGGCCGTGGAGGTGGGCCGCACCGACGCCAGTGGCCGCCTCAGCTTCGCCCTGCCCAAGGGGAGCAACGGCACCTGGGAGGTGCAGGTGGATGGAGGGCCCGGCCACCGCGACTACCTCGAACTGCCGGTGCGCAAGGGTCAGGCCCAGCTCGATCGACTCAGCCAGCAGCCCAACCCAGCCGGCGGTCCCTTCGGTCTCTCGCCCCTGCATGGCCTGCTGATGCTGGGCGGTCTGGGCAGCCTCGGGGGCGTGCTGATCGCCCATCGCCAGGGGCGCCGGTCGTCCCCCCGCGCCTGAGCGATGGCCACCGGCAGTGAGGCTCTCGATCAGATCGTGGCGCGGCTCAAGGGCAGCACGGACCCCAAACGTCGCTACGAATACGTGCTCTGGCTGGCGCGCAAGCTCGCCCCCTTCCCCGAGGAGTTGCGTCAGGAGGTCTTCAAGGTGCGCGGCTGCGTCTCCCAGGTGTACGTGGTGGCCCAGCTGGTGGACGGCCGTCTGCACTGGCAGGGGGATGCGGACGCCCAGATCACCAAGGGGCTGCTGGCCCTGTTGATGGCGGGGCTCGAGGGCCTCAGCCCAGCCGAGGCGGCGGCGATCGACCCCGCCTTCCTGGCCGAGACCGGCCTGCAGGCGAGCCTCACCCCCTCAAGGGCCAACGGCTTTCTGAACATCCTCAAGCTGATGCAGGCCCAGGCCCGTGGCCTGGAATCGGTCGCCTGAGCCGCTGGGCTTCCCACCGGCCGGTCGATTTCTAGGATCAGGGGCTTGAAGGCTCCACAGGCATGACCATCGGCGTCGGATTGCTCGGTCTTGGCACGGTGGGAGCCGGCGTGGCCGACATCCTGCTGAACCCCTCCGGGCGCCATCCGCTGGTGGAGCAGCTGGAGCTGCGCCGGGTGGCCGTGCGTGATCCGGGTCGGGCCAGGCCCCTGGCGCTGGACGAGCACCTGCTCAGCACCGACGCCGAGGCGGTGGTGGACGATCCCGCCGTGGAGATTGTGGTGGAGCTGATCGGTGGGCTGGAGCCGGCCCGCAGCCTGATCCTGCGCGCGATCGCCGCCGGCAAACCGGTGGTGACCGCCAACAAGGCCGTGATCGCCCGGTACGGCCAGGAGATCGCCGCCGCCGCCGCCGCTCGCGGGGTCTACGTGCTGATCGAGGCCGCCGTGGGCGGCGGCATCCCGATCATCGAACCGCTGAAGCAATCGCTCGGGGCCAACCGCATTCAGAGGGTGAGCGGCATCATCAACGGCACCACCAACTACATCCTCAGCCGCATGGCCGCCGAAGGGGCGGCCTATGGCGAGGTGCTGGCCGATGCCCAGCGGCTGGGGTACGCCGAGGCCGACCCCGCCGCCGATGTGGAAGGGGGCGACGCCGCCGACAAGATCTCGATCCTGGCCGGCCTGGCCTACGGGGGCAGCATCGAGCGCAGCGCCATTCCCACGGAGGGCATCAGCCGCCTGGAGGGCCGTGATGTGGACTACGCCGCCCAGCTGGGGTTCGTGGTCAAGCTGCTGGCGGTGGCCGAGCACCTGGGCAGTGACCCCGACGGCACCCAGAGGCTGGACGTGCGTGTCCATCCCACCCTGCTGCCCAAGGAGCACCCCCTGGCGGGGGTCGATGGGGTCAACAACGCCATCCTTGTGGAGGGGGATCCCGTGGGCCGGGTGATGTTCTACGGGCCCGGGGCCGGCGCCGGGCCCACGGCATCGGCGGTGGTGGCGGACATCTTGAACATCGCCGGCATCCGTCAGGCCTCCGGAGCGGACGGTGCCCTCGATCCATTGCTGGCGGCCGGAAGCTGGCGCCAGTGCCGACTGGTGGACAGCGGCAGCACCCAGCACCGCAACTACGTGCGCCTGCAAACCAGCGACGAGGCGGGGGTGATCGGGCAGATCGGCACCTGTTTCGGCCGCGAGCAGGTCTCGATCCAGTCGATTGTGCAGTTCGAAACCTCTGGCGGGGCCGCCGAAATCGTCGTGATCACCCATGAGGTGAGCGAGGCCCGCTTCCGCTCCGCCCTGAGCGCCATCGACGAGCTTCCGGAGGTGCAGGCGGTGGCCGCAACGCTCAGGACTCTCTGACATAAGGCGCCTGGAGTGGCCGCCCTCCCAGGTCGTGGGGCACGATGGAAGCAATCCTTAAGAGTTCGTTGACAAGCCCCGGTCCGTTCAACGGTCCCGCCGCCGAACGACCCACCCGGCCTTAGCACTCTCTACCCCGTTCCCGTCCACCCACCCACGAGCCCAGGCTCTTTTGCGCGACGCGCCCTATGACGCTCCACCAAGGCGATTGCATCCGCCTCCACTCCGACGACCAGCTGTACCAGGTGATCGGCGTCGATGACCGCCACGACCGTTGCTGGGTCCGCGCCTGGCCCCTGGCCCCCGACGGGTCGCCCGTGTTTGAAATTTCCCTGCAACAGCTGGCCAACGAACGCCACCCCCTGCCCCGCCGCAGCCTGCAGCCGTCTTGAATGGCGGCCTGTTGAACCTCCGGGCTTGCGCGCGCTGAACAGGCTGGCCCGAATGGCCATGGTGGGGGCCTTGCTCGTCCCCTTGGCGGCCTGCCAGACCCCGCGCAGTTCCGGTCGGCTGGTGGTGGCCAGCAAGAACCGCATCGACTCGGTGGATCCGGCCCAGGCCTACAGCTTCGGGGCCATGCAACTGCTCAGTGCGATTGGTGATCCCCTGTATGTGATCACGGCCGAGGGCCGGATCGAGCCCCGGCTGGCCACGGCCCTGCCGCGGCTGAGCGCCGATGGCCTCACCGCCTGGGTGCCCCTGCGCCGGGGCGTGAGCTTCCACGACGGCAGCCGTTTCGATGCCGCCGCCATGGTGTTCACGCTGAAGCGGTTCATGGCGATCGGCAAGCTCAGTTACCTGGTGGGCGATCGGCTCACCGCCGTGCGCGCCAGTGGGCCCTACGAACTGGAGCTGCGGCTGAAGCGGCCGTTCTCGGCCCTGCCGGAGCTGCTCAGCGCCATCAACCTCACGCCCCTCTCACCCGCCGCCTACGGGCCGTTGGGCCAACGCTTCCTCAACGACCGCTTCGTCGGCACGGGCCCCTACAAGCTCACCAGCGCCAACGACCAGCAGCAACGGCTGGAGCCTTTTGAGCACTACTGGGGCCAGCGTCCCGCCAATGGGGGCCTGGATCTGGTCAGCCTCGCCAACTCCACCGCCCTCTATGGCGCCCTGCGCAGCGGCGAGGTGGATGTGCTGCTCTCCACCAGCCTCGACGGGGACCAGCAGATGGCCCTGCACCACTCCGCCCAGCGGGGCCAGCTGAACGAGGGGGTGGGGCCCGCCCTGGAGATCGGCTACCTGAGCCTGCTCACCGACCATCCCCCCCTCGACAACCCCAGCCTGCGCCAGGCAGTGGCCCTGAGCCTGGATCGGAGGCTGATCAGCGAACGGGTCAGCCAGGGCCTGCGTGCCCCCCTGCGGGACCTCGTGCCGCCGAGCCTGAAAGGTTCCAGCCCCCGGGCCTGGCCCAGCTACGACCCGGCCAGGGCGCGCCGGCTCTACCGCCAGGCGGGCTACTGCGGCGGACGGGCCCTGGCCCTGCCCCTCACCTTCCGCTCCAACGTCCCCTCCGATCGCCTGTTCGCCCTGATCTGGCAGGCCCAGCTGCAGCGTGATCTGGGCGACTGCGTGCGCCTGGAGATCACGGGCATGGAGGCCACCACCGCCTACCGCCAGCTGGGGGATGGGGCGTTCACCATGATCCTGCTGGATTGGATGGGGGATTTCCCCGATGCGGGCAACTACCTGACCCCCCTGCTGGGCTGCGATCAGGCCCAGGGCAACCGCTGCCTGAAGGGGGCCAGCGCCGCCAGCGGCAGCTTCTGGACCCGGCCCGGCCTCGACGCTGACCTGCGCCGCAGCGAAGGGCTCACGGGGCCGACGCGGGCGGTCTTGTTGCGCTCGATCCAGGCCGAGGCCGCCGCGGCCGTGCCCTACCTGCCGGTGTGGCTGGTGTCACCACGGGCCTGGAGCCTGCCGCGGATCAGCGCGCCGGAGTTCGATGGCTCCGGCCGGGTGGTGCTCAGCCGCCTGCAGAGACGCGGGCCTGGAGGGTCCCCGCCATGAGCCGCCGCCGGGAACTGCTGCGCTACGTCGGCGCCCGCCTGGCGCTGGCGCCGGTGATGCTGTGGCTGATCGCCAGCCTCGTGTTCCTGCTCCTGCGGGTGGCCCCGGGCGACCCGATCGATGCCTTGCTGGGCACCCGCGCCCCGGAGGCGGCCCGGGCCGCGTTGCGGCACCAGCTGGGGCTTGATCAACCGCTGCTGGTGCAGTACGGCCATTTCCTGGCCGATCTGGTGCAGGGCAACCTGGGCGAATCGCTCACCAACCAGACCCCCGTGGCCGAGGTGATCCGCCAGAGCCTGCCCGCCAGCCTGGAGCTGGGGGTGGTGGCGCTGCTGATCGCGGCGGTGCTGGGTCTGGCGGCCGGCTTCAGCGGCATCGCCAGGCCGGAGGGCAAGCTCGATCTGGCCGGCCGGTTGTATGGCATCGGCACCTATGCCCTGCCTCCCTTCTGGGCCGCCATGGTGGTGCAGTTGATCTTTGCGGTGGGCCTGGGTTGGTTTCCCGTGGGCGGCCGCTTCTCCCCCACCCTGGTGCCCCCCAGTGGCACGGGCTTCTACCTGCTGGACAGCCTGCTGGCGGGCAACGGCCCACAGCTGCTCGGCAGCCTGCGCCACCTGGTGCTGCCGGCGGCCACCCTCGGACTGCTGCTCAGCGGCATCTTTGACAACGCCCTGCGCCTGAATCTGCGCCGCGCCCTGCGCTCCGACTACGTGGAGGCGGCCCGCAGCCGGGGGATCGGGGAGTTGCAGGTGGTGCTGCGCCATGCCCTGCCCAACGCCCTGCTGCCCGTGCTCACGATCACCGGCATCACCGTGGCCTCACTGATCGGCGGCGCCCTGCTGATCGAGGTCACCTTCTCCTGGCCGGGCATCGCCTTCCGTCTGCAGGAGGCGATCAGCCAGCGGGACTACAACCTGGTGCAGGGGATCGTGGTGGTGGTGGCGGCTCTGGTGGTGCTGGTGAGCGTGGCGGTGGATGTGCTCGTGGCCCTGCTGGATCCGCGCATCCGCTTCTGAGGCTCAGAGCCCCTGACGCCAACGCTGGGCGGCCCCAGCATCGAGCACGTAGGCCGTCACGGACTCCCGTTGAAGCTTCTGGGCGGGCAGGGGCTGGCCGAGCTCCAGGCCCGCAAGGAAATCACCGGTGAGCTGCAGCATCAGGGCCTGGGCCTGCCGGGGTTCCACCCCCACGAAGGCGTCACCGATCTTGAACAGGGCCTGATCCGCGGAGGGGAGGCGCACGGGCGAAAAGTGGCTGGCCCCATCCACCAGCACCAGCCGGCTGAGGGGATGGTTGCCGGGCAGGAACTGATCCAGCTGCTCGGACACGGGCGGAGTGACCAGATCGAGGCTGCCCCCCAGCAGCAGCAGCGGCACCGGAAGGCGCTCCAGGCCGTGATGGGGCCAGAGCAGGCTGCCGAAACTGTTGAAGGCCACCACCCCCGCCACCGGCACGGTCGACCTGGCTGGCGGCAGGCTGACCTGATTCAGCTGGCACTGCAGCAGCCTCGAGAGGTTGATCAGCGGGATCGAGTTCAGGGCCCGACGGCAGCGGCGGCCCAGGCCCGGTTCCGGACGCAGGCCCGCCGCCAGCAGCGCGGAGAGACCGCCGAGGGAATGGCCCATCAACACCACCGAGTCGCCGAGCCGGGGCAGCCGGCCGCTGCGCTCGGCGGAAAGCACCGCCTCCAGGTCCGCCAGACGATCGGGCAGGGTTTCCGCCCCAGGCAGGGGCCGGCGACCATCCAGCAGCTCCTTGACGGCCTTTTGATCGCTGCCGGGGTGCTCCAAGGCCAGCACCGACCAGCCCCGGGCGGCCAGTTCAGCCCCCAGCCAGCCCATCTGCTCGGCGCTGCCACCCAGCCCAGGCATGAGCACCACCCAGCTGCGATGGCGGGTGCTCTGGGCGCGCCAGAGCTCCAGGGGCAGGGGCACCGCCCGGTGGGCCACGGGCAGCAGCAGCCGCTCCGGCTGCCGGGGGGCTACAGCCTGGCGTCCCTGGCCCTGCGGGCGGGGAACACCGGCGGGTTCCAAGGGAGCCTCGGCAAGGGCGGGGGCCGCCGGCAGGGGCAGCTGGCGCAGCCGCTCCATGGCCCGTCCCTGGTCGCGCAACTGTTGGCGCCACTCGGCCGCCAGAACGATCAAACCATCGAGCTGCAGCGTCAGCCGGTTCACCGGCACCGCCCGCAGCAGATCGAGCACGTTCACCTCCGCCTGGCGCCCCAACAGCTCCCGCAACGAGGACAGCAGCACGTCACCGCCGCCGTCGCCCTCGGCGCTGATCAGCTCCCCCACCTCCGCCGCCACCTGGCGTCCCGCCCAGCTCTGCAGCAGTTGCTGGCCGAAGGTGCGATCCCGCAGCAAGGGCGCCCGCAGCAGCCGTGCCAGGTCCTGGCGGCTGCGGGCGTCCAGAACCTCCATCCACACCCCCAGATCCCCCTGGCGGCTGTCGGGGGAGCGGCTCCAGGCCTCCAGCTGACGCAGGTCCAGGGGCAGGGTGAGCCCATCGAGGCGCACATCGAGATGCTCGGCGGCCCCTGCGGGCGAGCCCCCCAGCAGCAGACTGCTGAGCGCGATAGGCAGCCAGCGGGAGCGGTTTGACACAGCCTCATGCGGGAACCAGGGCCAGGGCCTGGTGGTCCCAGTTTCCCGTGCCGCTGCGTGAAGTCGCCCTGATCCGACTGATCGCCAGTGTGGGGGCGGGCGGGGTGCTTTATCTGACGCCGATGGTGTTCCACGCCGTGCGCGTCTCCGCCACCGGCGTGGGCAGCGGTCTGGCGGCGGCGGCCCTGGCCGGCACCCTGAGCCGATTCTTCAGTGGCTGGTTGCTGGACCGGGGTCTCAACGGCGCCGTGCCGGTGCAGCTGGCGGCGCTGCTCTCCCTGCTGGCGGACACGCAACTGCTGCTGGCCGACGGGTTCGGCGGTTACCTGCGCGGTCAGCTGCTGCTGGGGGTGGCCATGGGGCTCTACTGGCCCGCGATCGAACTGGCCGTCGCCCAGAGCTGTGGATCCTTCCCCTCCAGCCGGGGCTTCGCCCTCGCCCGCAGCGCCGATGCCGCCGGCATCGCCACGGGGGCACTGGCGGGGGCACTGCTGTCGCAGCTCGGGAAGCTGCGGGGCATCTACCTGGTGGACATCGCCTGCATGGTGGTGCTGATCCTGGTGCTGGCCCTGCGGCCCCTGCCTGTGGCCCAACCCCTGGCCGCCGCCGCCGGCCGTTCAGGGCGCTGGTGGTTGGCGCTGCTGCCGATGCTGGGGGTGACGGTGCTGGCCACAGCGATGCCGGTCCTGCTGCAGAGCGCCCTGCCCCTCGACCTGCTGCGCGGCGGGCTTGCGCGTGCACCGATGGCCGAGCAGTTGGGCAGCCTGCTGATCGGACTGCAACTGGTCCTGCTGCTGCTGCTCCAGTGGCCGGTGGGCCGTGCCCTGGCGGACCGGCCGGTGCGCTTCGGCCTGGGACTGAGCCTGATCTGTTTCGCCCTCGGCAATGGCCTGCTGGCCCTCTCCGCCTTTGGGCAGGCCAGCACCGCGGTGCTGCTGCTGGCCCAGCTGCCCCTGGCCCTGGGGGAGGCGGCGTTCCTCCCCACCGCCACCGAGGCGGTGGTGGAACTCAGCCCGCCGGAGCACAAGGGTCTGGCGATGGCCCTGTTCTCCCAGTGCTTTGCCCTCAGTGCCTTCGTGGCGCCCCTGGTGGCCGGCCAACTGCTGGACCGCCAGGGCCACGGGGTGGGGCTCTGGTCGCTGATGGGGGTGCTTTGTCTGGCGGGGCTGGGGCTGGTGAGGCAGTTACGCCCCAGGGTCAGGCTTGGCACCTGAACCAGGCACCCAGGCTTCGTGGGGCAGCGGTTCGGTGCCGTACTCCCAGTCGTCGTAATCGGGGTCGTTGCGGATGCGCTGGTGCAGTTCCTTCTGCACCTCGAAGTTGTGGGGATGCTCTTCCGGGGCAGCGGGTTCGGAGGCAGCTGATCTGGACGCAGCGGGTTCGTGATTCACACTCATGGCCAGCCGGGATCTGTTGCACCGATTCTCACCGACGATCGGCGCCATCCGCAGGCGTGAAGCATTCAGGTCATGGACGATCCCTCCTTTCAGTCGATTCCGGCCAACCCCTTCATCACACCGGTCCCAACGGACTTCCTCTGGGGCGTGGCCACGGCGGCTTATCAGGTGGAGGGTCACACCAGCGGCAATGACTGGGCCCGCTTCGAGACGATTCCAGGAATGATCAAGGGCGGCGCCCGCAGTGGAGCCGCCGCCGACCATTGGAACCGTGTCTCCGAAGACGTCGGGCTGATCAAGGCGCTGGGGGCCAATGCCCACCGGTTCTCGATCGAGTGGAGCCGCCTTGAGCCCGCCCCCGGCCACTGGGATCAGCGGGCCTGGGACCACTACGCCGACGAGATCGCCCAGTTGCGTGCGGTTGGCATCGAGCCGATGCTCACCCTGCTGCACTTCACCCTGCCCGGATGGCTGGCGGAGCGCGGCGGGCTGGTGGCTGAGGAGTTTCCCCAGCGCCTGGAGAGCTTCGCCGCCGAGGCCGGGCGTCGCCTCGGTGCGGACGTGCGCTTCTGGTGCACCCTCAACGAGCCGAATGTGCAGATGTTCTACGGCTATGTGAACGGCCTATGGCCGCCGGGTCTGCGGGATAAAGCCCTGGCGGTCCGGGCCTTCGCCGGTCTGCTGCGGGGCCATGCCCTCGCCGCCCGTGCCCTGCGGGCGGCCTGCCCTGGGGCGCAGATCGGCGCCGCCATGCATCTGGTGGTCGCGGAGCCCCTTCGGCGCTGGTGGCCGCTGGATCGCCTGGCGACGCGCCTGCTGGAAACCGGCTTCAACTGGGCCTTCTACGACTCGATCCAGCGGGGTGCCCTGCAGCTGAGGCTGCCGGGATTCCCCGTGCTCGATGAGGCGATGGCCGAGCTCGCCGGTTCCGCCGATTTCGTGGGCGTCAACTTCTACCGGCGCCACCTGGTGCGCTTCGCTCCTGAGGCCCCGACGATGGTGGAGTTGCGATCGGGCCCGGGACCGCTCAGCGACGCCGGCGTCGAGATCCATCCCCAGGGGTTGCTGACGATCCTGCGGCGGGTCTGGAACCGTTACCAGCTGCCGGTGATGATCACCGAAAACGGCGTGGCCGATGCCGCCGGCCGCCTGCGGGGCCCCTACCTGCGCTCCCATGCCTACGCCATGGCCTGGGCGATGGCGGAAGGAATCCCGGTCAAGGGCTACTTCCACTGGTCGCTGCTCGACAACTTCGAGTGGACCGATGGCTACACGCTGCGCTTCGGTCTGTATGGCGTCGACTTCGCCACCCAGGAGCGGCGGTGGGGCCCCGGCGCTGAGGAATTTCGGCGCTTGGCGGCCCTGCTGGCGGCCCAGCGCCCTTGAGGGATGTGACACCGGCCTGACTGCGCCGGGGGGTCTGCCTACGGTCCAGGCAGCGGACGATTCCTCCGCCCCAGAGGACCCAGAACGATGACCGCCATCAGTCCGTGCCCCTTCAGCGGCCATGGGGGAGGCAGCGCCGCCGGCCGGGGCCCCTCGAACCGCGACTGGTGGCCGCAGCAGCTGAATCTGAGCATCCTTCACCAGCACGCCCCCGCCTCCAATCCCCTGGGGCGCGACTTCGACTACGCCGAAGCCTTCAAAAGCCTCGATTACGCCGCCCTCAAACGCGATCTGGTGGCGCTGATGACCGACTCCCAGGACTGGTGGCCGGCGGACTGGGGCCACTACGGCGGTCTGTTCATCCGCATGGCCTGGCACAGCGCCGGCACCTACCGCACCGCCGATGGCCGCGGCGGCGCCGGCACCGGCAACCAGCGCTTCGCACCGATCAACAGCTGGCCTGACAACGGCAACCTCGACAAGGCCCGCCGGCTGCTCTGGCCGATCAAACAGGCCTATGGGAATGCCATCTCCTGGGCCGATCTGATCATCCTGGCCGGCAACTGCGCCCTCGAATCGATGGGTTTGGCGACCTTCGGCTTCGGCGGCGGCCGCGTTGACATCTGGCAGCCCGAGGAGGACATCTTCTGGGGCAACGAGACCACCTGGCTGGGCGATCAGCGCTACAGCGGCGACCGCGATCTGGAGCGGCCCCTGGCCGCCGTGCAGATGGGATTGATCTACGTCAACCCGGAAGGCCCGAATGGGGTGCCCGACCCGGTGGCCTCGGGCCGCGATGTGCGCGAAACCTTCAAGCGCATGGCCATGAACGACGAAGAAACCGTCGCGCTCACCGCCGGCGGGCACACCTTCGGCAAGGCCCACGGCGCCGGCTCCACCGAGCTGGTGGGCCCGGCGCCGGAGGGGGCGCCGCTGGAGGAGCAGGGCCTGGGCTGGCGCAACCGCCACGGCAGCGGCAAGGGTGCCGACACCACCACCAGCGGCCTCGAAGGGGCCTGGAAACCCAACCCCACCCGCTGGGACCGGGGCTACTTCGAGATGCTGTTCGGTTACGAGTGGGAGCTGACCAAAAGCCCCGCCGGCGCCTGGCAATGGCAGGCCAGGGACGTGAGCGAGGCGCACCTGATCCCCGACGCCCACGACCCCGGCATCAAGCACCGGCCCATGATGACCACGGCCGACCTCTCGCTGCGCTTCGATCCGATCTACGAGCCGATCGCCCGCCGCTTTCACCAGGATCAGCAGGCCTTCGCCGACGCTTTCGCCCGCGCCTGGTTCAAGCTCACCCACCGCGATCTGGGACCCAAGACGCTCTACCTCGGCCCGGAGGTTCCCGCCGAAGTGCTGCTCTGGCAGGACCCGATCCCCGCCGTCGATCACCCCCTGATCGATGCCGCCGGCCTCACCGGGCTAAAAGCCCAGCTGCTGGCCTCGGGGCTGTCGGTGGGCGAGCTGGTGGCCACCGCCTGGGCCTCGGCCTCCACCTTCCGGGGCTCCGACAAGCGCGGCGGTGCCAACGGCGCCCGCCTGCGTCTGGCGCCCCAGAAAGACTGGGCCGTCAACCAGCCCGGGCAGCTGAAGCGGGTGCTCGGGGTGCTCGAAACCATCCAAGCGGCGTTCAACGGCGCCCAGGGCGATGGCACCAGGGTCTCCCTGGCCGATCTGATCGTGCTGGCCGGTGATGCCGCCGTGGAAGCGGCCGCCCGGGCCGCTGGCCACAGCCTGGAGCTGCCCTTCAGTCCTGGCCGCAGCGACGCCACCCAGGAGCAGACGGATGTGGACTCCTTCGCGCTGCTCGAGCCCCAGGCCGATGGCTTCCGCAATTACCAACAACGGGCCTTCAGCGTGGCGGCGGAGCACCTGCTGATCGATCGGGCCCAGCTGCTCACCCTCAGCGCCCCCGAGCTGACCGTGCTGATCGGTGGTCTGCGGGTGCTGGGGGCGAACACAGAGGCCTCCCCCCATGGGGTGTTCACCGATCGGCCCGGTGTGCTCAGCAACGATTTCTTCGTGAACCTGCTCGACATCGGCACCGTCTGGAGCCCCACATCGGAGGCCGGCGATCTGTTCGAGGGGCGTGACCGCCGCAGCGGCGAACTCCGCTGGAGCGGCACCCGCGTGGATCTGGTGTTCGGCTCCAACTCCCAGCTACGCGCCCTGGCGGAGGTCTATGCCCAGGCCGATGCGGGCGCGAAGTTCGTGCGCGATTTCGGCGCCGCCTGGGGCAAGGTGATGAACCTGGATCGCTTCGACAGGAGCTGAGCCGGCCGCGGCCGACTCAGACGTTGAACAGAAACTCCATCACATCTCCTTCGGCCACCACGTACTCCTTGCCCTCGCTGCGCAACCAGCCGCGGTTGCGGGCCTCGGCCAGGGAACCGGCCTCGATCAGCTGCTCGTAGGCCACGGTCTGGGCGCGAATGAAGCCCCGCTCGAAATCGGTGTGGATCACGCCGGCGGCCTGGGGGGCGGTCATGCCCGCGTGGATCGTCCAGGCCCGGGTTTCCTTCTCGCCGGTGGTGAAGTACGTGCGCAGGCCCAGCAGCTGGTAGGTGGCGCGGATCAGGCTCTTGAGCCCCCCCTCGCTCACCCCCAGGCCCGCCAGGTAATCGGCGCGCTCCTCCTCGCCCAGATCCACCAGTTCGGCCTCCACCTGGGCGGAGATGCGCACGGATTCGGCCCCCTCACGGCCCGCCAGTTCCAGCACCGCGCGGCTGTGGTCGTTGCCGGCCGCCAGGTCGTCTTCGCTGACGTTGGTGGCGTAGATGATCGGCTTGAGGGTGAGCAGCCCCAGGGGCCGGATCAGGCTCTGCTCCTCCTCGCTCAGCCCCAGGCTGCGGGCGGCGCCCCCCTGCTCCAGCACCAGCTGGATGCGCCCCAGCAGGGCATCCTCGGCCTGGGCCTCCTTGCTGGTGCGGGCCTGCTTCTTGAGTCGCTCGCGCCGTTTCTCCACCTGGGCCAGGTCCGAGAGGCCCAGCTCCAGGTTGATCACCTCGGCATCCCGCACCGGCTGAACGCTGCCGGAAACGTGGATCACGTCGTCGTCCTCAAAGCAGCGCACCACGTGCACGATCGCGTCCACCTCGCGGATGTTGGCGAGGAACTTGTTGCCCAGACCCTCCCCCTGGCTGGCGCCGGCCACCAGCCCGGCGATGTCCACGAACTCCACCCGGGTGGGGATCAGCTCCTTGGAGCGGGAGATCGCCGAGAGCTTGGCCAGGCGCGCATCCGGCAGGGCCACGATGCCCACGTTCGGCTCGATCGTGCAGAAGGGAAAGTTGGCGGCCTGGGCCTGGGCGTTGGCCACCAGAGCGTTGAAGAGGGTGGATTTGCCCACGTTGGGCAGCCCCACGATTCCGGCTTTGAGCATGGGCCGGAATCTAAACGGGTCGGTCTTCGCCACCTTCGGGCTCGCCATTCGCGGCCGGAACCATCAAGACTGGGGCCACCGCCGCATCCGACCCATTCCTTCCTCCATGCTCCAACCAGCCCCGAGGGTCGCTGGGGAGACCAAGCCAACGGGTCCGATCAAGCGCCCTCGCCGGCAACGCCAACGTGTCTGGGCCGCCGGCGCCCTGGCCCTGGCGGTCGCCATCGGCGGCTTCAGCCTCTGGTCGAGCCGGCGCAGCGCTGAGCGCTCCAAAAACCTCAGCACTTACACCGTGAGCGCCGAGCGCGGCAGCCTGCCCGGCATCGTCAGCGCCAGCGGTGAACTGAAGGCCGTGCGCAGCGTCAACGTCAGCCCCAAGCGCGGTGGCGTGCTGCAGACCCTTTTCATCGACGAGGGTGAGCGGGTGAAGGCGGGCCAGCCCATCGCCCTGATGGACAGCGGCGATCTCCAGGACCGCGAAAGCGAATTCCAGGCCCAGGTGCGCCAGGCGCAGGCGGAATACCGCCGCAGCCGCTCGGAGTTCGAACGGCGGCGCAAGCTCTACGCCCAGGGCGCCATCAGCCAGGACGACTTCATCTCCTTCAACACCCGCCTGGCCACCAGCCAGGCCGCCCTCGACGCCGCCCGGCAGCGGAGCGGCCAACGCGGCGTGGAACGCTCCGAACTGACCATCCGCGCCCCCTTCGACGGGGTGATCACCCAGCGCTTCGCCGATCCTGGCGCCTTCGTCACCCCGACCACGGCGGCCTCGGCCAACGCCGGGGCCAGCAGCTCCTCGGTGGTGGAACTGGCCCAGGGCCTCGAGGCGGTGGCCAAGGTGCCCGAGAACGACATCGGACGCATCCGGGTGGGTCAGGCGGCCAGCCTGCGGGTGGATGCCTTCCCCGACCGGCGTTTCGCCGCCCAGGTCAAACAGATCGCCCCGCGGGCGGTCAAGACCAACAACGTCACCTCCTTCGAGGTGAAGCTTCAGCTGATCAATCCGCCGCCGGAGCTGCGCATCGGCATGACCGCCGACATCGACTTCCAGACCGGCCAGCTAGCGGTGCGCACCCTGGTGCCCACCGTGGCCGTGGTCACCGAAGGCGGCAAGCCGGGGGTGCTGCTGGTGGGCAAGGGCAACGAACCCACCTTCCAGCCCGTGGAACTGGGTAACAGCAGCGGCCGGAACACCCAGATCCTCAGCGGCCTGAACCCCGGCACGAAGGTGTTCATCGACCTGCCGCCCTGGGCTAAGAAGCGACCCGGGAGTTGAGCAGCGCCCGGCTGGCCTCCAGGATCCTGCCGCTGGCCTGGCCATCGCCGAAGGGGTTGTGGGCCTGGGCCATCGCCGCGTAGGCGGCCGGATCCTCCAGCAGCTGTGAGGCTTCGCGCACGATGTCGGCGGTGTCGGTGCCGATCAGGCGGGCGGTGCCTGAATCGACCGCCTCAGGCCGCTCCGTGGTGCGCCGCAGCACCAGCACGGGCTTGCCCAGGGCCGGTGCCTCCTCCTGCAGACCACCGGAATCTGTGAGCAGCAGCGTGCAGCCACGGATCGCCGCCACCAGACGGTCGTAGTCGAGCGGTTCGGTGAGGAAGGCCCTGGGGTGGCTGCCCAGCAGCGCTTCGAGTGGTTCCCGCACGGTGGGATTGCGGTGCAGGGGCAGCAGCAGGGCGGTGTCGGGGAAGCGCTCCAGCAGCTCCAGGAAGCCATGGCCGATGTCCTGCAGACGGGGGCCCCAGTTCTCGCGCCGGTGCACCGTGGCCAGGATCACCCGCTGCCGCTGCCAGTCGAGGCCGGGGATCACCAGCTGGGGGGCGCGCTCGGCCATCAGCAGCAGGGCATCGATCACCGTGTTGCCGGTGACCAGCACGCGCCCCACCACGCCGGAGGCCCTGAGATTGGCCTCAGAGACGCGGGTGGGAGCGAAATGCAGCTGGGCCACCTGGGAGATCAAACGTCGGTTGGCCTCCTCGGGGAAGGGATCCAGCAGGTTGTCCGTGCGCAGGCCCGCCTCCACGTGGCCCACGGGGATCTGCTCGTAGAAAGCGGCCAGGGCCGAGGCGAAGGCGGTGGTGGTGTCCCCCTGCACCAGCACCAGATCGGGCCGATGGGCCGTGAACTCCTCACGCAGCCCCTGCAAGGCCGCACAGGTGACGTGGGTGAGGGTCTGCTTCGGGGCCATCAGCGCCAGGTCCAGATCGGCCGTGAGCCCGAACAGATCCATCACCTGGCTCACCATCTCCCTGTGCTGGCCGGTCAGCACCACCCGGGTGCGCAGATCAGTGGCCGCGCGGAAGGCCATGATCACCGGCGCCAGTTTGATCGCCTCTGGCCGGGTGCCGAGCACGATGGTGACCAGGGGAAGAGGGGTCAAAACGGCGCAGCAATCGGGCGGATCCTAAAGATGGGCGCCGCAGACCCATGACAACGGCGCGAATTCAAGCAAAGCTTGGTGCAACGACTGAGCACGCCGTCACCATGTCCGCCAACGAACCAGGGGCTCCCTCCTCCCTCTTCCCCCCCCTGGCGGCGCCGACCGTGCCGGATCTGCCGCCCATTCCCTCCATCCCGGCGATCCCCTCCCCGGCCGCGCCGCTCCCCGAGGCGGTCTCCACTCAGGCCATCACCTCCAGCGAGGAAGCGTCCAAGGGTCTCGACCTGCCCCCTGAGCCCAGCAACCTGCAGGAGATCGTGCGCATCGCCCACGAACGCAATTTCTCCGACGTCCACCTCGGGGTGGGGGAAGAACCCCGTTACCGGGTGCGGGGTGACATGCGGCACACCGGCTGGCCTGTGGCTGATCAGGCCACCTTCAACGGCTGGCTTCGGGAGATGCTCACTCCGGTGGAAATCGATCGATTCCAGAACGACAAGGAATTTGACGGTTCCTTCGCGTTCCCCTTCGTGCGGGTGCGGATCAACCTGCTGGAAACCCTGCTTGGGCCGGCGATGGTGCTGCGGCTGATCCCCCAGAAAATCGCCACAATCCAGGACCTCAACCTGCCCGATGTGCTTGAGGAGGTCTGTCAGCGGCCCAAGGGCCTGGTGCTGGTGACCGGGCCCACCGGTTCGGGCAAGAGCACCACCTTGGCGGCGATGATCGACTGGATCAACCGCAACCAGAAACGTCACATCGTCACGATCGAGGATCCGATCGAATTCGTCCACCAGAGCAAGAGCTCCATGGTGCGCCAGCGGGAAGTGGGGCACCACACAAAGCTGTTCCACAATGCCCTTCGGGCAGTCCTGCGGGAGGATCCCGATGTGATCCTGATCGGTGAAATCAGGGACAGGGAAACACTCACCACCGCCCTTGAAGCCTCCCAGACCGGTCACCTGGTGTTTGGGACCCTCCACACCAACTCCGCCGTGCGCACGGTGGAACGGGTGCTGGGCATGTACCCCCCTGAAGACCAGGACAATGTGCGCCGCTCCGTCTCCGAAGCCTTGCTGGCGGTGATTTCCCAGGGGCTGATCAAAACCACTGACGGCAAACGGGCCGCCTTCCACGACATCCTCATCAACACCGATGCCTGCCGGGATTACATCCAGCAGGCCAAGATGGACGAGGTGGAGCAGATCATGGAGCGCAGTGCCTTCGACGGCATGCAGAGCGCCAACCAGGCGCTGCTGAAACTGGTGCAAACCGGAAAAGTCGACCCTGAAGACGCCCTGGCCCAGAGCCTCAAACCGAACGAACTGGCCCAGTCACTTCGCGGCCGTCAGTGAGCTGCTCAGCAGGCGCACCAGCAGCAGCACCCCGATGCCCAACGACAGACCCAGCATCGCCAGCCGGCCATTCCAGATCTCGGCCTGGGGGGTGAATCCCCGCCGCCAGGCGTTCAGCTCGTCCCGTCCCACGGGAGTGGGGCCCTCGCCGTTCTCACGCATGTCAGCAGGGGCCATGGGGCCGGCCGCAGGGTTGGCAGATTCACCCTAAGGGGATGGGCAAGGAAAGGCCCGTGGGTGGTTCGTAAAGGTCATCGGCCTGCTCCAGGGCCAGCCGCGGGGTCACCCCGAGCTTGAGCGAGCTGCGCGACCCGGCCGCCAGCCGCTGGGCCGCCGCCACCCCCACCATGGCCGCGTTGTCGGTGCAGTAGGCCAGGGGGGCCACACGCCAGAGCAGCCCCAGAGCAGCGCAACGCTTCTCCATCAAGGCGCGCAGGCGCTGGTTGGCCGCCACGCCACCCACCATCACCACGGTGCCGAGGCCCTGGTCGCGGGCACAGCGGCAGCTGCGTTCCACCAGCACCTCAGCCACCACCTGCTCGAAGCTGGCCGCCAGGTCAGCCACCGGCAGCGGCCCGCCCGCGGCATCCAGCGATTGCACCAGCCGCAGCACCGCCGTCTTGAGGCCGCTGAAACTGAAGTCATAGGGATGGAAGCCGCCCTGGGGCAGGGAGACCCTCCCCTTGGGCAGGGGGAAGCGGTGGGGGTCGCCGCCGGCAGCGGCCGCCTGGATCGCCGGACCACCGGGGTAGCCCAGGCCCAGCAAGCGGGCCACCTTGTCGAAGGCCTCGCCGGCCGCATCATCGCGGCTGCGGCCCAGGCGCTCGTAGCGACCCGGACCATCGATCCGGATCAGTTCGGTGTGGCCACCGCTCACCAGCAGCACCAGGGCGGGCCCCGGCGGCAGGGGGTCCCCCAGATGCACGGAGCAGAGGTGGCCCTCCAGGTGATGCACCCCCACAAACGGCAGCCCATGGAGGGCGGCCAGGGTGCGCCCGGTGACCGAACCCACCAGCAACGCCCCCACCAGCCCGGGGGCCACCGTGGCGGCGATGCCGTCCAGATCGCCGAAGCCCAGACCGCTCTCGGCCATCACCTGCTCGATCAGCAGCGGCAGGGCTTCCACATGGCGGCGGGAGGCGATTTCAGGCACCACCCCACCCCAGAGTGCGTGCTCCTCGACCTGAGAAGCGACGGCACTGGCGAGCACCGTCTGGTCGCGCACGATCGCCGCAGCGGACTCGTCACAACTTGTTTCGACGGCCAGGAGGGTCGGCATCGGCTCTTGAGATGTCCCCTACTGTCCGCAAGTGACATCCTGCCTTCCCGCAGGTCTTTCCCCAGCACCGGACACGATGCGCCGTCTCTTTGCTGTTCTGATCTCAGCCTTCCTGATCTTCGGCTTCGCCCCCGTGGCCCACGCCGATATCGCGGGGCTGACCCCCTGTGCTGAGAGCCCCCGCTTCCAGCAGCGGGCGAGCCAAGCCACCACGGACCAGGCCAAGGCCCGGTTCTCGAACTACAGCCAGGCCCTCTGTGGCACCGATGGCCTGCCCCACCTGATCGTCGATGGCCGCTTCAGCCATGCCGGTGATTTCCTGATTCCGAGCATTGCCTTCCTCTACATCACCGGCACGATCGGCTGGGCCGGCCGCTCCTACCTGATGGCCATCCGCGGCAGCAAGGACGCCACCATGCGGGAAATCCAGATCGACATGCCCCTGGCGTTCAAATCCACCCTCTCCGCCGCCGCCTGGCCCCTGGCGGCCTTCAAGGAGTTCGCCGGCGGAAAAATGCTGGAAGACGACTCCAAAGTCACCGTTTCCCCCCGCTGATTACTGGAACCATGAAGAAATTCCTCACCACCGCCCCCGTCGTCGCAGCCGTCTGGTTCACCCTCACGGCCGGAATCATGATCGAGTTCAATCGGTTTTTCCCCGATCTGCTCTTCCACCCCCTCTGAGCCGGGAAACCCATCCCTTTCAGGCGGCCCAAGGGCCGCTTTTTTATGGGCTGACCACCCGCCGCCATCCCGACCAGCCCCCCTCAGGCACTGGGGGCAACCGCCGGCTCTGCGCCAAGGCCCATCAACGCCTCCAGTTGGAGCAGGGCCTGATCGAGATCTCCGTTCACCAGCACCGCATCGAACTCCGCCTCGGCCTCCAGCTCCACCCGCGCCCGCTGCAGCCGCCGGGCGATCGCCTCCTCGCTGTCGGTGCCGCGACCGCGGATGCGCCGCTCCAACTCCTCGAAGGAAGGGGGTTTGAGGAAGATCTGAAAGCCCTCGGGAAAGCTGCGCCGCACCTGGCGCGCCCCCTCCAGCTCGATCTCCAGCAGCACCGGATGTCCTGCGGCCAGGTGGCGCTCCACAGGTTCGCGCGGCGTTCCATAGCGATGGCCGGCGAATTCGGCCCACTCCAGCAGTCCCCCCGCCTCCAGCTGACGGTCGAAGCGTTCGCGGCTGAGGAAGAAGTAGTGCTCCCCGTCCACCTCCCCGGCGCGGGGCGAGCGTGTGGTGGCCGACACCGACAGCCAGATGCGGGGATGGCGCCGCAACAAGGCCGCCACCAGAGTGCCCTTGCCGACACCGCTCGGTCCGGTGATCAGCGTGAGCCGCCCGGCGGAGGAAGGGGAAGCCATCATCGGAAACACCGCCTGCCAGCAGAGTAGGGGCCATGACCGCGCCTGAGACAGCCGCTGGAACCACCAGCCGAGCGAGCCCGCAACGCCTTCCCCTTCAGGCCCTCGATGTGACCAGCCTCAAGGCGGTGTTGGCGGAATGGCGGCCCACCCTGCTGCCCTGCCGCTTCGAGAAGGCCCAGCAGAGCGCCCCCCACACCCTGCAACTGGGGCTGCGGGCGCTGGATCGACGTGTCTGGCTGGAGATCAGCTGGCAGGCGGAGGCACCGCGGTTGCTGGCGATCGAGCCGCCCCCCCGCATCGGTGCGGGCAGCACCCTGGCCCAGCAACTGCAACACGGCCTGGCCGGTCTGGCCCTGGTGGAGCTGGAGCAACGGGGCTGGGAACGGGTGGTGGAACTGCGCTTCGCCCGCCGCCCAGGCGATCCGATCAGCCGCACCCTGGTGGTGGAACTGATGGGCCGCCACAGCAACGTGTTCCTGCTCGATGAGCAGCAACGGGTGATCACCCTGGCCCGTCAGGTCAAGGAGCAGCACTCACGGCTGCGGCCGATCGGCACCGGCGATGCCTACGGTCCGCCACCGTCCCTGCAGGGGCACAGCCCCTCGCTCGAGGAGCCCTTCCCTCGCTGGAGGGGGCGCCTCAGCCTGGTGCCCATGACCCTGGGCCAGGCCCTGCGGGAGGCCTATCAGGGGATCAGTCCCGCCCTGGCTCTGCAACTGGCGGGAGATCAGCCGGAGGTCTCGAGAGCCCTGCTGGAGCAACCGGTGGCCGCCCTGGACGAGCCGCAATGGGAGCAACTCTGGCGCCGCTGGCAGCGTTGGCTGCGGGCCGTGGCCACTGGCGATTTCCAGTTCACCCCCGGCGGCGCCTGCGCCTTCCGCTGCTGGAAAGAGGCCGGTGCAGCGACCAGCGACTGCGAGGCCCACCCAGCTGGGCTGCCCATCAACGGAGCCCTCAGCCGGTATTACAGCGGCGAGCTGAACCGCCGGCTGCTGGCCGAGCGCCAGGGCGGCCTGCGCCAGCGGGGAAACCAGGCGATCGAGCGGGAGCGGCGCTTGCTGCAGCAGCAAGAGCAGCTGCTCGCACGGGTGGAGGACAGCGATGGGCTGCAGGAACGCGCCCACGCCCTGCTCAGTGGCCAGGCCCCGCGCCGGGAGCAGATCGATGAGGCCCAGCGGCTCTACCGCCAGGCCCGCAAGCTGCGGCGCTCGCAGGCGGCGATCACCCCGCGGATCGCCCACCATCGAGAGCGGCTCGAACGACTGGAGGCCAGCCTCACCTTCATGGAGCAGGCCGACGACCTGGCCCAGCTGGAGACCCTGGAGGCCGAACTGCAGGAGCTCAGCGCCGAGGGCCGGAAACCGAAACGCCCCCTGGGCGGAGGCGCCAACAGCGCGCCGGTCCCACCGCAACCCCTGGAGCTGCGCAGTGGAGGTGGCCTGAGGGTGCAGGTGGGCCGCAACCACCGCCAGAACGAGTGGATCAGCCTGCGCCAGGCCCGCCGCGGGGATCTCTGGTTCCACGCCCAGGAATGCCCGGGCAGTCACGTGGTGCTCAAGAGCTCGGAGGCGCCGGCCCAGGACGACGACCTCCAGCTGGCGGCCGATCTGGCCGCCCACTTCAGCCGGGCCCGGGGCAATGGACGGGTGGCGGTGGTGATGGTGCCCACCGATCAGTTGCAGCGCATCCCCGGTGCGGGGGCCGGCACCGTGCGCCACCGGGGTGGCGAACAGCTCTGGGCCGATCCAGGCCGCGCCGCAGCCTGGCTGAGCCGCCCGGCAGGCGGATCAGGAGCGCCGGTCCCTAGCCTCGAACCAGCGCAGCGGCCATGAGTCCCAACGATTCCCCACCGGGCCAGCCGCCCGCACCGATTCGAGTCACCCCCATCAACGCCGCAGGCCGCTGGTTAGCGAAAACGGCCCCGGGGGGGGATCCAGGCGACTTCCCGGCGGAGGTGGAGATGAGCCTGGTCGATCACCTCGAGGAACTGCGCCAGCGGGTGTTGCAGAGCCTGCTGGCTGTGGTGGTGGCCGCCGCCGCCTGCCTGGTCCTGGTCAAACCCCTGGTTCGCCTGCTGGAGGTGCCCGCCGAGGGCATGCGCTTCCTGCAGCTGGCTCCCGGGGAGTTCCTGTTCGTGTCGCTCAAGGTGGCGGGCTATGCCGGCCTCACCCTGGCACTGCCGTTCATCCTGTATCAGGGCTTGGCCTTCGTGCTCCCTGGCCTCACCCGACGGGAACGGCGGCTGGTGGCGCCGGCGGTGGCTGGATCGGCCGTGCTGTTTCTGGGGGGCCTGGCCTTCGCCTGGTGGGCCCTGGTGCCGGCGGCCCTGCGCTTTCTGGTGAGCTACGGCGCCGATGTGGTCGAGCCGATCTGGTCGATCGAGCGCTACCTGGATTTCGTCCTGCTGCTGATGGTGGCCACGGGTCTGGCCTTCCAGTTGCCCGTGCTGCAGCTGCTGCTCGGGGCCTTCGGCCTGCTGCGGGCTGAAACGATGCTGGCGGCGTGGCGCTGGGTGGTGCTGGCGGCGGCCCTGGCGGGGGCCGTGCTCACCCCCTCCACCGATCCGGTGACGATGCTGCTGCTTACCGGGGCGATCACCGCCCTCTACCTGGTGGGGGTGGCACTCGTTGCCCTGGTGCAATCGGTGCGAACCGAAGCCGGCACGGCCGGCGACGGCGTGCACGAGGCTGCGGATGGGGCCCCGGGCGAGAGCTAGAGCAGGAACTCCTTTCCCCGACCGCCCGTCTCCAGTGCCAGGCCCATGGCCTTGCCCAGCCGTGGGCGCTCAGCCGTGGTGAGCAGCCACTCACGCACCTGGCCGGCCACCCCCAGTTCGTTGAGCAGCGCGATCAGTTCCCCGATGTGTGCGGCGTAGGCCTCCGCGTCCAGGGGGAACGACTGCTGCTCCAGGTAGGCCCACATCACCTGCAGATAGAGCCGGCCCCGGCGCTGCACCAGCTGCATGTCGTAGGAGGCGCGCCAACGGGAGCGCAGCACTCCGAGCACCTCCTCAAGGCCGAGGGGCGGGGCGGGCTCCACATCGGGAGGCTCGGGCACGGGAAAGGGTCGGGTTGCGCAACAGCATGTTGCAGCAATCCACCATGGCCCCGCCGCCACAAACGGTGATGGGCAGGGCAGCGTCCATAATGGGCGGCACGTCACGTCGGCTCACTGGACCGCTCCTATGACTCAGATCCCAGCGAGCGATGTCCCCGGAATGGGTCGGCGGCAGTTCATGAATCTGCTCACCTTCGGATCGGTCACGGGCGTCGCCCTGGGGGCCCTCTATCCGGTGGTCAACTACTTCATTCCCCCCAAGGCGGTGGGCGGCTCCGGCGGGGTGAGCGCCAAGGACGAACTGGGCAATTCCGTCACCGCCAGCGGCTGGCTTTCCACCCACAACGAAGGCGACCGCAGCCTGGTGCAGGGCCTCAAGGGTGACCCCACCTACCTGACCGTGGAAGGGCCCGATGCGATTGGCAGCTACGGCATCAACGCGATCTGCACCCACCTGGGCTGCGTGGTGCCCTGGAACAGCGGCGCCAACAAGTTCATGTGCCCCTGCCACGGCAGCCAGTACGACGCCACCGGCAAGGTGGTGCGCGGCCCCGCGCCCCTTTCCCTGGCCCTGGCCCAGGTGAGCGTCGAGAACGACAACGTGTTCCTCAGCCCTTGGACGGACACCGATTTCCGCAACGGTGAGCAGCCCTGGTGGGCCTGAATCCGCTGAGCCTTCTTCCCCCCTCCCGTCGCCTGCCCGTCCGTCCCATGCGCCGCTCCCTCACCCTCCTGCTGACCACCCTGCTGACCTTCGGCGTTCTGCTGATCGCCCCCCAGAGCAGCTGGGCCTATCCCTTCTGGGCCCAACAGAACTACGAGAATCCCCGCGAAGCCACCGGCAAACTGGTGTGCGCCAACTGCCACCTGGCCAAGAAGCCCACCCACGTGGAAGTGCCCCAGGCGGTCTTCCCCGACACGGTCTTCAAGGCCACCGTCGAGATCCCCTACGACACCAGCGTGCAGCAGGTGGGCGGTGACGGCAGCCGCACCGGCCTGAACGTGGGGGCGGTGGTGATCCTTCCAGACGGTTTCACCCTCGCGCCCCCCGAGCGCCTCAGCGAGGAGCTCAAGCAGGAAACCGAAGGCGTCTACTACACCCAATACAGCGATGCCTACCCCAACATCCTGCTGGTGGGCCCACTCCCCGGTGACCAGCACCAGGAGATCGTCTTCCCGATCCTTTCGCCTGATCCCGCCACCGACAGCGGCATTCACTTCGGCAAATACTCGATCAATGTGGGCGGCAACCGGGGCCGGGGCCAGGTGACCCCCACCGGTGAGAAGTCCAACAACACCGTCTACACCGCCCCCGCTGCGGGCCGGGTGGCCAGCATCACCCCCGGCGAGAACGGCGCCACCGCTGTGACGATCACCACCGCCGATGGGGCCAGCGTCAGCGAAACCATCCCCGCCGGCCCCACCCTGCTGGTGGCCGTGGGTGATCAGCTGGCCGCCGGAGCCCCGCTCACCGACGACCCCAACGTCGGCGGTTTCGGTCAGTTGGACACCGAAATCGTGCTGCAGAACCCCGTCAGGATCTATGGCCTGCTCGCCTTCTTCGCCGCCGTCACCCTGGCCCAGATCATGCTGGTGCTCAAGAAGAAGCAGTTCGAGAAAGTCCAGGCCGCCGAGGGGCTGATCTGATTCACCGCCGCGCCTGAGCTCATCCCTCTTCCAGCCCTGACCCTTCCTGCGCCGTCCGCCCTGGCCGTGTTCAGTTCACCCGGGCCCCTGCTGTTTCAGCTGGGGCCCTTCTCCCTGCGCTGGTATGGGTTGCTGATCGCCCTGGCGGTGCTGATGGGCCTGGCCCTGGCCACCCGCCTGGGTCGCAGGAGGGCCATCGATGCGGGCCTGATCGCCGACCTGCTGCCGATCCTGGTGCTGGCAGCAGTGATCAGTGCCCGGATCTACTACGTGGCCTTTGAGTGGCGCCAGTATTCCCTCAACTGGCTCGATGCCCTCAAGGTCTGGCAAGGGGGCATCGCCATCCATGGGGCGTTGATCGGCGGCTCCCTGGCGGTGATCCTGTTCTGCCGCTGGCGCAGGCAACCCTTCTGGGCCCTGCTGGATGTGCTCGTGCCCTCGGTGGCCCTGGGCCAGGCGATCGGCCGCTGGGGCAATTTCTTCAATTCCGAGGCCTTCGGCGTGCCCACCGATCTGCCCTGGGCCCTCACCATCCCCCTGGCGAACCGACCCACGGCCTTCCTGGGCCAGAGCAGCTTCCACCCCACGTTCCTCTACGAATCGCTCTGGAACCTGGGGGTGCTCACCCTGCTGCTGCTGCTGTTCCAGCGCGCCAGCCAAGGCAAGCTCGTTCTGCCCGATGGCGCCCTCAGCTGCGTCTACCTGATCGCCTACAGCGCCGGTCGATTCTGGATCGAAGGGTTGCGGATCGACCCCCTCTGCCTGCTGGGCCAACCGCCGTTCTGTGAAGGTGGGTTACGCATGGCCCAGCTGATGAGCTTGATTTTGATCGCCATCGGCGGCTTCGGCCTCTGGTGGCTCTACGGCCGCCGGCGGGCCCTGCCCGACCCCAGCGGTGTGTCCACCCACGTCAACGGCACGGCCCCTTGAGCCTTCCACCTGCAGGGCCCGTGGCCCCCACCGTCAAGATCGTCGGCGCCGGCCCCGGCGCCCCCGATCTGCTCACCCTGAGGGCCGCCCGCGCGATCGAGCAGGCCGATGTGCTGGTCTGGACCGACTCCCTGGTGTCGCCCCAGATCGCCGCCCTGGCCCCAGCGGGCTGTGAATCGATCCGCACCAGCACCCTCACCTTGGAGGAGGTGATGGCCGTGGTGAGCGCGCGGGCCCGCGCCGGCCTCCATGTGGTGCGGCTGCACGATGGCGACCCTTGCCTCTACGGCGCCCTGGCCGAGCAGATCTGCCGGCTGGCCGATGCCGGGCTGGAGCTGGAGGTGGTGCCGGGGTTGAGCGCCTACCAGGCCACCGCCGCCGCCCTGCAGAGCGAATTGACGATCCCGGGGCTGGTTCAGACGATCGTGCTCAGCCGGGCGGGAGGCCGCACCGGTGTGCCCGAACGGGAATCCCTGGGGCGGCTGGCGGCCCTGCGGGCCTCCCTCTGCCTCTACCTCAGTGCCCGCCATGTGGAGGAGGTGCAGGCTGCCCTGCTGGAGCATTACCCCGCCGACACCCCCGTGGCAATCGGCTACCGGGTCAGCTGGCCCGACCAGTGGCTGCAGGTGGTGCCCCTGGAGCGAATGGCGGCCGTCAGCCTCGAACGCAATCTGATCCGCACCACCCTCTTCGTGGTCAGCCCCGCCCTGCGCTCACCGGCGGACGCCCGCTCGAAGCTTTATTCCGCCAGCCACGATCACCTGTTCAGGGCCGCCGCCGCCTCCAGTCCGGCCTGATCAGGGGCGGGGGGAGCGCTGGCGGCCTGCGGCGGCTCCCCATCGCCGTAGAGCTCCCGCGCCAGACGCGCCTGATCGAAGCCGCAGCCCAACCGCGCCACGATCGCCTCCAGGTCGATGGCGGCGTTGCCCAGGCAGCAGGTGCCGCCGGGAGAAGGCGTCACGTTGAACACCAGGCCAGGCCGTGGCGCGATGCGTGCCTCCCCGAGCATCAACCGCCGCTCCCCCTTGTGGATCAGCTGGGGACGCACCCCGCCGTAGCCCTCGGCGAAGCGCAGATCCTCCAACTGCATGCCGGGCACGATCTTGCGGGCATCGGCCAGAAACAGCCGGCGCCTGAGCCAGGGCACCTCAAACAGCAGGTTGCGCAGGATGTAGCTGCGGATGTCGGCCACGCGCAGCAGCTGCCAGAACACGGCGAGCACCGACCAATCCAGCCGCAGCACCTTCAGGAACTCAAAAAAGGAGGCGGGTCTGTAGCGCTCCAGCAGCGGCAACAGCAGGGCGGTGGGCCCAAAACGCGTCTGTCCCGGGGCTCGCACATCGGGGTCGCCGTGGATGGCGGCGAAGGGGAGTTTGTCGTTCTGCACCGTGTAGACCTTGCCCTTGAGCAGGTCGGGAGTGAAGTAGAAGCTCCCCGCCACCGGCAGACAGGAGTACTCCAGGCCGTAGCCCAGCTGCTGGGCCATCAGCAGGCTGTGGGCGCCGGCGCAGACCACCACATGGCGGGCCCGGTAACGCCTGGGACCCGCCGCGGTGCTGGCGTCCACCAGGAACGCCTCTCCCTCTGGGGTGATCCTCTCGACCCGCTGCCCCAACCCCAGCTCGAGTTGGCGATCGCTGCCGACCACGGCGGCGTGGGCCTGCTCCACAAACGACTCGGCCAGCTGCTCGTAGTCGACGGCGGTGTAGGTGCTGCGGATGCCGATCGCCACCAGCTCCTCGCGGCGCGGGACCCCATCCACCAGCGCCACATGGGGCTCCCACTGAGCGATCTGCTCCGGTTCCAGCAGTTCCATGGCCGGGAAGTGGGGGGCAAAGCGCGAGAAGCGCTCCCGCAGGAAGGCGCACTCCGAGGCCCCCACGGCGAGCACCATCTTGGGGGTGCGGAACACCGTGCGCCCGCGCCGCTCAGCATCCAGCAGGGCGGCGTAGTGCACGATCATCTCCGCCGTGCGCTTCACCTTCAGGGCCTTCTCGAGGCTGTAGTTGGTCTCGATGTCGCCGCAGTGGATCGTCTGGCTGTTGTTGGTGGCCTTGGAGTTGACCTGGGCCAGCCGCTCGTAGCGCTCCAGCAGAGCCAGCCTGGGCAGATCGGTGTAGCGGGCCAGCTCGAACAGCAGAGCGGTACCGCAGACGCCTCCGCCCACGATCAGCACATCCACCTCCTGGCGGGCCTCAGGGTCAACGGTGGCGGTGGACGTGGCGATCACGCGCGCGCGGGGGGACGGAGGTTCCGTCAATTCTTCATGGTCGCCCCCCGGGGGCCGGGGGTGGGCCGACGAGGTTTTATGATTGAAGGGTGCGGGCGATTAGCACAGCGGTAGCGCACTTCCTTCACACGGAAGGGGTCACTGGTTCGAATCCAGTATCGCCCATGATTACAGAGGCCTGTCGTTCATCTTCAGGTCGCTTATTTTTTCTTTTGGCCTTTACTTTCGGCCTGGCAACCCCGGTGGTAAACCCAACTACAGACCGTTCCAGCGGATTGGAGGGAGAATGGGAAGTGGCCTTTGGCCAACCACCCGCAGCCATCCGTGTCCGAGCCGATCCCCGACCCCCCGTCGCTTTCCGGTGATCCCCTCGTCAGACTCGGCAAGGTGCTTCGGGAGGCCCGGGAGGCCAAAGGGCTGAGCCTTGGAGCCCTGGCCGATCAGTTGTGCATGGGCAGCGACCAGTTGCAGGCGCTGGAGCAGGGCGCCAACGACCGCCTGCCTGAAAAAGTGTTCGTGGTGGCCCAGGTCCGTCGGGTGGCCACCGTCCTGGGGCTGGACGCCGACCCCCTGATCGAGGAGCTGCGACGAATGGATCTGGGTACCCCCGGCGGCAACGGCACCTCCTCCAGTCGGCGCCCCAGCGCCGCGGCACTCCCATCGCCCCTCCTCAGCCCCCAGGCGCCCTCGCCCCGTCCCTCCAGCGCCTCCAACCGTTTCCCCCGCACTGCCCCCAAGTGGGTCCTGGGGGCCCTTGGTGCGCTGGTGCTGGTGACCAGCCTCGGCACCCTGGCCTGGCGCCAGGGACAGGAGGTCCGTCCCCGCTCAGCGCCTCCCGAGGCGCCCCTGACAGCCGACAGGCCACCGGCCCTGGCCCCGTCCACCCCTCAATCCCCAAAGGCAGGTGTGACGGCCCCCGCAACGAAGGCCATCGTGGTCCTCTCCAGCACCGAGGGCAGCTGGATTGCTGTGCGCAACGGCTCAGGGCAACGGCTCTACCAGGGCCTGCTCAAAGGTGAGCGGCGATTTCCCGCCGAACCAGGTCTGAAGGTGCTGGCCGGCCGTCCTGATCTGGTCACCGTGCGCATCGGCAATTCAACCGCCCGCCGCCTCGGGCCGATCAACGAAGTGATCTGGCGCCCGCTCAGGTGACCTCCAGATGGAGGCCCATGGCCTCCATCACCGCCGGCGCGCAGGCCTGCAGACTCCAGCGCTCCAGGCTCAGGTCCAGCTCGGCGCTCAGGGGTTTGAGCTCGATCGTGACGGCAGCAGGACCCGGGCGCACCACCAGCTCGCCGATCAACGGTTCGGGGCGGCGGTCCAGGGAGGCGGCCAGGCGCAGCAGCAAGGCCATTGAGGCCACCGTGCGGCGCTGGGAGCGCCCCTCAATCAACTGCCACGACTCATGGCGTTTCTTGGGCAGGCCGCGGCGGTGGTAACGGGCAATCGCCGCCACCATCAGTTGCTCGGCCTCGGAGTAGCCCAGCAACTCCCCATGGCGAATCAGGTACCAGGTGTGCTTGTGGTAGGCGCCAATGTTGATGTGCTGGCCACAGGCGTGGAGCATCGCGGCGGCCCAGAGCAGCTGGCGGCCCTCGCCATCATCGGCATGCAGCAGCCCGGACGTCTGGTCGTGGAGGCTGAGGGCATGGTCCGCCACCCGCTTGGAGCGCACCTGATCGACCCCGAAGCGTTGGGCCTGGTGCAGCACCGTGCGCTGACGGATCGAGCTCTGGAAAGCAAAGCGATCGACGATCAGATCCTTGCGCAGCATCCAATCGACGATCAGGCCCTCCCGCAGCGCCCGTTCGCTGATCACCAGCTCGTCGACGTCGAGCATCGCCATGGCGGTCTGCAGCACCAGGGCACCGGGCACGATGATCTCGGCCCGGCGCTCGTTGAGGGTGGGCAGGGCCCGGCGCTGCTCGGGGGTCATCTCCACCAGCCGGGCCACCAGCAGATCCAGACGTTCCCGGCTCAGGCGGTAGCCCTGCAGCCGCAGCGGCGGACGCTCGTCCTGGGCCGCCGCCATCGCCGCCAGGGCCATGGCGGTGCCACTGGTGGCCACCATCACCGCCGTCTCGCCAGGCTGCAGACGCCGCTTGACCTTGTCGACGGCGGGCTCCAGGGAGCCTTCGATGAAGGCGGTCAGGAACGAGCGGCGCTCGGGCGGGATCGGGTCCTCGCGCACGAAATCACGCTGCAGGCGCACCGCCCCCACCCTGGTGCTGGTGAGGGCCCTGGCGTCGCGGCCGTCCGCCAGGATCAGCTCGGTGGAGCCCCCACCGATGTCGAGGATCAGATGGGGCTGGTCGCCGAAGGCCATGCCCGAGAGCACCCCCAGGTAGATCAGCCGGGCCTCCTCCTGGCCGCTGATCAGGTCCACCTCAAGCCCGAGTTGCTCCTGCAGCGACTGGAGGAAGTCGCGGCCATTGGGGGCCTCACGCACGGCGCTGGTGGCCGCCGTCACGATCTGTTCCACCCCATGGCTGGCCGCCAGCTCGCGGCAATGGCGCAGGGTGACGAAGGCCCGTTCGATCGCCTCGGGGGTCAGATCGCCGCTGTCCTCGTCGCGCTCCCCCAGGCGGGTGCTGGATTTCTCGGTGAGCACCACGCTGAAGCTGCGCAGCACCGGATCCACCGCCGCGATCAGCAGATGGATGGAATTGGTGCCGATGTCGATCGCTGCCACATGGCGCAGGCTCTTCGCTGGGGCCGAAGCCGCTGCGGCAGGGGCCTTCAGGTCGCTGACGGAGGCCCGTTGCTGCTCAAGCTCCGGCATGGGGGCAGATCGCCTGGACTCGGCGTCACTTTGCCACCAGCGCCCCTGGCGCGGACAGCTCGAAGCAACTGCGACCTAGGGTGCCGCCAGCTTTTGGCGATCGATCCCGTCCATGGCCAGCGCAGGCAGCGGTTCGTTATTGCGGGGCTGGTTCGAACTGCTGCGCTGGCACAAACCCAGCGGCCGGCTGATCCTGTTGATCCCGGCGGGCTGGTCGTTGTGGCTCGTGCCCCAGGCGCCGCCAATGGCGCCCCTGGTGGGCTGGATCGTGCTCGGTGGCCTGGCGGTGAGCGGTGCGGGCTGCGTCGCCAACGACCTCTGGGACCGCCACATCGATCCCCAGGTGGAGCGCACCCGCGAGCGGCCCCTGGCCAGTGGCCGGGTGAGTGTCGCCAGTGCTCTGGTGCTGCTGGCGCTCTGCCTGCTGCTGGCCCTGGCGGTGGTGCTAGCCCTGCCAGCGGCCAGCCGGGGGCTCTGCCTGCTGCTGGCCCTGCTCGCCCTGCCACCGGTGCTGCTCTACCCCTCGGCGAAACGCTGGTTCCCCCTGCCGCAGCTTGTGCTGGCCCTGTGCTGGGGCTTCGCCGTGCTGATCCCCTGGGCCGCCGCCACCGGATCGCTCGCAGGCGGCTGGCCCCTGGCCCTGGTGTGGCTGGCCACCCTGGCCTGGACCTTCGGCTTCGACACCGTCTACGCCATGGCCGACCGCCGCGATGACGCCGCCCTGGGCCTGCGCAGCAGCGCCCTCACCCTGGGGGAGCGCGCGCCCCTGGCGGTCGCCCTCAGCTATGGCCTCACAGCCGCAGCGCTGGGGATCGCCGCGGCCCTGCAGGGGGTGGGGGCGATCTTCTGGCCCCTCTGGGTCCTGGCCGCGTTGGCGATGCAGCGGGAGGCCAGGCGGCTCGATGGCGGCCACTTCGGCCGCCAGGTGCGTCTTGGCGCCCTGTTGCTGCTGGCCCTGGTGCTGGGACAGGTGCCTTGAGCGGCGCATCCCCCCAGCGCCATCCCCTGGGGGCTGGGCTGCCGGCTCCCCTGCGCCGGGGCGATCGCGTGCGGCTGGTGTCCGCCAGCTCGGCCCTGGAGGACAGCGAGCGGCTGGACGCTGGCCTGGCCGTGCTTGAGAGCTGGGGCCTGGAGCGGGAAGCTGGCTTCGATCCCCTCCGTCGCTGGGGCTATCTGGCCGGCGAGGATCACCAGCGCCGCGCCGACCTGGAGCCGCACCCCGAGGGGGCCCCGGCGGCCCTACGGGCCTGCGTCCGCGGGGGTTGGGGGGCGGCACGGCTGCTGGAGCAGCCCCTGGAACTGACGCCTGGCTGGTTGCTGGGCTTCTCCGATGTGACCTCCCTGCTCTGGGCCCAACGGGCCCGGGGGCAGGGCGGCGGCATCCACGGCCCGCTGATCACCACCCTGGCCAGCGAGCCCGCCTGGAGCCGCCAGCGGCTGCACAATCTGCTCTTCGGTGCCCCCATGGAGGATCTGAGCGGCGAGGGCTGGCAAGGGGGCGTGGCCGAAGGCCCGCTGCTGGTCGCCAACCTGACCGTGGCCACCCACCTGCTGGGCACCCAGCATCTGCCGGACCTCAAGGGGGCGGTGCTGGTGCTTGAAGACGTGGGCGAAGCCCCCTATCGCGTCGATCGCATGCTCACCCACTGGCGCCTCTGCGGCGCCCTGCAGCAACTGGCAGGCCTGGCCTTCGGACGCTTCAGCGACGACGGGGAAGCGCCTGAGACGCAGGGGGAATCGGACGGGCGGGACGGGCGCTTCAGCACTGAGCAGGTGCTCAAGGAACGCAGCACCGACCTGGGCATCCCCGTGCTCGGGGGCCTGGAGGTGGGCCATGGCCCCGGCAACGCCGCCCTGCCCCTGGGGGTGCGTGCGCGCCTGGATGCTTCCAGCGGGCGTCTCAGCCTGCTGGAGTAGGCCGAAGGGAGAGCACCGCGCCTGCGATGCGCAGGTCGAAGGGGGTGGTGACCTTGATGTTGGAGGGCTCCGCCGCCAGCACCTGCACCGGCCAGCCCAGTCGTTCGAACAGGGCGGCGTCATCGGTGACGCTCCAGCCCTCCTGCAGGGCCCGCTCGTGGGCCGAGCGCAGCCGCTCCACCGCAAAACCCTGGGGGGTCTGGGCGGCCCAGAGCTGGCTGCGATCCGGGGTGTCGAGGATGGTGCCGGCGCCATCCACCCGCTTGATCGTGTCGCTCACAGGGGTGGCGGCGATCACCGCCTGCCCCTGGCGCACAGCGGCCGCACAACGCTCCAGCAGCTCGGGCTCCACCAGGCAACGGGCGCCGTCGTGGATCAGCACATGCTCAGCCTCCGGCGGCAGGGCCGCCAATCCGCGGCGCACGGAGTCCTGGCGGCTGTCCCCACCGTCGATCCAGACCACCGGCCGATCCGGGGCGGCCGCGGCCACCAGGGCCTCCACATCCGGGCGATCCACGGGTTGACCCACCAGTCCGATCCAGCGGATGGCGGCGCAGGCCAGCGCCGCCTCCAGGGTCCAGGCGAGCACCGGCCGGCCGGCCACGCTCAGCAGCAACTTGTTGCGCTCGGCGCCCATGCGGCGGCCGCTGCCGGCGGCGGCGATCAGTAAATGCACAACGGAGGGGGGGCGGCAGGGAGAAATCCAGACCTGATTCATACAATCGGCCCGCGACAAGCCTGCCCTGCCGCCCTGATGCGCGTTCTCTTTTTGATCCCGGGATCCAGCGCGTCGCAACTCCAGGCGTTCCCTGCCGTCGCCGCCGTCGCTGATCAGCTCCAGGCCCAGGTGCAGGTGGTCTGCCCCACGGCCTCGGCGGCGATCTGGGCGCTGCTCCCCCAGGTGACGCGGGTGCTGGCCTTCGGCGCTGACGGGGACGGGAGCTTCGGCAGCGGCAACGGCCCTGGCGCCGGCAACAGCCTTGCGGACTGGAGCAACCTGCTGGGCTCCGTGCGGGACCCCGACTTCCAGGCCTGCATCAACCTCGCCACGGGGCGCCAGGTGAACCTGATGCTCTCGATGACCCACATCCCCACCCGCATCGCCCAGGACGGCTTCGGCCTCACCGAACGGGTGAGCCCCCAGGAGGGGTGGCCCAACCAGGCCATGGAGTCCTACCTGCGCCCCCTGGGGGTGAGCCTGGACGCCGAAACCTTCCGCCTCTCCCTGCCCAGGCCCGCCCTGGAGCAGGCGGTCGCCGCGCTTCCCCCGGGCGATGGCCCTGCCCTGCTGCTGGCCCCGGCCGGGGGAGCCGGCGACTGGCCCGAGGCCAACTGGCGGCTCTTACCGGAGCAGGTGCGCCTCCAGGTGCCCGGCCTGCGGGTGCTCCACACCCTCAGCGACGACAGCCCCGTGGACCGGGCGGCCCAGCTGGCCGCGGCCGATGTGGTGCTGGGGAGCGATCCGACGAGCATCGAGCTGGCCCTGCTCAGCGGCACCCCGTTGGTGGCCCTGGGTCGCCGCAGCGACACACTCCCGGCGCGCCAGGGAGTACAAGGAATTGGTTCATCGGCAGGCCTTGATGACCTCGGTGTTGCCGAGGTCCTGCAAGCCCTCGGGCTGGGTTGATCCGCTCCGCCCCCACCCACCTCTAGAGGATGATCCAACGCTTCCGGAGCAGAGTTCGGCCCCGGTCACACGAGCGGAACCAACACCCGTGGCGCACGCCACTGCTGGCACTGGCGCTGCTGATCAATGCCTCGGCGGCGGGCTACCGGTTCACCGAAGGCTGGGACTGGGGGGACTGCTACTGGATGGTGGTGGTCACCTTGAGCACCATGGGCTGGAGCGACGGCACCACCGCCGCGATGCACACGGGCGGGAGGGTGGTCACCACCCTCTCCCTGGTGGGGGGCCTGGTGGTGGTCCAGTTCGCGATCCAGCGCCTGCTGGGGCTCTCCCAATCCGGTTACTTCCGTCGCCTGCGGGACAACAGTTTTCGCCGCTCATTGCAACGCATGAACGACCACGTGATCCTCTGCGGCTATGGCCGCATCGGCCGGGAAATCGCTGAAAAGCTCTGCTCCGAAGGCATCCCTGTGCTGGTGGTTGAGCTGGAGCCGGAGCGCAAGGCGGCGGCGGAGGCGCGGGGACTGCCCGTGCTCCAGGCCGATGCCACGCTCGATGAAACCCTGCGCGACGCCGGCATCCACCACTGTCGCAGCCTGGTGGCGGCCCTCACCAGCAACGCCGCCAACCTCTACGTGGTGCTCAGCGCCCGCGGCATCGCCCCCAACTGCCGGCTGATCGCCCGCTCCGACAGTGACCAGGCCGAGCGCAAACTGCGCCTGGCGGGGGCCGACCAGGTGGTGAGTCCCTACGTGGCCGGCGGCAGGGCCATGGCCGCCACCGCCCTGCGGCCCCTGGCGGTGGATTTCATGGAACTGCTCGCGGGCTCCGATTGCGAAGTGGAGGAGTTCCAGCTCAGCAGCCGCCCGGAACTGATGAAGGGCATCAGCGGCCGCAGCCTGGCGGAGATGCAGTTCGGACGTCACAGCGGCGCCCTGGTGCTGGCGATCCGCTCACCGGAACCCGAGGACGCCGAACCCTCCAGCCTGCAGGGCAGCACCTACTCCAGGGGTGGCAGCACCTTGATCGCCAACCCCGGCGGCGATGTGCGCCTGGCGCCTGGGCAGTTGCTGGTGGTGCTGGGCAGCAAGGAGCAGCTGGAACGGTTCGAGGCCCTGCTGGGCCCCGCCCTGGAGGGCAGCGACCCGATGGCCAGCTGAACCCCTCGGCCTACGATCGCCCTCGACTGTCCTGCCCGCCGATGTCCGTGCCCGCCACCCCCCCCCTGGCCGGACAGACCGCCGTGGTGACCGGCGCCAGCCGCGGCATCGGCCGGGCGATCGCCCTGGAACTGGCCCGCGCCGGGGCCAAGGTGTTGGTGAACTACGCCAGCTCCGCCGAGGCCGCCGAAACGGTGGTGGCCCAGATCAACGCCGAAGGTGGCGAGGCCTGGTCCTACGGCGCCGACGTGGCCGACGAGGAGCAGGTGGAGGCCATGATCAAGGCGGTGCTCGAGCGCCATGGAGCCATTGACGTGCTGGTCAACAACGCCGGCATCACCCGTGATGGCCTGCTGATGCGCATGAAGACCGCCGACTGGCGCAGCGTCATCGACCTCAACCTCACCGGCGTGTTCCTCTGCACCCGAGCGGTGAGCCGCTCGATGCTCAAAGCGCGTCACGGGCGCATCATCAACATCACCTCGGTGGTGGGGCTGATGGGCAACCCCGGCCAGGCGAACTACAGCGCCGCCAAGGCGGGAGTGATTGGCCTGACCCGCAGCACGGCGGCCGAATTCGCCAGCCGGGGCGTCACCGTGAATGCCGTGGCTCCAGGCTTCATCGCCACCGACATGACCAAGGATCTGCAGGCGGAGCCGATCATCGCCGCCATCCCCCTGGCCCGACTCGGCCAGCCCGAGGAAGTGGCCAGTGCCGTGCGCTTTCTTGCCGCCGATCCCGCCGGCGCCTACATGACCGGCCAGGTGCTGCAGGTGGATGGCGGCCTGGTGATGCGCTGAAAGGGGAACCAGTGGGGCTCAGTTCTCGAGCGGCTGGCCCAGCTCCTCGCGAAGACGGCGAATCTGCTGCAGCAAGCGCAGACGACGGCTGCGGGCGGTGTACGTCAGGAACAGGCGCAGGGGCACATAGACCAGCGCCATCAGCAGCCCCAGGCCGGTGACCACCAGAAACGTGGCGTAGTTGGGCCCCGCCAAAGGGCCGGCCAGGGGGCCCATCAGCGGATCCACCAACGGATCGATCGCCACGTTCTCCAGGGTGGTCTGCAGCAGCTCGTCCATCGCCAGACCCTATCGGGGAGACCAGGCGCCCGCAGGCCGATTCGGGTTTCCCCACCCGCGCCGCGATGACCGCGGGCAAGGCCCTGTGGGAGCCTGTGGGAAACGTGCGCCCCCGTTCCCAGGCATGGCCAAGCTGATCAACTTCTCCGATGACTCCCGCAGCTCCCTGGAGCGGGGCGTCAACGCCCTCGCCGATGCGGTGCGCGTCACCATCGGCCCCCGCGGCCGCAATGTGGTGCTCGAGAGGAAGTTCGGCGCCCCCGACATCGTCAATGACGGCGTCACGATCGCCAAGGAGATCGAACTCGAGGATCCCTTCGAGAACGTGGGCGCCAAGCTGATCCAGCAGGTGGCCTCCAAAACCAAGGACAAGGCCGGCGACGGCACCACCACTGCCACGGTTCTGGCCCAGGCCCTGGTGCAGGAGGGCCTGCGCAACGTGGCCGCCGGAGCCAGCCCGGTGGGGCTGCGGCGGGGCATTGAACGGGCCACGGCCCAGGTGGTGGAAGGGATCAAGCAGCTGGCCCGGCCCGTGAGCGGCGATGCCATCCGCCAGGTGGCCACCGTCAGCTCCGGCGGCGATGAGGAGGTGGGCCGCATGATCGCCGAGGCGATGGAGAAGGTGAGCGTCGACGGGGTGATCACCGTTGAGGAATCCAACTCCCTGGCCACCGAACTGGAGATCACCGAAGGCATGGCCTTCGATCGGGGCTACTCCTCCCCCTACTTCGTCACCGATGGCGAGCGCCAGGTGGCGGAGTTCGACAACGCCCTGCTGCTGGTCACCGACCGCAAGGTCAGTGCCCTGGCGGATCTGGTGCCGCTGCTGGAGAAAGTCTCCCGCAGCGGCTCAGCGCTGGTGATCCTGGCTGAGGAGGTGGAGGGTGAAGCCCTCGCCACCCTGGTGGTCAACAAGAACCGTGGCGTGCTGCAGGTGGCCGCCGTCCGCGCCCCCTCCTTCGGCGAGCGGCGCAAGGCGGCCCTTCAGGACATCGCCATCCTCACCGGTGCCACCTTGATCAGCGAAGACCAGGCGATGACCCTGGAGAAGGCCAGCCTTGAGGATCTGGGCCGGGTGCGCCGGATCACGATCAGCAAGGACACCACCACGATCGTGGCGAACGACAGCCGCCATGGGGCGGTGCTGGATCGGGTGGCGGCGATCCGCCGGGAACTGGAGGCCACCGACTCCGACTACGACAAGGAGAAGCTCAACGAGCGGATCGCCAAACTCGCCGGCGGTGTGGCCGTGATCAAGGTGGGCGCTCCGACTGAAACCGAGCTCAAGCACCGCAAGCTGCGCATCGAAGACGCCCTCAATGCCACCCGGGCGGCGGTGGAGGAGGGCATCGTCGCCGGCGGCGGCACGGTGCTGACCCAGTTGGCGCGGGACCTGGACGCTCTGGTGTCCCAGCTCTCCGGCGACGAGCGCACCGGTGTGGAGATCGTGCAACGGGCCCTGAGCGCCCCCCTGCGCCAGATCGCCGCCAACGCCGGAGAGAACGGCGCCGTGGTGGTGGCCGAGGTGGCCAGGCTGAACCTGGGCTTCAACGCCCTCAGCGGCCGCTACGAAGACCTTCTGGCCGCCGGCATCATCGATGCGGCCAAGGTGGTGCGCCTGGCCCTGCAGGATGCGGCCTCGATCGCCGCGCTGCTGATCACCACCGAGGCCGTGATCGTTGACAAGCCCGAGCCCCAGGGTCAGGCCGCACCCGATGGCGGCATGGGTGGAATGGGTGGGATGGGCGGCATGGGTGGCATGGGTGGCATGGGCATGCCCGGGATGATGTGAGTCCCAGGGGCACCTGGCCTTGAGGTGCCACCGGCAAGCCTGGCTGAACGCGATCAGCCCAGGGCCCTCACGTAGGCCGCCACCTGCAGATCCACCCCGGTGATCGCGGTTCCCACCACCACCGCATCCGCCCCCTCTGCCAGGGCCCGAACGGCCTGATCTGCGTCGGAGATGCCGCCTTCGCAGATCAGAGCCACATCACCTGGGAGTCCCTGGCGCAGTGGCGCCAGAAGGCCCCAGCCGGGTGGCTTCAGACCAGAGGTGGCCTCGGTGTAGCCGTAGAGGGTGGTGCCCACCCAACGGCAGCCCAGCTCCGCCGCCCTCAGACCACTGGCGAGGCTGTCGATGTCGCCCATCAGGGGGGCCCCCAGTTCCTCGCGGGCCCGCTCGATCAAGGCCCCCAGTTGCTGGCCCTCGGGGCGGTGGCGCTCGGTGGCATCGAGCGCCACCACGTCGGCGCCGGCCGCCCAGACAGCGCGGATCTCCTCCCAGCCAGGAGTGATGTAGATCGGGCTGCCTTCAAAGCTGCGCTTCCAGAGCCCGACGATCAAGGCTCCGGGGCAGCGACGGCGCACGGCACCGATGTGCTCGGGGCTCTCCAGGCGCACGCCGATCGCGCCGTTCGCCAGGCTGGCCTCGGCCATGGCCGCGATCACGTCCGGATCGCGCAGGGGCGAGCCCTCCGGCGCCTGCACCGACACGATCAGTCCGCCCTTCAGCGCCGCTCGCTCCAGGCTCGATGAAGGCTCAGGAGGCACGACGTTGGGGCGGATCGAGGCTTTCGTCGGGGAGCCAGGCGCGCAGCTGATCAAGGGCCGGATGGGCTGGGGCCGGCGCCGGACGGATCAGGGCCTGGGCGGGCCTGGGGGCGAGCGGCAAGCGGGCCACGGCTGAAGGCTGTTGCAGGGGCTGTTGCTGGGCTGGTAGTTGCAGCACTGGCTGTTGCGGCGCTGGCTGTTGCAACGCTGAAGGCAGGTGCTCTGCCGGCGACGGAGATAGCGGCCGCGGAGTCTCCGCTGCCTTGGTCTCGATGGCAGCCCAAGGGGCCGAAAACGGCTTGAGGGTTTGTCCAGGCAGGGGGTCAACGGGCAGTCGGTCGGCGGGCAGTGGGTTCTCCCCAGGGGAGGCCGTCGTCGGGCTGTCCTGCAACCACCGCTCCGGCGTGGAGGCGAAAGCGTCGTCAAGCTGAGCCTCGGCCTCCTCGTCCTGGCCCTGAAACGTGCTGGCGACCTCCTCGAAGCAATCGCGCACCAGGTGGCGCAAACGCGCGAAACGACCCACGCGCACGGGAGCGGCCTCGGCGGCGGCAACGGCAGCAGGGCCTGACTCGCTCGCTGCGGTGGCTTGTTCGTCGGCACCGCTGAACTGGGCCGCGGGAGCAGGGGGCTGTGGGGCCACAGCGGCCATGGGCGGGTGCAAGCCCGTGGCCTCGGCGAAGGGAGTGGCTCCGCTGCTCTCACTCGCCGCAGGTTCCTTCAGGGGCACCCCATCGGTGAAGGCCGCCGCCTCAGTGATCGGCAGCGGCTTGGCCAGGTTCGTTGCAGCCAGGCCGTCCCCAAAGTCCCGGTCGGCCATGGCGTCATGTCCGACCGCAGGTGTAGCTGCCTCAAAGGAACCATCACCGGCCCCGAGTGCTTCGCCGTGCGCGAGGTCGCCCGCCACCGGAGTGCCGCCGAGGGCCACGAAATCCGCCAGCGGCACCTCCTCCACCTCTGGACCCTCACTGAGCCAGAAGTCAGAACTGGAGTCAGCCGCTGTGGGCAGGAGGGACTCATCCTCGGGCTCCAACTCCGCAGACTCCAGGATCACTGGGGCTGCCGGAGCTGCCGGATCGAGGGCCATCACCGCCACAACAGGGCCTTGGCTCTCCTGTGCCCCAAGGGCGACCGGTCCGGCCACCAACTGCTGGCGCCACCAGCCAGCAGCCTCCGGATCGGCCAGCGAGACAACCAGTGAATCGAGGGCCTCCACCCCCTGGCGGTGCACCCACTGCCACGACAACGGGGCCACCGCCACCGCGTCCCTCCGGGCGACCGCCCCGAGCAACCGCTGCCGGAGATCCTCCTGGCGGGGGGACAGGGAACGGAAGGCAGATGGCTGGGAGATCACGGCGGGGAAGTCAGGTGAGCTTGCGATCCAGCAGGGGACGGATCAGCAGAAACAGGGACAGCGCCAGAACGGCGAGCACCAGCAGGCAATGGGAGGCGGTCAGGGAGCCATAGGGCGCGACGAGCACCACATCGGAGAGCGCGAAGGCCCCCGCGTAGGCCGCACGAATGGGCTCAATCGCGAAGGTAAGGGGATTAAGGGCCGCAAGCCAGCCCAACCAGGGGGGCATGAAGGAAATTGGTGCCAGCGCGGTGCTTGCGAACAGCAGCGGCAGGTTGGCCACGAAGATCACGGCGATCAGCTCGATGTGGCCCGGCAGGGCGAAGGCCAGCCCCAGGCTCAAGGCGGTGACGGCGAACACCAGCAGCAGCAGGGTGACCAGCACCAGCACCAGGCCGGCACCACCCGGCCAGCCGTAGCCCAGCAGGGCGGCGGTGCCCATGATTGCCACGCTCTGCGCCAGGCTCAGGCTGGTGATGTAGAGCACCGAGGCCAGCACGATTGAAAAGCGGGAGCGCAGGGGCGCCACCAGCAGCCGGTTCAGGAAGCCGAATTCCCGATCAAACATCAGCGGCAGACCGGCGTTGAGGGCGGCGCTGAAAGCGGTGAACACGATCACTCCGGCCCCAAGAAAGCGGCCATAGCTCATGCCGTCCGGCAGCAGGCCCGCCGGCGCGTTGGCGAACAGGGCCCCGAACAGCACCAGCCAGATCAAAGGCTGAAGCACCCCGGCCACCAGGGTGCTGGGGCGCCGCGCCAGTTGCAGAAACAGGCGCTTGGTGAGCGCCAGGGTCTCTTGGCTCAGGTCCGCCAGGGCCGAACGGCCCGCCGCGGGGCTGGGGGAGGGGGCCAGAAGCGAGGGAGCGCTGGTCATCGGCGGACAGCGAAGGAAATTTTGGACAACGGGACCGGGAAACGGGACGGGTCAGCGGGCGGTTCAGCGCATGGCCTGCTTGCGCTCCGCCTTGGGATCGCGGCTGCCGGCGACCGCCAGCTCCGCATCCATGAGCGTGCGGCCGGTGGCCTGCAGGTAGACGTCATCGAGGCTGGGGCGGCTCTGGGCCAAGGCGAACACGGGCCAGTGGGCCTCCAGCAGTTGGCGCCTGAGCGCTTCGACCACCCCGTCGTGCTCCACCACCAAGTTGAGGGAGAAGCCCTGGGCCCGGTTCACCACCACCTGGCGCACCCCCTGGCAGCCCCGCACCAGGGCCTGCAGCTTCAGGGCCTCCTGCTCATCACTGAATTCCCGCACCCGCAGCGTCACCCGGTCGCCGCCAAGGGCGGCCTTGAGTTCCGCAGGGGCCCCTTCGGCGATCACCTGCCCCCCCTCGATGATCGCCAGCCGGTCCGCCAGGGCATCGATCTCCTCGAGGTAGTGGCTGCTGAGCAGCACCGTGGTGCCCTGGTCCCGCAGTTGGCGCAGCACCTGCCAGATCGCCGAGCGGCTCTCGATGTCGAGGCCGACGGTGGGTTCATCCAGCACCAGTAAGGCCGGGCGGTGCAGCAGACCGCAGGCCAGATCGAGCCGGCGGCGCATCCCGCCGGAGTAGCTGCCGCAGCGGCGGTCGATCCAACCCTCCATGGCCAGCAGCCCCACCAGCTCAGCGATGCGCCGGTCCCGCTCCGCTGAAACCATGTGGTAGAGGTCACCTTGAAGCTCCAGAAGCTCCCGTCCGGTCAGAATTTTGTCGATCGCCACGTCTTGGGCCACATAACCCAGCAGCTCGCGCACGGCGCGGGGTTCGACCAGGGCATCAAGGCCCCCCACCCGCACCGTGCCGGCGTCAGGAGCCAGCAGGGTGGCGATGATGCGCAAGGCGGTGGTTTTGCCGGCGCCATTGGGACCCAGGAGCCCGAAGAGGGTGCCCTGGGGCACCTTCAGCGACAGCCCCCGCAGGGCCTCCACCGATCCGTAGCGCTTGCTGAGGTTGTGCAGCTCGATCAAGGCGACTCCCTGGCGCTCAGCGGTCCAATCGGATCAATGTAAGAAGGGCAGCGCCCCCAGCAGGAGTTCGGACCCCTGGCGGCCGAACAGCTCCGCCGCTGGCAGGCGGGAGAGCAGCAGCAGCAGGCAAATGCCGAACAGGTAGAGAATCGACCAGGCGAACAGCCTGCGGGCCCGCTTGGGATCATCGGGATCCCGCTGCAAATCAGCCACCAGCTGCAGCAGCCGGGCATTGAAGGGCAGCACCAGCAGCCCGTAGAGCAGGCCCCCGGCCGGCAGGGCGACGATTCCGGCCAGGCTGAACAGCGCCGTGGCGCGGGCGTAGTGGCCGATCGCCCGAACGGTGAGCACCGGCCCGGCCACCACCGGCAGCATCGGAATACCCACGGAGCGGTAGTCCTCCCGGAGCAGCAGGGCCAGGGCCCAGAAATGGGCGGGGGTCCAGAGCATCACCAGGCTGAACAGCCACCAGCCCCCCCACCCCAGCGCTCCCGTGGCCGCCGCCGAGCCCACCAGGGGGGGAATCGCGCCGGCCACCCCGCCGATGACGATGTTCTGGGGGGTGCGCGGCTTGAGCAGCACCGTGTAGAGCAGCACGTAACTGCAGAGCCCCAGCAGCGACAGGCCGGCGGCCAGGCCATTGACCCCCGCCAGCAGCAGACCCGTCGCCGCCAGGGCCAGGGTCACCGCCAGGGCGAAGGCATAGCGAGACGAGAGCCGGCCGGAGGGCAGGGCCCGGCCGCTGGTGCGCTGCATACGCCCATCAAGACCTTCCTCCCAGAGGCAATTGAGCACCCCCGCCGAGGCCGCGGCCAGGGCCCCACCCGCCAGGGTGCAGGCCAGTCGTCCCGCGGGCAGGGGCCAGCCATCGGAGAGGGCCATCCCCCCCAAGGTGGTGGCCAGCAGCAGGGGGATCAGCCGCGGCTTGACGATCTCCAGCCAGGGGGGCAGGGGCCGTCGGGTCCGCGCGGGCGCAGGCTGCTCCAGGCTGGGGGGCAGCGGGCCCGGGGGAACCAGAGCCGGAGGGGCGGCGCTAACCACGGGACACCTCCAGGCCTGCGGTGGCCGAATCGTCCGCCAGGGGCATCGGAAGGAACCCGCCGCGAACGCTGAGGGCCGCCAGCACCGCCACCAGCAGGGCTGCCGTGAGCTGATGGAGCACGGTGACCGCGGGCACGGCCAGGGTCAGCCGCAGGCTCCAGACACCCAGGGCGATCTGAAGCGCGACAAGCACAGCGGCTAGCAAAGCCAGCCCCCGGGGCCGGCCGGGCCAGGGGGGAGCCAGGGCCGTGGCGCCGGCCAGAACGAGCACGGCCGTTGCCGCCAGGGGTGCCCCCTGGCGATGGGCCAGCAGCCAGCCGCAGGACTCGCCGGCAGCCAGGCAGCGGCCGGCGGCCCACTGGCTGGCCATGGCGCCCCCAAGCAGGCACTGGGCCAGAACACAGGTGGTGGCGACGACCGCCAGGGCAGGCCACCAGCGGGGCGCTCCCGCGCCCTGGGGCCTGAGGCCCTGGGCTGATGCCTCAAGGATCTGATGCAGGCCGCTCACCAGGGCCACCAGCACCAGGGCAGTGCCGAGGTGGGCGGTGACGATCCCGGCGGGCAACAACTGGAGCACCGTGAGGGCGCCCAGCCCCCCCTGGAAGGCCACCAGAGCCAGGGCCAGACCAGCGCCCCAGGGAAGCGCGGCCGGCAGCTCCCTGCGGCGCCAGAGGCTGAAGCCGAACAACACCAGCAGCGCCACACCCACCAGGAAGGCATCGAGGCGGTGGAACCATTCCAGAAAGACTTGCAGCGAGAGGCGGCTGCCGGGGAAAAGGCTGCCGTAACAAAGGGGCCAATCGGGGCAGGCGAGCCCCGCCTCCATGACACGGGTGGCTCCTCCGATCGCCACCAGCGCCACCAGCGCCACCACCAGGTGGGCCGTGAGCAGGGTCAAACGCGCCATGGTCGGGCCATGGCGCTGGAACGCTGCGCTCACCCTTTCCCCCTTCGCCGTTCGGGCACGGTAGCGGTGATTTCTGAGGCTCCGAGATCAGCGGCTTTCCCATCAGCTTTGGCCGGCCAATCATGTGCAATCGCTCACAACGAAGCCCTTGAGCCCATCGGGCTCAACATGTTCGGGGCAGGAACCCTGCGAAGCGCCGCAGCTCCTGTGAGCGCCTGAACGGGCCTCTGCTGGCGGCGGCTCAACTCCCGCACCCCTGGGCTGAGCGGGAACAGAGGAGAGGGCGTCATCGGCGCTTCGGTGGTGTTCCCAGAGACGAAACCAGTGAGGGCATGGCCTTCGTTCTTGCAGTCCCCGCAGCCAACTGGGCAGAATCAATCCATTGAAAGTTCCCAATCAATGCTGGAAGGGAAGGCTCTGCTGGAGAAGGCCCGCTCCCTGAGCAACCGCCCCGAGGAGCAGATCGCCCGGGCCTGTGGCTACGTGGGACCCAGTGGACGGGTGCTCAAGAAGAGTTTCCATCGCGCCCTGGTGGAAGCCAGGGGCTACCGCGTGCCCGCCGCCGAGGCCGGGCCCACCAAGGGACGCCAGGCGGAGTTCCGCACGCGGGTGCACGGCAACGGCAATCTGCTGATCGGCAATGCCTACACCCGCCGCCTGGGCCTGCAACCCGGCCAGGAGTTCCGCATCGAGATCCACCGCGAAACCGGCTCGATCACTCTGGTGCCGCTGGAGGAATCCAGCGCTCCGGCTGATCAGGAGGGTTCGATCGGCTGAGCCGACGGGCCACCCTGGGGCCCTTCGTTCGGGACCAGGAGGTGGAAGCTGGAGCTGAACACCAGCAGATCGAGGCCGCTGAACAGAAAGCTGATCCCCACCAGCACCCCCAGCACCTGCAACAGCCCGCCGAAGTGCATGGTCACGATCAGCAGGCCCAGCCCCACGGTCACCAGGCCGTTGAGCAGCCCCCAGCCCCAACCCTTGGTGCGGGTGTTGGTGAGGGCCACCACCACCGCCACCAGACCTTCCACCAGGAACACCAGTCCCACCGCCAGGGCCAGGGTGGCCACCTGCCGGGCCGCCCCCACCACCCCCTGACCGGCGCTGGTGAGGATCCAGATCCCGGCCACCAAGAACAGGGTGGAGACCACCAGACGCCAGAAGCTGATCCAGCGGCCGATCTGCCTGGAGCGCACCAGGTTGTTGATCCAGCCCACCAGGCCCGCCACCAGGAAGACCACAGCAATCAACACCGTGGCCCCGAAGGAGGCCAGCACCGGAAACACCAGGGCCAGCACCCCGAGCACCAGCATCAAGATCCCCTCGGCCACGGTGAAGGCCCGCAGGGAGCGCAGGGAAGCTGTGGAGCGCTCTGAGGTCATGGCCGGGAGGTTCAAGGGAACGTCGCGAAGGCGAGCGGAGATCGCTGCCGACTGAACCGTAGTCACGGCAACGGCTTCCAACCAACTTCAGCCCTGGGGACTCAGCCCCAGCCCTGCTCGGCCAGCCAGCCGCGATCGAGGGGCGGCTCGGCCATGGGCCGGGTGGGCCTGGGTCCCGATCGGCTGTCCGCCAACAGCCGTTCGGTGTACTTGGCCAGCAGGTCCGCCTCCAGATGCACCGCATCCCCCTGCTGGAGGTGCTGCAGCGTGGTGGAGGTCCAGGTGTGGGGAATCACCGCGATCCAGAATTCGGCCCCTGTGGGGTCGCAACCGGCCACGGTCAGGCTGATGCCATCGATGGCGATGCTGGCCTTCTCGCAGACGTAGCGGCCATAGGCGGGGTCCTGCCAGCGCACCACCAGGCGCCAGGAGGCCGGCTGACGCTCGATCGCGGCCACGGTGCCTAGGCCATCCACGTGCCCGCTCACCAGATGGCCACCAAGCCGGTCGCTCAACCGCAGGGCCGGCTCCAGATTGACGGCCGCCCCCCGCTGCGCCTTGCTGGCCAGGGTGGTGCGTCCCAGGGTCTCCTCGCTGACGTCGGCGCGGAAGCCATCGCTCACCAGGGAGGCCACCGTCAGGCAGACCCCGTCGACGGCGATGCTGTCCCCCAGGGCCAGGGGCCCCAGGGCAGCGGCCTCGCGCACCTCCACCCCCGCCGCCCAGGGGCGCAGGTGTCCGACCGCCTGAATGAGACCGGTGAACATCTCCCACCCCTCGCCGATGGCCATAATCGTCGAAGGCCCATGCGTCAGCACCATGGTCGAAATGGGCGTCGCCGGAATCGCTCTCGATGCGGCGAGCCGCAGCCCGATCGTGCTGCTGAGGGATCCATCCGGCCGGCGCCAGGTGCCGATCTGGATCGACCAGGCCCAGGCCCAGAACATCCTGGTGGGGCTTGGCGGCCAGAAGCCACCCCGCCCCCTCAGCCACGACCTGATGGCCGAACTGATGGTCCTGGGGGGTCTCACCCTCGAGCGGGTGATCATCCACGCCATTGAGGACAACACCTTCCGGGCGGTGCTCAAACTCACCGACGCCGAAGGGGACGCCACTGAACTGGATGCCCGTCCCAGTGACGCCATTGCCCTGGCCCTGCGCACCGGCAGCGGCATCTGGATGCTGGAGGAGGTGGTCGCCGACGCCTCGATCCCCGTCGATGCCGACGCCGACGCCGAGGACCAGGAGGATTTCCGTCGCTTCCTCGAGGGCGTCAGCCCGGCCGAACTGGTGCGCAACCTGAAGCGGGCCCAGCAGGACCAGGACACCGACACCCCCCCCGCGTGAGCGAGGCCCTGGCGGCCCGCCGGCCCTTCGGCCCAGGCAGCCCTGATGTCTCCCTGTTCACCCTCGGCACCATGCGGGCGGTGAACGGCCTGGAGCAGATGCGGGCGGTGCTCTCGGCCGCCCTGGCCTGCGGCATCAACCACCTGGAAACGGCCCCCGCCTATGGCCCTGCCGAGGGCTTCCTGGGGGAGGCCCTGCGCCTGCTGGCGGTGCCGCGCCCAGCGCTGGTGATCACCAGCAAGCTGCTGCCGGGGGTGCCCCTGGAGCAGGGCCAGCTCCAGTTACGCGACTGCCTCGCGCGCCTGGGGGTGAAGCGGCTCGACAACCTGGCGGTCCATGGGTTGAACCTCCCGGAGCACCTGGGCTGGGCCCTAGGCGGTGAGGGCTCCGAGCTGCTGCGCTGGGCCCTGGGGGAAGGGCTGGTGGGCCAGGTGGGCTTCAGCAGCCACGGCGACAACGACCTGATCGAGGCGGCCCTGGCCAGCGGCCGCTTCGGCTTCTGCAGCCTGCACCTGCATCTGTTCGACCCCCAGCGGCTGCCCCTGGCCCAGGCGGCCCTGGCCGCCGGCCTGGGGGTGCTGGCCATCTCCCCCGCCGACAAGGGCGGTCGGCTCTACGACCCGCCCGCTGAGCTGGTGGGCGACTGCCAGCCCCATCACCCCCTGGAGCTGGCCTACCGCTTCCTGCTGGCCCAGGGGATCAGTTCTTTGAGCCTGGGGGCCGCCGCACCGGGCGATCTGGACTGGGCGAAGCGCCTGGCGGGGGCCATAGAACCCCTCGGGGCCAGCGAAAGGGCCGCTTTGGAGCAGCTGGAGCGGCGAGCCGCCGAGCGGCTGGGGGCGGAGCGCTGCGGCCAGTGCCGGGCCTGCCTGCCCTGCCCCAACGAGGTGCCGATCCCCGAGTTGTTGCGGCTGCGCAACCTGGCCCTGGGCCACGGCATGGGGGCCTTCGCCCGCGAGCGCTACAACCTGATCGGCCGCGCCGGCCACTGGTGGGAAACCCTCAACGCCAGTGCCTGCCAGCGCTGCGGCGACTGCCTGCCCCGCTGCCCCCATGGGCTGGCCATCCCCGATCTGCTCGCCGACACCCACGCCCGCCTAGTAGAGGCCCCGCGGCGGCGGCTCTGGGGCTGAGGAATAAGCCAGGGGGAGCCGAAGGCGGCTCAGGCGGCCGTCTGATCCCAGAGCCGCTGGTAGCGCTGGCGCTCGGCGGGGCTGAGCGGAGCGAGGCTGTTGCAACGCTCCAGCACGGCGGCCTCGGGGTAGAGCAGACGGGCCTGCTCCCTCGGCCAAAGGGCCAGGGAGGCCCCGAGGCGCTCCCGGGGCAGGGGCGGCACCCAACCGCCGCTGAGCAAGCGATCGAGCAGGGGAGGTGAGCGACTCTCCCGCAGCCACTCCAGGGGGGGGGCGGGATGCTCCCCCGCCGGCCGCAGCAACAGGTTCCACCACAGGGGGGAGCCGCTCTCGGGCAACAGGGCCACCAGGCGGAGATCACGGCGCAGCAGCGGCAGCACCACCTGGCTGGGCAGCACCGCCGCCTGGGCGTTCCCAGCCAGCAGCAGGTTCAGCCCATCGCGCTCATCAAAGGCCAGGGCCTGGCGCCGCAGCCGTGCCAGCTGGGCGGGCAGGCGCGAATCCTCCAGGGCGCCGGCCTCGGCACTGGCCAGACCCAGCTGACGCAGGGCCAGCTCGATCACCACGCGCGGGCTGGAGGGCAGCACCAGTTGTTGCTTCAGCGAGGGATCCAGCAGCAGATCCCAGCCCCGGTCGGGCTGCGTGGCCAGATCCGGTCGACTGCGCAGCAGCAGCAGCCAGGTGCCGAAGGCCCAGGGCAACGCCACGGGCGGGCCGACGCGGAACAGGCGGCTCACCGCTTCGGCCTGGCTCAGCAGGCCCTCCAGGGCGGCCGCGGGCTCAAAGGCCTGCAGGGCGGCGGGCTCAAGGGTCTGGGCCCAGCCATCCCCCAGTTGCAACAGGGCGCTGCGGGGCTGCGTTGCCGCCCCGATCACGGCGGCGGCCGTCTCCAGTCGCCGGGCCTGCCAGGGGGAGGGCAGGCGCTTGAGCCAGGCGGCGGGGAACTGGCCGCTGGAGCTGAGCAGCTGAGGGGACCGGCCATCAGCGCAGCCCGCCAGCAGCCCCACGGCGCCCAGGGCCGAGAGGCGCAGCAGCTGGCGGCGGGAGAGCGGCGGAGCGGTCATGGGGCCGACCCTAGGTGCCGCCCAGGAGCTGCCCGCAGGCCCGATCACAGGCCTCGGCCAGGGACTGCGGGCTGCGGCCGCTCAGCTCCCAGAGCAGGGCCAGCCCGCCCGCCCCCACCCCTTCCTTGACGTAGCCGTCCTCGTAGTCGCGCAGGGCGCGGCTGCGGCAAGCGCCAAAGCGCAGGCCGGCGGCAAAGGCCAGGGGAGCCACGCCCCAGCGCCGTCCGATCCACTCCAGCAACAGGGCCAGATCGCTCTGGGGCTCTGTGGCCACCCAGGCCGTGGTGCCCAGGGCAACCTGCCCAGCCAGCTGCTGGCGCTGGTGGGCGGGCGCCAGGGCCAGCGCCAGGGCGAGCACGGCGGCCATCTGGCTGCCGCCCGCCAGCAGCACCGGGCGGCCCTGCTCCGCGGCCGCCAGCACCAGGGCCGCCGCGAGCACCTGCATGGCGTCCCCCACGGCGGTCACCACCGCCAACGGATCGACCGCGCCGCCTCGTGCAGCGGAGCGGCCACCCAGACCAGCGGCCCCCAGCCCCCGCTCCACCAGTTCCGCCTTGAGCCGGTGGGCCGGCTCCCGGAGGCTGCCGCTCACCAGCCCCGCCGCCGCGATGCCCAGGCCCGTGAGCAGCGCCTGGGCCGTGCTGGTGCCCCCCGGCACGCACTCCGCCAGCACCAGCGGAACCGCCGAGGGCCGACGGCCCCAGCGGCGGCCCAGGGCCAGCAGGCGCTGCACCTGAGCGGGATCGAGAGCGGAGCCTGTGCTCAGGCAACGGGCGGGCGCCTGCAGCAACCGCACGTGGGGCACCGCGGGGGCGATCGGGGCCCCCAGGTCGATCACCAGGGGCTCGAGCTCCAGGCCCGCGCAAACCACCTGGCTGATCAACGCCGGGCTGACACCCGCCGGCAGCGGCGGCAGGGCATGGGGGCGGTGGGCCAGGGGCCCCAGCAGCAGCAGCTCCGCATCGGCGGCGGCGGTGAGGCGACGGGAGACGGCGGTGGCCCCGGCGGCGGAGATGCCCTCCACGGCGGCCGTGTCGGTACCCGCCAGCAGCAGCAGCACCCGGGCGCGGCGGGCCTGGGCCGCCACCCGCGCGCACCATTGCGCCCCCAGGACGGGATCACCGCAGAGTTGCCGTGGGCCCACCGGACTCAGAGCGGGTCGAGGGCCACCAGGGAGCGCAGCAGCTCGGGGGGCTCGCTGATGGGGGCTTGGAGGCGAGGAAAGATCCAGTAGGCGAAGGCGTGCAGGGCCAGCACGTAGATCAGGTTCTGGAACAGCACCAGGCCCAGGGCCATCAGCTGCACGGCGATCAGTTCGGGTCCACCGCCGAGGTTGAGCAGGCCGGCGAGCTGATCGAGCAGACCGGCGGCGGCGTTGGTGATCACCACCCAGAGGTTCTCCCCCACCAGCACCGAGAGCACCGCCACCCGCACCAGAAACCCCAGCGCGCCGATCAACGTTCCAACGCCCCAGGTGAGCCACCAACTGAGCCGGCGGCTCCAGCCCCAGCCCAGCCACAGGGCCAGCAGGCCGTAGGGGAACAGCATCAGCGGCCCCCTGATCGGCCCCATCAGCGCCACCAGCAGCAACAGCGCCACCAGCACCCCCTCGGCGCCGCAGCGCCAGCCGTTGCGCAGCAGCAGCAACGCCAGGGGCAGGGGCAGGGCCAGCCGGAACAGGGGGCCGCCCACGGGCAGGTAATAGAGCGCCACCCAGAGCAGGGCCGTGGCCGAGGCCAGGTAGGCGGTCTCCATCAGCTGGCGGGCCTGACGTCGGCTGAGGCTGCGCGGCGGGGGCGGCATCGGATCGAACTCAGCGGGCCGGGGGAGCCGGGGTCACCAGGGGTGACGGGGCGGGGGCCGCAGTGACGGATGGTGCGGCCGCTGGGCCGGAGCGGATGCGCTCGATCGTCTCCACCTCGAAGCGCACGCCTGCGGCCCGCAGGGCCTCGGTGACCACCTCGGCGGGGGCGGAGGGATCCGCAGCGGGCAGCTTGATCGTGACCCGATAGGGGACGGGAGCGGCGCCCCTTGCCGCGGATGGACGGGCCTGGGCAGCCGTTGGTGATGGGGACAGCGGGGGCTGCGCAGGCTTGGCCCCGGCGGCCTTGGGCTCAGCGCCTGGCGGGGAGGTTGACGGGCTGGCCGGCTGGGCCTCTGCTGGTGCCGCTGGCTGGGTCGTGGCAGGTTCCGCCGTCGAGCTCGAAGCTCCCGTGGCGCCAGGGGTGCCCGCACCAGAGAGCACCGCCGGCGGCGGTGCCTCAAAGCTGCTGGACAGCCGCCGGCCGATCGTGGTGCTGCCGCAGCCCCCGAGGGCAAGCAGGGCCGCCAGGCCCAGAGCCGAACCGGCCCAGGGCCCGGTGGGGCTGAAGGAACCAGGACGACCGAGCCGGCTCAACTGCTGGCGGCCTTGATGATGCGCACCGCACCGGCCCGGGGCTTGCCGCTGCGGCTCGCCTTGGGGAGCGCCGGGGCCTTCGGGCTGGCGGCCTTGGTGGCGGTCGACCGGGAGGCCGCTCGGGGCTTGCTCGCCGCCTTGGTTGCAGCCGACTTGGTTGCCGCCGACTTCGTTGCCGCCGCCTTGCGGCTGGCCGCTTTGCTGGCCTTGCCCGTCGCCGCCTTGGCCGCCAGCAGCTCGATCGCCTCGGCCAGGGTGATCTCCTCGGCGCCCTTGCCCTCCGGCAGCGAGGCGTTCACCTTGCCCTGTTTGACATAGAGGCCGTAGGGGCCGTCAAACACCTGGATGGTTTCGGAGTCGCCCTCGGGGGCGCCCAGGTCCTTGAGGGCGGTGCGGCCGCCGCGGCCGCGCTTGGGCTGGGCCAGCAGCTCGATCGCCCGCTCCAGAGCCACGCTCAGCACGTCGTCCTCGGCCTTGAGCGAGCGGAACTCCTTCTCCCCCTTGCCCTTGTCGTGCACCACATAGGGGCCGAAGCGGCCCAGGCCCGCCTGCACCTTGCCGCCCTCAGGGTGATCCCCCAGCAGGCGCGGCAGTCGCAGCAAGCCGAGGGCATCCTCAAGGCTGAAGTCCTCGGGTTTGACCCCCTTGGGCAGGGAGGCGCGCTTGGGCTTGGGGTTCTCGTCGCTGACCTGGCCCTTCTGCACGTAGGGCCCGTACTGGCCGAAGAGCAGGTACACCAGCTCGCCGGTTTCGGGGTCTTCGCCGAGGCTTTCGGGGCCCTCGGTCTTCTGGCGCAGGATCTGCTCGGCATGGTCGGCATCCAGATCGGCGGGGGTGACCTCCTGGGGCAGGGTGGCCTTGACCAGTTCCTCGGTGCCGTCCTCGGCCACACGCTTGGCCTCCAGGTAGGCGCCGAAGCGGCCGATGCGCACCACACAGGGCAACCCCTCCAGCTGAATCGTGCGTGAGGCGGTGGGGTCGATGTCGCCCTCCCGCTGGGCCACCTGGGTTTCCAGGCCGCCCTCGCCCTTGAAGAACTTGGTCAGGTAGGGCAGCCAGCGCTCCTTGCCGGTGGAGATCTCATCGAGGGTGGTCTCCATCCGCGCCGTGAAGCTGGTGTCCACCAGATCCGGGAAATGCTCCTCCAGCAGGGCGGTGACGGCAAACGCCGTAAAGCTGGGGGTGAGGGAGTTATTGGCGAGGGTGGCGTAGCCCCGGTCGACGATCGTGCCGATGATGCTGGCGTAGGTGGAGGGGCGGCCGATGCCCTCTTTTTCGAGCATCTTCACCAGCGCCGCCTCGCTGTAACGGGCCGGGGGCTGGGTCTGGTGGCCCAGGGCCTCCACCCCCCGGCAGGCGGGGGAATCGCCCACCGCCAGGGCGGGCAGCAGCACCTCCTGGCCCTCGAGGGCGGCGTCGGGATCGTCACTGCCTTCCACGTAGGCGCGGAAGAAGCCGGGGAAATCGATGCGCTTGCCGGAGGCCCGGAAACTGGCGCCGGCCACCTCCAGTCCCACGCTGAGCATGGTCAGGCGGGCGTCAGCCATCTGGCTGGCCACGGTGCGCTTCCAGATCAGCTCGTAGAGCGATAGATCCTTGCCCTCGAGGCCGGTCTCGTTGGGGGTGCGGAAGCGATCGCCCGAGGGGCGGATCGCCTCGTGGGCCTCCTGGGCGTTGCGGCTCTTGGTGGAGAACTGACGCGGGGCCGGGCTGAGGTAATCCTTGCCGTACTTCTCGGCCACGCAGCTGCGGGCGGCGCTGATCGCCTGCTCCGAGAGGTGCACCGAGTCGGTGCGCATGTAGGTGATGAAGCCGCGTTCGTAGAGCCCCTGGGCGGTGCGCATGGTGTCGCGGGCCGAGAGCCGCAACTTGCGGTTGGACTCCTGCTGCAGGGTGCTGGTGGTGAAGGGCGGCACGGGTTTGCGCAGGGTGGGCTTCTCTTCCACCTCCGCCACCCGCCAGGCGCCCGCCTGCACCGCCGCGCGCAGGGCCGTGGCCTCGACTTCACTGAGCAGCTTCACCTTGCTGCCGGCCTTGAGGGCGCCGGTGGTCTCATCGAAATCGGAGCCACCGGCGATGCGCTCGCCCAACAGATGGGTGAGCTTGGCCTCGAAACGGCCGCTCCCCTGCTCCAACTGAGCCTTGAGGTCCCAGTAGCTGCCGCTGCGGAAGGCCCGCCGGGCCCGCTCCCGCTGCACCAGCAGCCGCACCGCCACCGACTGCACCCGGCCGGCCGAGAGGCCCCAGGCCACTTTCTTCCAGAGCAGGGGCGAAAGGGTGTAGCCCACCAGGCGATCGAGGATGCGGCGGGTCTCCTGCGCATGGACCAACTCCATGTCCAGCTCGCGGGTCTGGTCAAGGGCCTTGGCGATCGCCTCCTTGGTGATCTCGTGGAACACCATGCGCTTGACCGGCACCTTGGGGTTGAGCAGCTGCAGCAGGTGCCAGCTGATGCTCTCCCCTTCCCGGTCCTCGTCCGTCGCCAGCAGCAGTCGATCGGCGCCCTTGAGGGCGTCCTTGAGCTCCTTGACGATTTTTTTCTTGTCCTTCGGCACCACGTAGAGGGGCTCGAAGTCGTTGCTGGTGTTGACGCCCAGGTTCGACCACTTCTCGCCCTTGTAGGCGGCCGGAATCTCGCTGGCGTTGTTGGGCAGGTCGCGCACATGGCCCATCGAAGCCTCCACCTTGAAGTCCTTGGGAAGGAATCCACGGATGGTGCGGGCCTTCGTGGGGCTCTCGACGATGACCAGGGTGTGCGCCACAGGCAGGCGAAAAACCGGCTCCCTCTTTATCGCACCGCCGGCCCGCGATGGCGACATGGGCGTTCCATGACGACTACAGTCCGCACCACCGGCCCCCCATTTCCGCTGACATGACGCTGATTGGTGCCCTCGCCGATGTGGCCCCGACGATCACCAGCTTGCAGCTGAACGCTGGGGCGATCGCTCCGGAAGTGGCTGTGCTGTTCGCCCTGGTGGGCTGTCTGCTGGTGGACCTGGCCGGAGAACGGGTGGCCAGCCAGTGGGTGCCCCCGATCTGCTACGCCGGCCTGGTCGCCTCCCTGGTGCTGCTGGCACTGCAGTGGAATGCCCCCCTGGAGCCCTCGTTCCTCGGCTCGTTCCTGGCCGACAACCTCGCTGTGGCCTTCCGTGCCGTGGTGGCCGGCTCCACCCTGCTGTCGCTGCTGATCAGCTGGCGCTACGTGGAAAGCAGCGGCACGCCGGTGGGGGAGTACGCCGCGATCCTGCTGGCCGCCACCCTCGGAGCGATGTTCCTCTGCGGATCCACGGATCTGATCAGCATCTTCATTTCCCTGGAAACTCTCTCGGTCTCCAGCTACCTGCTGTCGGGCTACATGAAGCGGGATGCCCGCTCCTCAGAGGCGGCCCTGAAATATCTGCTGGTGGGCTCGGCGGCGGCGGCCGTGTTCCTCTACGGCGCCTCGCTGCTCTACGGGCTCACCGGCGGCGCCACCGGTCTCGATGCGGTGGCCCTGGCCCTCAAGACCAGCGAAACCCCCGTCACCGCCCTGGCCCTGGTGTTCGTGCTGGCCACGGTGGCGTTCAAGATCGCCGCTGTTCCGTTCCACCAGTGGACCCCGGACGTCTACGAAGGCTCCCCCACTCCTGTGGTGGCCTTCCTTTCGGTGGGCTCGAAAGCGGCGGGCTTCGCCCTGGCCCTGCGCCTGCTGGTGGGCTGCTTCGACAGCTTTGAAACCCAGTGGAAGCTGCTGTTCACCGTGCTGGCGATCCTGAGCATGACCCTGGGCAACGTGGTCGCCCTGGCCCAGACCTCGATGAAACGGATGCTGGCCTACAGCTCCATCGGCCAGGCGGGCTTCGTGATGATCGGCCTGGTGTGCGGCACCGAAGAGGGCTTCTCGGCCATGGTGCTCTACATGGCGGCCTACCTGTTCATGAACCTGGGGGCCTTCGCCTGCATCATTCTGTTCTCGCTGCGCACCGGCAGCGATCGCATCTCCGACTACGCCGGCCTGTATCAGAAAGATCCGCTGATCACCCTGGGCCTCAGCCTCTGCCTGCTCTCGCTCGGAGGGATTCCGCCGATGCTGGGCTTCTTCGGCAAGATCTATCTCTTCTTCGCCGGCTGGGCCGACCACCAGTACCTGCTGGTGGTGGTGGGCCTGATCACCTCGGTGGTGTCGATTTATTACTACATCTCCGTGATCAAGATGATGGTGGTGAAGGAGCCCCAGGAAGCGTCCGACGCCGTCAAGGCCTATCCCGAAATCACTTGGTCGGTGGCCGGCATGCCCTCCCTGCGCACAGCGCTGGTGGCCTGCGTGCTGATCACCGCCGTGGGCGGGGTGCTCTCGAATCCACTCTTCAACTGGGCCAGCGCCACGGTCGCCGGCACGCCGATGCTGCAACGGGCGATTGCCTCAGGCCTCTCGGTCGCCACCGGTTGAGGATCCCTTGAGTGAAGCGGTCGCTGAGCTGATCCACGTCAGCAAGGTTTACGGGCAGGGTGACACCGAAGTTCATGCCCTTGACGACCTCAGCCTGAGCGTGGGGCGCGGTGATTACCTGGCGGTGATGGGCACCTCCGGCTCGGGAAAATCCACGGCGATGAACATCCTGGGCTGCCTGGATCGTCCCAGCAGCGGCAGCTACCGCCTCAACGGCATCGCCGTCAATGAACTCGACGACGACGAACTGGCGGCGCTGCGCAACAGGGAACTGGGCTTCGTCTTCCAGCAGTTCCATCTGCTGGCCCACATGAGCGCCCTCGAAAATGTGATGTTGCCGATGATCTACGCCGGCGTGGAACCCGAGCAACGGGCCCAGAGGGCCAAAGAAGCCCTCGAGCGCGTCGGATTGGGGGCGCGCCTGCAGAACAAGCCCAACCAGCTCTCCGGCGGCCAGCAGCAGCGGGTGGCGATCGCCCGGGCGATGATCAACCATCCGGCGATGCTGCTGGCGGATGAACCCACCGGCGCCCTCGATTCGCGCACCACGGCCGAGGTGCTGGGAATCCTTGACGAGCTCCATGACCAGGGAATCACCGTGGTGATCGTCACCCACGAAGACGATGTGGCGGCCCGGGCCCAGCGCATCGTCCACTTCCGGGACGGCCGCATCGCCGGCTGAGGCCCGGGCTCAACCCGCCTTGGCCTGGGGCGCGGCGGCCCTGGGCCGCTCCAGAGTCTGCAGCAACTGCCCCATCAGCAGGGCGATCGCATCGCTGCCGGCGGAACCCTTGCCGGGGTCGAGTTCGCCCGGATCCACCGCCACCCAGCCGCCGTCCTGGGGCAGGCGCAGCTCGAAGTGCAGGTGGGGACCGGTGCTCAGCCCGGTGCTGCCCACCCGGGCGATCACGTCCCCCTGGCGCACCCAGTCCCCCTCCTTGACGTAGATCTCCGAGAGATGGCCGTAGAGGGTGCGGCGGGTGGGGCGCTGGTGCTCCAGCTCCACGGCGATGCCATAGCCCCCGGCCAGGCCGCTGCTCACCACCCTTCCGCTGAGGGCCGCCACCACGGGGGTGCCCTCCGGGGCCGCCAGGTCACGGCCGGCATGCATCAGCCAGCTGCCCAGCACCGGATGCAGGCGCCAGCCGAAGTTGCTGGTGGTGAGGGCGGATCCGATGATCGGAAACAGCAACAGGCGGTTGCCGTTGCCGATCAGCGGCGCTGGCCGGGGCGTGACCCCGAACACCTGGGCCAGGTTGAAGCTGCCACCGCTGCCCGCGAGCAGAGCGGACACCGGCACGGTGATCTGAGGCAGGGGCATCCCATCGGGACCGATCCGCTCCAGCCCACCGGCCCCGGCCAGTCCTGTCTCACCATTGCGGCTGCGCCAGCGAATCGCCAGCCCCGAACGGCATTCCTGCTCGGAAAGGGCGCCGCTGCGGCAGGCCTGCTGGTGGGCGGGCACATCGATCGGCACCTGGATCGAACCCTGGCGGAGCTGGGCGCGCTCGCTCGGGGTCACCACCCCCTCGCGCACCAGCTCATCCAGCGATTGATCAAAGCGGCGGGGGGCCGTCTCCGCCCCAGACCACTGGCCGGTGTTGGGGCGCAGCGGCTCCTGCACGGCGCCGGAAACGGGGGCCCGCTGGGGTGGCAGGGGCGGCAGCAGGGGGGGAGGCAGCAGGGGGCCTGGGCTCTCCGAAGGAGCGGCTGCCGCAGGCCCCGGGGCGCTCGGATCTTGCTGGGCCCAGGCCAGGGGCAAGCCAGCGAGGGGCGCGACGGCAGCCAGGGCGAACAGGACCAGGGAGCGCGCGCGGGGCAAAGGCTGGACGGCCAACGGATCCGGGCAGCTTAGAAACAGCGCCGCAGCTGGGCCCGCCGCGGACCGAGGGCCAGCTCCAGGGCCCCGTCGCTCGCCAGGCCGGTGGCCCGCCACAGCTCCCCCTCGAACGGCACGGGAGCCTCGGGCAGCAGCAGGCGACCCTCCGCCTCCCGCCGCACCCGTTCAGGGGCCAGGGCATGGGCGGCGGCCCACTCCAGGGCCAGCAACGCCCGGGCAGAGAGCGCAGCGGTATCGAGGCGGCGGCGGCCCAGGGCACGGGCCAGGGCCAGCCCCCCCGGCGGCACGGGATTGTGCCCATTGAGACCCAGACCCACCTGGGCCCAGCGGATCCGCTCCCCGCGGCGACGCAGCCGTGGCAACAGACCAGCCACCTTGGCGCCCTGCACCAGTAGGTCGTTGGGCCACTTCAGGCGCGGCTCCAGGCCGAGCGCTTCGAGCTGCAACGCCAACCCCACCGCCACCGCCAGCCCCAGGGCCGCCGTGCCGTCAACCTGGGGTGGCCAGGGCAGGGCGGCGCTGATCCAGACCCCCCCGGACGGGGCCTGCCAGGGCCGCCCCTGCTGACCATGGCCAAAGCGCTGATGGCCCGCCAGCACCGCCAGAGGTGCGTCAGCCCCGGCCAGCAACCAGCGCTCCAGCTCTGATTCGGTGCTGGCGCAGACGGCTCGCCATTGCAGTCGCCAGGGAAGGCCTGGGCCTGCCCTCCCCAGCACCCGGAGGCGTGCGGCGGCGATGCGCCCGATCAAGGGCTCGCCAACTCAGTCACAGACTCGAGAGCCAGGCGCCGATGCGCTCGGCGCCAGCCTCCAGCTCCGCCGCAGGATGCACCAGCGCCAGCCGCTGCCAGCCCTCACCCTGGGCCCCGAAGCCATTGCCAGGGGTGAGGGCCACGCCGGTGGCCTCCAGCAGCTGGCCGCAGAAGCGTTCGGAATCAAGGCCGGCGGCCCTAGCCGCCGGTGGCAGCTCCAACCAGAGGTAGAGCGCCATCTGGGGCCATTGCACCGGCCAGCCGTGACGCTCCAGGGCCTTCGCCATTGCCTCACGCCGTTGGCGATAGGTGACAAGCAGCTGGGCCGGCCAGTCGGGAGCCTGCTCCAGGGCGGCGATCGCCCCGGCCTGAAGCGCCAGCGATTGGTTGAAGTCCACCACAGCCTTCACCTGGCGCAGGGCCGTGATCAGCGCTTCGGCGCCGATGGCGAAGGCCATCCGGTAGCCCCCCAGGCACCAGCCCTTGGAGAAGGAGAAGAATTCGATCCCGCACTGGCGCCAGAGCGGGCTGCGCAGCAGCGCCGGGGCCTCCCCCTCGAGCACCAGGTCGACGTAGGGGTTGTCGTGGGCGAAGACCAGCCCATGGCGCACCGCCCGTTCCGCCGCCTCATCCACCCAGGCCTGCTGGCCCACGGTGGCCGTGGGGTTGTGGGGAAAGCCCAGCACCATCAGCTTGAGCTGATCCCAGGCGCTGGCGGGCAGTTGGTCGAAATCCGGGCACCAGCCCTGCTCCGGCCGCAGCCGCAGGAAACGGGGCTCGGCCGAGGCGAGATGCAGGCCACCCAGGTGGGAGGGGTAATAGGGATCCAGCAGCAGGGCTGAATCGCCTGGATTGAGCACCGCCAGGGGCAGGTGGGCGGTGCCCTCCTGGGAGCCCACCAGCAGCAGCACCTCCCGCTCCGCATCCACCGCCACGTCGAAACGCCTGTGGGCCCAGGCGGCCACGGCCTCCCTGAAGGGACCGGTGGCGGCGTGCAGGCAGTAGCTGGAACTGACGGGCTGCCGCAGGGCTTCAGCGATGGCGGCGATCGCCCCGGGCGGGGGCTGGAGGTCGGTGGAGCCGAGGGAAAGATCCAGCAACGGCGCCAGGGGCCTGCCGCCCACGGGCCCCGCACGCAGCCGATCGACGTAGGCAGCCTTGCGCTGGTCGTTGCGGGCGAAGACGCCGCTGCCCAGACGCCTCAGCCGCTCAGAGGTGTGCATCCAGGAACGCCTGCAGCTGGGGTTGGGCCATGGCCCCCTCGTGGCGTGCCAGCTCGACGCCTCCCCGGTAGAGGATCAACGTGGGCAGCCCCTGCACCTTCTGGCCATCGCGGCTAAAGGGATTGGCATCGGATTCCAGCTTGCCGACGCTCAACGTTGCCGCGTAGGCGGTGGCGGCCCAGTCCATGAGCGGCGCCATCAGGAGGCAGGGGCCGCACCAGGAGGCCCAGACATCCACGAGCACCGCACCGGGCTGATCGAGCACGGCGGCCTGGAAATTGGCATCGTTGAACTCGGCGACGGCCACGGCGGCGAACGGAAGCTGGGCCGATTGTATGGACGCGTGGTCCTGGACCGAGCCGATGCTCAGGCCCAGGCTCGCCGCTCGGATGGGGCGATCAGAGCTTGTCGATCGAGCGCTTGAGGTCTTCGAGCTCCGCATCCACCTGGGCTGCCTTGGCGGGCTCCAGCTTGGGCAGCGGAGCATCGGCGGCCAGCAGGGGGATGGCCGCCGCACCGCCCTCGAGCCGATTCTTGAGGGCGGCCAGTTCGTCGTCCACGTCGCTGCCGCCCTCGAGGGAGGCGAACTGGCTTTCCAGATCGGCGCCGGCCAGCTCGGCGGCCGCCTGGCTGCGGGCCTCCTGCTGCAGCACCTTCTCCTCCATCTGCTCGAAGGCGGCCATGGCGGAATTGGTGCCCAGCCCGCTGACGGCGCTCTGGAGCTGCTCCTGGGCCTGGGCGGCCTGGGAGCGGGCCTTGAGCATGTCTTTTTTGGTCTTGGCCTCGGCGATCTTGCCCTCGAGGGCCAGAAGGCTTTTCTTGAGCGTCTCCACCTGGCCGGCCTGGCCATTGAGCTGGGCGTTCAGGGCGGTGGCGGTGTCCTGGTAGGTCTTGCGGCGACTGAGCGCTTCGCGGGCCAGATCCTCTTCACCTTTCTTGAGCGCCAGCTCGGCCCGTTCGTACCAGGTTTTCGACTGGGACTCCGCCTGCTCGGCCTGGTTCTGGATGCGCTTCTGGCTGGCGATGGCGGTGGCCACGGCCGTGCGCAGCTTCACCAGGTCGGCCTGCATGTCGGCCACCGATTGATCCAGGATCTTCCCGGGGTCCTCAGCCTTGCTCACCAGGTCGTTGAGGTTGGCGCGCAGCAGACGGCTCAACCGATCGAAGAAGCCCATGAATCAAAGTGGGAGCGATCCGGAGGCTAGCGGCAGCGCCCGGTCAAAACAGTCCGGCCAGGGCCGGATGCCCGCACCTAGCCTTGTGCCATGGCCCGCGCCCGCCCCGAGCAGACCCGCCGCATCGGCAACCTGTCGCTGCTGATGGCGGCGCCGCGCCCCCCCGCCGCAGCCCTCGGCGACTGCCTGGCGCGTCTCCAGCAGGAGTGGCAACGGGAAGGAAGCCTGGCGGCCCTGTGGCAGGCCTGGCCACGCATCGCCGGCCCGCAGTTGGCGCCCCACTGCCGCCCCACCAGCTTCCGCGGCGGTCTGCTCACGGTGGGAGCCAGCCACCCCCAGTGGCTGCAGGGGCTTCGCTACAACCGACATCAGCTGCTGGGGGCCCTGCGCGGGGCGGGCTTCACGGTGCGCGACCTGCGCTTCCAACAGATCCAGCCCGCCGCCCCCTTCACCCCCGGCGCCGAGGCGGAGGCGGCCACCTGGGCCGTCCATCCCAGCCGCGTGGATGTGCATGGCATGGGCACCTGCCCCGACTGCGGCCGCCCCTCCCCTGGCGGTGAAATCCAGCGCTGGGGGCACTGCAGCTTCTGCCGGCGCCAGCCCCAGGAGCCCTTGGGCGAATCTCAGTAGCGCTCCGGCCGGGGATCCCGCCACTGGATCCGGGCCTGGCCCCGGTTGATCAGCCCCCGGGCCCGCTCGTCCAGGCGGCGGCGGTCCAGGCGCCAGAGCTTGTAGAGGCCAATGTGGGCCAGTTCCTCGGCCCCCAACCCCTGCCAATAGGGCTCCTGGGAGGTGGTGTCGTCGATCACCACCAGCACCGTGGGCGCCTCATCAAGGCGGGCGGGGGCCTGGCCATGGCGGCGTTCGTTCAACAGCCGGTCGTTGAGGTTGACCAGATCCGCCGGCAGGCGGCCCTCGTAGAGCACGACCCGGCGGCTGTAGTAGTGCAGCGACGGCTTCAGGATCCCGACCATCGCCACCGATTCACTCGGCCGTCGCTGGCGCACCAGCTCAGAAGCGATCTGGCGCACCGGCCGCTGGCGCACCCCATCCCCCAGGCTCCACATCGGCAACACCGCCACGGCCTGGAACAGCACCAGCGGCAGCTGCACGGCCAGCAGCCAGCCCGGGGGCCGCAGGGGCCAGCGCCAGAGCACCAGGCCCACCACCACCAGCAGAGAGAAACAGAAGGCCGCCCGCAGCACCAGTCCACTGGCCAGCAGCTCAGCGGGCAGGGTGGGCATCTCCGGATCGTTGATCAGCGGCACCCAGCGGGGGGAGGCCCAGAGGGCAGCGGCCAGTAGGGCCCCCAGCAGCAGGGTCAGGCCCTGGGCCCAGGCCAGGGGCCGATCCGGCACCGGCCTTGAAGGCCAAGGGGGAGCCGGCTGATCGGCGCCCTGGGCCGCCAGGGCGACCAGCAGGGCTGCGGCCGGGGTGGCCGGCAGCCAGTAGCTGGGCAGCTTCGTGGCCGAGACCGTGAAGAAGGCCAGCACCACGAGCAGCCAGCAGGCGGCAAAAGCCCCAAGGCTGGTGGCAGGAGGGCTGGTCGCAGGAAGGCTGTTGGCCTGCCGGCCCGCACCTCGGGGGCGCCCCAGGGCACGCCCCAGGCCCAGCAGCAGCAGGGGCGTGAACGGCAGGCTGGCCACCACCAGCACCGGGCCGAAGTACCACCAGGGCTGCAGGTGCTGGTTCACCACCGAGCTGAACCGCTGCAGGTTGTGGTACCCGAAAAAGCTGTCCCAGAAAGGCTTGCCTTCCACCACCAGCTCAGCGGCGAACCAGGGCACCGCCACCAGGGCGGTGATCGCCAGGCCCCGCAGGGGGCGAAACCGCCCCACCAGGACGCCAAGGTTGCCCTGGTGCAGGCCGAAGACCAGCAGGGTGAGACCCACCAGGAGCAGCGCCACCGGCCCCTTGGCCAGCACCGCCAGCCCCAGCAGCGGCCAGGGGGCCCACCTGGGGCGGCGTGGGTCGGCGTGGGCCTGCCAGAACAGCAGCAGGGTGAGGGCGACGCCGGCGGTGAACAGACCATCGCTGACGCCGATGCGCCCCCAGAGGATCACCAGGGGCGAAAGGGCGAAGGCCAGGGGCGCCGCCAGGGCCGTCAGCGCCGGCCAGCGCGGGGGCCGCCCTGACGATCCGGCCGGCTGGGGCCAGCGCAGCAGGGTGAAGGCCAGGGCCACCATCACGGCGATCGACGCCAGGGCCGTGGGCAGGTTGGCGGCCCAGGTGCCCAGGGGGTTCCAGTGCGGCTGGCCGGGCAGCAGGTAGCCCAGGGCCATCGCCCAATAGACCAGTGGCGGCTTGTCGTAGCGGGGCAGGCCGTTGACGGCGGGGGTCAGCCAGTCGCCCGTCTCGGCCATGGCCCGGGCAGCGGCGGCAAACAGGGGCGGGGTCTCATCCACCAGGCCCGATTCGCCCAGCCCCCGCAGGAACAGCAGCACCCCCAGCGCCACGGTGAGGCCCAGAACCACGCCGCTGCTCAGGCGGGAAGGACGCTCTGGAATCACGCGGCGCGAAACACGGCAAACGAACTTATTCCCAGATGGCTGTCAAGCAGGCGACCGCCCCAGGGCGCTCAGCAGCCAGCGCTCCAGGCGCTCCGCGAAGGCGGCCCTCGAGCAGGTGCGCTCCACCCAGGCCCGGCAGGACTGGCGATCGAGTCCCTCGGCGTCGGCCACCGCCGCCGCCAGGGCGGGCACGTCGTCGGGGGGGACCAGCAGCCCATTGATCCCGGGCTGCACCAGCTCCCCAGGGCCGCCGCGGCGGTAGGCCACCACGGGCACGCCGCAGGCCATCGCCTCCACCACCACATTGCCGAAGGCCTCGTTCCACTTCGGGGTGTTGAGCAGCGCCGCGCAGCGGCCCAGCTCGGCCTGGAGCTCGGAGGTGGGCAGGAACCCTCGCCAGTCGACGGTGCCGGCGGGCACCGCGGCCTCCACGGCGGCGGCGTAGGCGGGATCCTCCACGAGCCCCCACACCGCCAGACGCCGCCCCAGCAGGGCTGCCGCCCTGGCCGCGTCCTCGAGCCCCTTCTCCGGGGCGATCCGCCCCACCCAGCCCAGCAGGGGCTCGGGCGCGGCGCAGAAACCGTAGGCCTCCAGATCGAAGCCGTTGCCCACCAGCACCGGCGCTTCGCTGAGCTCGAAATCGTCGGCCTGGGCCCGGGTGTGAAACGCCAGCCGGCGTTGATCCCAGCGGGCCACATCGGCGATCACCGCATCCATCACCTCCGCCACCGAGCCCATGCTCACCAGGTGCAGCAGGGGGGTGTGCAGCTGGGGCGTCAGCCAGAACGGCAGCCAGTCGTAGGCCAGGTTGATCAGGGCATCGAAGCCGGCTTGCGACCCCACGGCCCGCTGCCACAGCCGCGGCAGCAGGGCCTGCGCGGGCATCACGACGGGGGAGTCCCGGCGCTGGTGCTGCCAGCTGGGCTGGTCCACTCCGGGGCAGCTCCAGAGGCGAGCGCGCTCGCAGCCTGCGGGCAGCCGCGACCCATCGGCCGCCAGCACGGTGAGGTGGTGGCCGCGCTCCAGCAGGCCCGCCACCAGGCTGGCCAGGGTGAGCTCCACCCCGCCGCCCCTGCCGCTGCCGAGGGCCCCGACCGGGGTGCTGACCACCAGCAGCCGCAGCGCCTCAGCCCCCATCGCCTGGGCCCTCCCAGAGTTGCTGGCGCCGGTTGATCAACAGCACGGAGATCAGGGCCACCACCGCCCCGAGCCACTGCAGGGGCCTGAGCTCCTCCGCCAGCAGTAGCTGGCCGCACACCAGGGCGAACAGGGGGGTGAGGAAGGTGAGGGAGCTGAAGCCGGTGAGGTCCCCGCGGCTGGCGAATGTGAAGAACAGGCCATAGGCCAGGGCGCTGCCGAAGACGCTGGCGTAGGCCATCAGGCCCCAGTCCTGGGCGCTCCACTGGGGCCAGAAGGGGGGGGCGCCGCTCCAGATCAGCGGGGCCAGAGCCGAAGCGAGCAGCAGGGGCACACCCCCCAGCAGCATGTGCCAACCGGTGATCGCCACAGGATCGCTGGAACGGCAGGCGTAGCGGCTGATCACGGTGCCGAAGGCCATGGCCAGGGCCGCCCCCAGCATCCACAGTTCGCCGTGGCTCCAGGCCCGGGCCCCGAGGCTGGAGGGGGCTTCCAGCCACCAGTGCTGCAACAGCGGCGCCGGGAGTCCCAGGCAGACGATGCCCAGCACCCCCAGCAGCAGGCCGAGCCAGCCCACGGGATTGATCGCCTCAGCGAACAGGCTGCGGGCCAGCAGCGCCACCACCAGGGGTTGGGAATCGATCAACACCGACCCCAGGCCGGCACCGGTCTGGCCCAGGCCCACGGCCAGCAGCGCCTGGAACAAGGTGGCGTCGACGGCGGCAAACAGCAGCAGCCAGCCCAGGTCCCGGCGCTCGACGCGCAGGGAGCGGCCCAACAGGGCAGCGGCCAGCAGCACCAGCAGGCCGGCGGGCACCAGGCGCATCCAGGCCAGGGTGAGCGGACCGGCGCCCACCAGCAGAGGTTTCATTGCCGCCATCGCCGTGCCCCAGAGCGCGAAGGGCAGCAGCATCAGGAGCCAGCGCGGCAAAAAGGGCATCGGGCAGGCTGCAGAACCCCTTTTTAAGATCCAGCGACTCTGCACCGCGTTTCATGTCCTGGCCCTGGCGCCGCAAGTCCCGCCGCAAGCTGGCCCGGATTGCCATCGAAGGAGCGATCGCCGGCGCCACCCGGGAGCGGGTGCTCAAGGCCCTGCGGCAGGTGGAGGAACGCGAATTCCCCGCCCTGCTGCTCCGGATCGACAGCCCCGGGGGCACCGTCGGCGACAGCCAGGAGATCCATGCCGCCCTGATGCGCCTGCGCTCCAAGGGCTGCAAGGTGGTGGCCAGCTTCGGCAACATCTCCGCCTCCGGCGGCGTCTATGTGGGGGTGGCGGCGGATCGGATCGTCGCCAACCCGGGCACGATCACCGGCTCGATCGGCGTGATCCTGCGGGGCAACAACCTCTCGAAGCTGCTGGAGCGCGTCGGCATCAGCTTCGAGACGGTAAAGAGCGGCCTCTACAAGGACATCCTTTCCCCCGATCGGGCCCTCACCGAGGGGGAGCGGGAGCTGCTGCAGGCCCTGATCGATTCGAGCTACGGCCAGTTCGTCACGGCCGTGGCCGAGGGCCGCAGCCTCAGCGAGGAGGTGGTGCGGGGCTTCGCCGACGGGCGCGTGTTCAGCGGTGCCCAGGCCAGGGAGCTGGGCCTGGTGGACGAGCTGGGTGATGAGGATGCGGCCCGGCGGCTGGCGGCCCGGCTGGCCGATCTCGATGAGGAGAAAACCCGGCCGGTGAGCTTCGGCCATCCGCGCAAGGGCCTGGGGAGCCTGATCCCGGGCCGGGCCCTCTGGGGTGAGCTGCGGGCGGCCCTCAGCCTGGAGCTGGCCTGGGGCGGCCAACCCCTCTGGCTCTACCGCCCATGAGCGAGACCCTGGCCCTGCGGGCCCTGCGGGGGGCCACCACCGCCAGCGCCAACAGCGCCGAAGCGATCGCCGAGGCGGTGGCGGAACTGATCAGCGACCTGATCGAGCGCAACCAACTGCAGGCAGAGCGCGTGCTCTCGGTCACCTTCAGCTGCACGACGGATCTGGATGCCTGCTTTCCCGCGGCGGTGGCCCGGCAGCGGGCCGGCTGGGACGCCGTCGCCCTGCTGGACTGCCAGCAGATGGCCGTGGCCGGCGACCTGCCCCGCTGCATCCGGCTGCTGGCCCACGCCTGGATGGAGCGCGACCAGCCGGTGGTCCACCCCTACCTGCGAGGGGCAGCCCTGCTGCGACCAGACCGATCTGGTCACAACTGACAGCTCGCCTGCCGCCCACCTGGGGAGCTGCGGGTCCCCCATGCTGACCAGAATCCAGTCGTTGGCGCGCCGCCTCGGCGCCCGCCTCTCCTCACCACCATGACCTCTCCGTTTGCCGTCCTGCGGCGCCCCCTGGCCATCGCCGCCGCCGCCGCCGGTGCCACCGTGTTGGGGGGTCTGACGGTGGCCGGTGGCACGGCCCTGCTGGAGGGCGCCGCGCCCGCCCCGGCCCGGGCCCAGGGCACCCCCAGCCTGCTGGAGTTCCGCTGGGACAACAACCGGGATTACCGCAAGCTCTACTACTTCGTCACCGACACCACGCGGCTGAAGCGTTCGGAGTATTACCTGATCCTCAAACCGAAGGACCGCAAGACCGCCATCCTCAAACTGAGCATCACCATCCCCGAAAGCTTTGATGTGAAGATCGATCCCAAGGACGTCAAACTCTGCGTCATGAAGGAAGGTGGCATGCTCTCCCGCACCCGTTGCTTGCAGGAGATTCCTGCCGTGGTGGAGATCCCCAAGGGTGGCCGGGCGATCGAGATCTTCCCCAACACGCCTGTCCCGGATGACAAGACCATCGGGGTCTACATCAACCTGTTCAACCCCTTCAACATCGGCATGTACCAGTTCAATGCCCTCGCCCAGGCTCCCGGTGACGTGCCGATGTCCGGCTACCTGGGCAGCTGGATTATCCAGATCGATCCCTCGAACTGACGGCGCCGACTGATAGGTTGATCGATCAAGACGAAATAGCAGCAGAGCCTGAGCCATGACCAAGCGGACCCTCGAAGGAACCAGCCGTAAGCGCAAGCGGGTCTCGGGCTTTCGCGTGCGCATGCGCAGCCACACCGGCCGTCGCGTGATCCGCACCCGCCGCCGCCGCGGCAGGGCCCGCCTGGCGGTCTGAACGGTCTGAACCGGTTTCACCCAACGGCCCCGCAGCCATGGTCCTGCCTAGGGAACATCGGCTGAGGGGCCGTTTCGTGTTCGATCACCTCTACCAGCAGGGGGTGCGCCACCACGGCCAATGGATGGTGCTACGCACCATGGCGGCCCGTGATGAGCTGCTCAGGAGCGAACTGCGCCGGCAGGCCCCCAGCCCCTGCCGCTGCGCGGTGGTGATCAGCACCAAGGTGAGCAAGCGCTCGGTGCAGCGCAACCGCCTGCGGCGTCTGTTCCACGACCACCTGCGGCTGTTCTGCCATGCCCAGGCGCCCGAGCAGCCGGCCCAGTGGATCCTGCTGAGCCTGAAGCCAGGGAGCGCCGAGGTGCCGGACGACGATCTGCTGGGAGAATGTTCCATGCTTCTGCAGAAAGCTGGACTGCGCCCATGACCCCCGACACCAGCACACCCCTGACCAGCTCCGAAACCCTGTTCTACGAAGGGGGGCCCGCCCGGGGTGACCTGATCTTCAACCTCCTATTCGGGCTCACCCTGATCGGCCTCCCGTTCACGGTGGGAGCGATCATCCGGGCCCTCTGGCTGCGCTTTCGGATCACCAGCCGCCGGGTGTCGGTCACGGGTGGCTGGATGGGCCGTGACCGCAGCCAGGTGGCCTACGGCCAGATCAAGGAGGTGCGCTCGATTCCGCGCGGTTTTGGCTTCTGGGGCGACATGGTGTTGGTGCTGAGCGACGGCGCCCGGCTGGAGATGCGCGCCATGCCCCGCTTCCGCGAGGCGGAGGCCTACATCAACGAGCAGATCGCGGCACGCACCCCAGCGGCCGCCAACGGTTTCGGCAACCCCCAGGCCGCCAGCGCCTGAGCCCGCCCGTCAACACCGGCCTGTGCTCATGCACACTGTCCCCATCGAACCTGTCCTCTGAGACCCCGACGCCGTGATCGGCTACATCTCCGACAATCTGCTGCTCCCGATCCTCGATTTCTTCTATGGATTGGTGCCCAGCTACGGGCTGGCGATCATTGCCCTGACCGTGGTGATCCGGCTGGCCCTGTTCCCCCTGAGTGCCGGCTCGATCCGCAGTGCCCGGCGCATGCGCATCGCCCAGCCGGTGATGCAGAAGCGCCAGGCGGAAATCAAGAGTCGCTACGCCTCCGACCCCCAGAAGCAGCAGGAGGAACTGGGCAAGCTGATGAAGGAGTTCGGCAGCCCCCTGGCGGGCTGTCTGCCTCTGCTGGTGCAGATGCCGATCCTGTTCGCTCTCTTCGCCACCCTGCGCGGCTCACCGTTTGCGGATGTGCCCTACACCCTCAACCTCAAGGTGGTGCCCGCCGAGGAGATCGCAGCGCTGGAGACCAAGCCCTTCGCCAGCGCCAGCCACTCGATCTTCATCACCGAGACCAGGCACGTGCCGGTGATCGCCAGCCTGCCGACCGGCACCAAGCTCGGGGTGGGTGAACGCCAGCAGGTGAAGATCGAAACCAAAGAAGGTGAAGCCTTCAGCTCCCTGCTGGCCGGGATCGACAACGGTGACGCCTTCAGGCCCAGTTGGAAGGTGAGCAAGGGCGAGGAGGTGGTGCGGGTCAGCGGCGACGGCACGATCGAGGCCCTGGCCCCCGGCGATGCCACCGTGGAGGCCAGCATTCCCGGCCTCGCGGCCCGAAGCGGTTTCCTGTTCATCAAGGCCCTCGGCCAGGTGGGCTTCTACACCGATGGAGCGATCAACTGGGACATCGCCATCCTGGTGGCGGGCTTCGGCCTGAGCCTGCTGGCCTCTCAGCTGCTCTCGGGCATGGGCATGCCGGCCAACCCCCAGCAGGCCACCGCCAACAAGATCACCCCGGTGATGATCACGGGGATGTTCCTGTTCTTCCCCCTGCCGGCCGGGGTGCTGCTCTACATGGTGGTGGCCAACATCTTCCAGGCCCTGCAGACCTTCCTGCTCACCCGTGAGGCCCTGCCGGACAATCTGCAGACGATTCTCGACCAGCAGATCGCCCAGCAGGCCGTGGCCGTCACGGCAGGGGGCAGCACTGAGGGCGGGCGTCTTCCCTTTGAGCCCAAGGGCAAGAAGTGAGCGGCGCGCTCCTGCCGGTGCCCCTGCAGGAGCTCAGGCTCCTGGCGGACGGCCGCCGCTGGACCGTGGACCAACCCCTGGACGATCTGGCCAGCCTCACCCCGGTGCGGGGGGAGCTGGAGGCCGTCCATCGCGGCACCGTGCTCGAGGTGCGTGGCCGGGCTGAAACAATCGTCACCCTTTGCTGCGACCGCTGCCTGCAGCATTACAACCATCCGCTCAGGAGCGACAGCAACGAGCTGATCTGGTTGAGCGAAGCCGAGGTGGAGTGCCCTGAGGTGCTGGAGCTCGATCCCGAGGCGCCCTGCGAAACCCTCGATCCCCGCGGCAGCTTCGATCCGGCCCGCTGGCTGTTTGAGCAGCTGCACCTGCAACTGCCCCTGCGCAACGACTGCGGCCTCGACTGCCCAGGCCCTGACCTGCCCAAGGAGCGCCCGGAGCCCACGGCCAGCGAGGCCGCGGAGCCCTGCGGCGACCCGCGCTGGGCGGCACTCCGACTCCTGCAGTTGCCCTGAGGCACCATGGGCCAGGCCTGGTCGGACCACCTGGATCTGCTGATCCGCGCCCGCACGCCGATCCTCTGGATCCGCAGCCCTGAGGAGGAGCGCATCGCCACCCTGCTGGGGGAGGGGGCCCGGCGGCTGGGCCAGCGCCTGCTGCTGCGCTGGGATTTCATCCACGGCCTGCGCGGCCTCCCCAACCGCGACGGCGAGGCCGCCCGCAACCCCCTGGCGGCCCTGGAGTGCCTCGAGGGCCTCGGCGGTGAGCAGGGGGCGATCCTGGTGCTGCACGACTTCCACCGCTACTGCGAGGACGGCGCCGTCTGCCGCAAGCTGCGCAACCTGTTCGTCAGCCTGCGCCAGCACCCGCTCACCGTGGTGATCACCGCTGCCGAGTGGCAGCTGCCCCGGGACCTGGAGGAGTGCGTCACGCTGCTGGATCTGCCCCTGCCGGAGGCCGATGCGATCCGTGCGCTGCTGCTCAGCATCGCCCAGGCCAGCGGCCAGCCCCTGGAGGCCGGCGAACTGGAGCAGCTGACCCACAGCTGCAGCGGCCTGAGCGAGCAGCGCATCCGCCAGGTGGCGGCCCGGGGCCTGGCCCGCCGCGGCCGCCTGAGCAGCGATGATCTGGCCGAGATCCTCGAGGAAAAACGCCAGGCCGTCGCCCGCAGCGAACTGCTCGAGTACTGCCCCAGCGACGCCAGCCCCGCCGACATTGGCGGCCACGACGCCCTCAAGCAATGGCTGGAGCGCCGCCACCAGGCCTTCAGCGACGAAGCCCAGCGCTACGGCCTGCCCCTGCCCCGGGGAGTGCTGCTGGTGGGCCCCCAGGGCACGGGCAAGTCGCTCACCGCCAAGGCGATCGCCCACGGCTGGGGGATGCCGCTTCTGAGGCTGGATGTGGGCCGGCTGTTCGCCGGGCTGGTGGGGGCCAGCGAAGCGCGCACCCGCGACATGATTCAACGGGCCGAGGCCATGGCCCCCTGCGTGCTCTGGATCGACGAGATCGACAAGGGCTTCGGGGGTGATGGCCGCAGCGATGGCGGCACCAGCCAGCGGGTGCTGGCCAGCCTGCTCACCTGGATGGCGGAGAAGGCCTCAGCGGTGTTCGTGGTGGCGACCGCCAACGGGGTAGAGAACCTGCCGGGGGAGCTGATGCGCAAGGGTCGCTTCGACGAGATCTTCCTGCTCGACCTGCCGGATGCCACCGAGCGACGGGCGATCCTCGATCTGCAGCTGCGCCGCCGCCGCCCCGCCCATGGCATCCCGCTGGAGGTGGTGGTGGACAGGAGCGAAGGCTTCTCCGGCGCGGAGCTGGAGCAGACGGTGGTGGAGGCGATGCATCTGGCCTTCAGCGAGGGCCGGGAGTTTGGCGAGGCCGACCTGATCGTGGCGGCGGCCCAGCTTGTGCCCCTGGCCCGCACCGCCAAGGAACAGCTGGCGGCGCTCAAGCAATGGGCCAGCGGCGGCCGGGCCCGGCCTGCCTCACTCCATTGCTGAAGACGACACCGGCCAGATTGCGCGGCGTAACGAAAACCAACGCTGGGTAACGAAGAGCGGGGGGAGGTCCTGGCGCAGCGGGCCACGGCCCTTAGCTTCAGCGCACCCGATCGGTGATCCCTTGGAGACACGTCCTTCCATCGCCATGCAGCTGACCGTGGCCTGCATTGGGGCCGGAGTGATCACCAGCTTTGCGGTGGCCCAAGGTCAGAACCCGCTCACCGCCCTGGGGATCACGCTGTTTTCAGCTGTGGCGGCAGTGATGGTGGGTCAGGTGCTCTGAGCCAAGGGGTCCGCCTGCCTGCCCTGATGGAGGCCTCGTTCTTGCGAGCGAGCAGATTTTCCCTGGCTCCTCCTGCCTGACGGGAGTAAAAGCTGCCCTCAGCTGAGCTCAACCCCGCTCTTACTCAAGACCGCTGAATCACCAACAGGGCTGCCACTTGCCTCGCCGCCTGCACCGTCTGGCCTTTCCCTGCGCCGGGTGGTGCCAACCTTGGCGGATGTCAGCAGGTCAGCCTTGAGCGCGGAGCAGCACAGGGCCCTGACCCCAGATCAGCTGCGGGCGCTGATGCCCGCCCTGGCGAACAAGACCTACTTCAACTACGGCGGCCAGGGCCCCTTGCCCACCCCCTCGCTTGAGGCGATCAACGAGGCCTTCGCCACCATTCAGGAGCTGGGGCCGTTCACCAGCGCGGTCTGGCCCTGGCTGGAGACGCTCACCTCCAGGCTGCGCCGCACCCTCTCGGCCGCCTGCGGCGTGCACCCCCACCGCCTGGCGCTCACGGAAAACGTCAGCAGTGGCTGCGTGCTGCCCCTCTGGGGCCTGCCCTGGGAGCCAGGCGATCAGATCCTGATCAGCGACTGCGAGCACCACGGGGTGGTGGCCGCCTGCGCTGAGCTGGCCCGGCGCCAGGGGCTCCAGCTGGGGAGCTTTGGCGTCAAGGCGCTGGTGGGGGCCGAGGGGGCCAGTGCTCCGGCAGCGGCCCTGGAGGCCCTGGAACGCTCCCTCACCCCCAACACTCGCCTGGTGGTGCTCTCCCACCTACTCTGGAACACGGGCGTCGAAATGCCGATGGCGGCGGTGGCCGAGCGCCTGGCCGCCCACCCCAGGCGCCCCTGGCTGCTGGTGGATGCGGCCCAGTCCTTCGGCAGCCTGGCGATCGGCCCGGCCGCCAATGCCGCCGACATCTACGCCTTCACCGGCCACAAGTGGGCCTGCGGACCCGAGGGGCTCGGGGGCGTCGCCCTCTCCGAACGCGTGCTGGAGCAGGCCCAGCCCACCCTGATCGGCTGGCGCAACCTGCGCCAGGAAACCGACGAGCACAGCGGCTGGCACCGCGATGGCCGCCGCTTCGAGGTGGCCACCTCCTGTGTGCCTCTGTTCGCCGGTCTGCTGCGCTCCCTGGAGCTGCTGGAGCAGGTGGGCCCGGTGGCGCAGCGCCTGGAACTGATCACCGAGCGCAGCGGCCGCCTCTGGCGGGGGTTAAACGATCTGCCGGGTGTGGAGCCCGTGCTGGCCATCCCTCCCACAGCAGGGCTGGTGAGTTTCCGCCTGCGGGGCGATGACCCCGCCGCTGTGGTCAAGACCCTGGGGGAGCGGGGGCTGTGGATCCGCAGCCTCGATCAGCCCGCCTGCCTGCGGGCCTGCACCCATGTCACCACCACCGAAGCGGAAGTGGATCAGCTGCTGGAGGCCCTCGCCAGTCTCTGAGCGGCCTGCAATGGATCAGCGCCGGCTGGGTCATGAAACAACCTGTGGCGATCGCGGCTGATTCTGGAGGCTTTGCTTAGATTTTTTCCAGGTGCTTCAGGACTTCCCTTGACACCCCGCTGGAGTGAATCGATGCCAACGTTTTTCAGGTCGTCGCGCCATCCACTCAGGTTGACCCTGGCCGCCGGGGTTCTGGCCCTGATCTGCGTGGCTCCGGTCGTTGCCGGCACAGACCTCGCTGCCGGCCCCGCTGGCGGCCCCGGTGCGGGCACGCAGGCCGCGGGCAGCGAGAAGCAGTCCCCCTATGCCGCCGCCACCGATGACGCCGGCAGCGATGCACCCGTTCCCCTGGCAGGTCCGATCGGTGGCACCAAAGCCCCAGGGAGCAAGAAGTCGTCGCCCTACGCCGCCGCCAAAGACTCGCCCCTGCTGGGCTCCCCTACCCTTGGGCGCCTCTGGGGCCTGCTGTTGCCCTTGGTGTTAGCTGCTGGCAGTTATGTCTTCCTGCGCTCGAAGGAAGGGAATGAGTTGGCCTGAGCAGCCAACATCTTCTTCCCCATACGGTGAGAAGAGCCCGCGGCCGTTTCAGTCGCCGCGGCCCTCCAGCAGGTTCCGATGCACCCAACCGGCCAGCAGGGCGCCCACGATCGGCGCCAGCCAGAACAGCCACAGCTGACCCACCGCATCACCGCCCACCCACAGGGCCACGCCGGTGCTGCGGGCGGGATTCACTGAGGTGTTGGTGATCGGGATGCTGATCAGGTGAATCAGCACGAGCGAAAGGCCGATCGGCACACCCGCCAGGTCTTTGATGGCGTCTTTGTGAGTGGTGCCGAGGATCACCAGCAGGAAGATGAACGTCAGCACCACCTCGATGATCAAGGCAGGCAGCAGCCCATAGCCCCCAGGCGAATGGGCCCCGAAGCCGTTGGTGGCCAGGGGGTTGCTGCCCGTGAGCTGGAAGCCGGCGCGGCCGCTGGCGATGGCGAACAGCAGCCCACCGGCGATCACTCCGCCGAGCACCTGGGCGACGATGTAGGTGAGCAGGTGGGAGCCCGGAAAACGACCGCTGGCCCAGAGACCGAAGCTCACGGCCGGGTTGATGTGGCAGCCCGAGACATGGCCGATCGTGTAGGCCATCGTCAGCAGGGTGAGTCCGAAGGCCAGTGACACGCCCAGGAAGCCGAGGCCCAGGGGGTTGTTGTCGGCCTGGGCGTAGGGGAACACCGCCGCCAGCACGGCACTGCCGCAGCCGCCGAACACAAGCCAGAAGGTGCCGATCAGTTCGGCCAGGAACTTTCTCGAGAGGGGGACAGCAGCAGCCATGGACGCAGAAAAAAGATCGCTTCAACGCTGCAAAGTTACGTGCAGACGCGCTGGCCTCCCTGTGGCACCGGCCAGGGTGTGGATCGGAAGACAGAGTTCAAGCCGGGGCGCTGGCGGCACGGCTGCGCAACGCCATCTCCGCCTGTTCGCGGTCGTCGAAGTGAATGCGGGTGGTGCCGAGAATCTGATAGTCCTCGTGGCCCTTGCCGGCGATCAACACCAGATCGTTGGCGTTGGCCTGGGCCACGGTGGTAGCAATCGCCGTCGCCCGGTCCCCCTCCACCAGCAGATCGGTGCCGGCCGGGATGCCCGCCACCACATCGTCGAGGATCCGCTGGGGGTCCTCGGTGCGCGGGTTGTCGGAGGTGACGACCACCCGATCCGCCAGGGCGGCGGCGATCGCGCCCATCTGGGGCCGCTTGCCGCGGTCGCGGTCGCCGCCGCAGCCGAACACACAGATCAAGCGCCCGGCGGCAAACGGCCGAGCGGCCTTGAGGGCGTTCTCCAGGCCATCGGGGGTGTGGGCGTAGTCCACCAGCACGGTGGGCGCCGCCGCCGTCGTGCCGGAACCAGTTGAGCCGGGTCCAGTGGCGTCGTGCCTGGTGCTCACCCGCTCCATGCGCCCAGGCACGCCGCCGAAGCGGCCGATGGCCGCCAACAGCGTCTCCAGGGGCAGACCCTGCTGCAGCAGCGCTCCCACCGCCTGGAGCAGGTTCATCAGGTTGAAACGCCCGAGCAGCGGTGAGTCGAAGCGCCCCTGACCGAGTGGAGTGATCAACAAGCCGCTCACACCACTGGAGCCGAAGGCAAGATCCTTCACCCGCAGCTCTGCCTCAGCGGACTCAGTGGCCAGCAGCGAACTGCGCCAGCAGAGCCCACCGAGCCGCTCGGCGAGCTGCCGCCCCCAGGGGTCGTCCACGTTGACCACCGCCCTGGCCCCTTCGCCGCCGGCCAGCAGGGGCGGGGCAAACAGCAGGGCCTTGGCCTCGAAGTAGGCCTCCATCGAGAGGTGGTAGTCGAGGTGGTCCTGGGTGAGGTTGCTGAACACAGCCCCGGCGAAGTCACAACCGGCCACCCGGCCCTGGTCAAGGGCGTGGGAGCTCACCTCCATCGCCCCGACCCGGGCGCCCGCCGCCACCGCCGCCGCCAGCTGGGCCTGGAGCTGATCAGCGAAGGCGGTGGTGTGGCTGGCCGTCTCGCCATGGCCCGGCCAGCGGTTCACCAGGGTGCCGAACAGGGCGCTGGGGCGGCCGCAGGCCGCCGCCAGATGCTCGATCAGGTGGGTGATGGTGGTCTTGCCATTGGTGCCGGTGACCCCGATCAGGGCCAGCTGGCGGCTGGGGTGATCCCAGAACGCCGCCGCCAGCCGCCCCGCCAGGGGGGCCAGGGGCGCCGGGGCCACCAGCACCGCATCGGCTGGGGAGGGCGGCGCCAGCGCCGCCGCCGCCGGGCTGATCACCGCCGCCACGGCCCCCGCCGCCAGGGCCGCCGGCCAGAAGCTGCCCCCATCGACGCTCTGGCCCGGAAGGCCCACGAACAGGGTGCCGGGGCCCACCCGGCGGGAGTCACAGCTCAGGGCCTCCACCTCCCCATTGACCAGCCCTTCGGGCACGTCCAGGCCGACCGACTGCAGCAGTGGATGAAGCAAGGGGCTCATGGGTGGTGGGGTCGCGGCATCCGGACCAATCACCGGACGCAGGGGCGGGGCCTTTTTAAGCGGGCGGGAGCGTAACGCTGTTCTTCCGCAACCATTCCCGCAGTCCATCCCCCGCCAGCCGCGGCGACACCCGCGGCAGTTCGCGCCAGCCGCCCCCCTGCCGAACCGCCAGCACCGGCACCTCCAGCCCGTAGCGCGCCTGGAGTTCCGGGTCGGTGTCCACGTCGATCAGCACCAGTTCCGGCGCCGGATCAAGGGCCGACAGGCGCTCCTCCAGGCCCTGGCAGAGGCAGCAGTCGGAGCGGGTGTAGAGCCGGTAAGGGGCTTCATGCATCGACAGGGGGGCTCAATCGGGAACGGGATCGCAGCCGCAGGGGGTGAAGGGGTGGCAGCGCAGCAGCCGCCGCAGGGTGAGCCAGCCCCCCCGCCAGGGACCATGGCGGCCGATCGCCTCGAGGCCGTAGGCGCTGCAGCTGGGGATGAAGCGGCAGCGCGGTCCGAGCAGCGGGGAAATCCAGCGGCGATAGCCACCGATCAAGGCCAGCAGCAGGCTGGCCAGTGCCGTTGAAACGGCCGCCAGGCCAGCGGATAGGATCGTTGGCTGGCGTTCCAAGCGGAGAGTTGCCGAGGGCCTTCCCTCCAGCATGCTCCCGAACCTGGGCCACGCCACATCGTTCAACCTTTGATTTCCTTCCTCAATGTCTCGATACCGCGGCCCTCGCCTGAGGATCACGCGGCGCTTGGGAGACCTTCCCGGTCTCACCCGTAAGTCCGCCAAGCGGGCTTATCCCCCCGGTCAGCACGGCCAAGCCCGTCGCAAGCGCTCCGAATACGCCATCCGCCTCGAAGAGAAGCAGAAGCTTCGTTTCAACTACGGGATTTCCGAACGTCAGCTGGTTCGCTACGTCAAGAAAGCCCGTGCCCAGGAAGGTTCCACCGGAACCAACCTGCTCAAACTTTTGGAAAACAGGCTCGATAATGTCTGTTTCCGCCTTGGTTTCGGTCCCACCGTCCCCGGCTCCCGCCAACTGGTGAACCACGGCCACGTAAGCGTCAACGGCCGCGTCGTCGACATCCCCAGCTATCAGTGCAAGGCCGGCGATGTGATCGTCATCCGGGAACGCAAGGCCAGCAAGAGGCTCGCCGAAGGGAACCTGGAGTTCCCCGGCCTGGCCAACATCCCCCCCAACCTCGAACTCGACAAGGCCAAGCTGACCGCCAAGGTCAACGGCAAGATCGAGCGCGAGTGGGTGGCCCTGGAGATCAACGAACTGCTGGTGGTCGAGTTTTACTCCCGCAAGGTCTGAATTCGTTTCCTCTTATCTCCTGGCTCTGGCCGGGAGTCCAACCCCGGCCAGAGCCGGGGTTTTTTCATGGGCCCAACGCCCAAGGCGTGGCCCACCCAGCCCACTCAGCCGCCGATCAAGGTCTCCAGGGCGGCCGTCACGTCCGGCTGCCGCATCAGCGCTTCTCCCACCAGCACCGCGTCCGCACCTGCGCTCACCACCCGGTCCAGATCGCCGCGGTTGAGCAGGCCCGATTCGCTCACCAGCAGGGCCCCGCTGCGGCGCACCCGCTCGCCGTAGGTCGCCATCAGCGTTTCGGTGACGGCCAGATCGGTGTGGAACGTGGCCAGGTCGCGGTTGTTGATGCCGATCAGGTTCACCCCCTCGAGCCCCAGCACCCGCTCCAGTTCGGCGCCGTCGTGCACCTCCACCAGCGCGGCCAGGCCCAGGCTCCTGGCCACCTTGAGCAGATAGGCCAGATCCTGATCGCTCAGGATCGCGGCGATCAGCAGGGCGGCGTCGGCCCCGGCCGCCCTGGCCTGGAACAGTTGATAGGGCGAGAGGATGAAGTCCTTGCAGAGCAGTGGCAGGTCCACCTGCTGGCGCACCGCCACCAGCACCTCGAAGCCCCCCTGGAAGAAGGCCTTATCGGTGAGCACCGACAGGCAGCTGGCCCCACCGGCGGCGTAGCCCCGGGCGATCGCCTCCGGGTCGAAGGCCTCGCGGATCACCCCCTTGCTCGGGCTCGCCTTCTTGATTTCGGCGATCACCGCCGGTTTGCGGCAGCTGGCACGCAGGGCGGCCACAAAATCCCTGGGCGCAGGCAGGAGCGCCACCTGCTTCTTGAGTTCCGCCAAGGGAACCCGTTCACGGGACGCGTCCACCTCCCTGTCCTTGGCCCAGACGATCTCCTCGAGGATGTGGCGCGGTTCCGCCTCCGGATGGCGGATGCCGAACTGGAGGTGGGCCACCTTCACCGGCGGGTTCGGGGGGCGACGACGGATCTCCATCGCTCAGACCCCCACGGGCTGACGGGCGGCGCTCACCGCTGAAGCCGCCTGCTTGTAGGCCACCTCCACCAGCTCGCTGAGGGTCGGGTGGGTGTGCACCTCGGTGGCCAGCTGCAGCACGCTCTGGCGGCGGGCGACGGCGTTGGCGATCTCCTGGATCAGATCAGCCGCATGGAGGCCGTAGATGTGGGCGCCGAGCACCTCGCCGCTGGCCTTGTTGAACAGCAGCTTCATCATTCCATCGCTCTCCAGTTCAGCCAGGGCCTTGGTGTTGGCCTTGAAGTAGCTGCGCACCACCCCCAGCTCGAAGCCGCCGGCGACAGCCAGGTCCTTGGCATCGGCTTCGCTCAGCCCCACCGAGCTGATCTCCGGATGGGTGAAGGTGGCCGCAGGGATCGAGCGGTAATCGATCGTGCGGGGGTGGCCCAGGATGTTGTCCACCGCCACGGTGCCCTGGGCGGCGGCGGTGTGGGCCAGCATCAGCTTGCCGGTCACATCGCCCACGGCCCAGAGGTGGGGCACCGGCTCCCCGTTCAGCAGCACCCGCAGGCTGTCATCGACGGGGATGAAGCCGCGGTTGGTCTCGACGCCAACGCTCCCCAGGTTGAGTTCCTTGCTGGTGGGCACCCGGCCGGTGGCCACCAGCACCGCATCCACCTCCAGCACCTCCACCAACTCCTTGCTGGCCATGTCGGCCAGCTCGATGCGCACGGGGCTGCCGGGGGTGACCTTGCGGGCCAGCAGACCGGTGCGCGTCTCGATGTCGCGGCCCTCGATCAGCTTGCGGGCCGCCAGCTTGGCGATGTCGGGATCAAAGGTGGGCATCACCCGATCGAGCGCCTCGATCAAGGTGACCTCACAGCCCAACGCCGTGTAAACATCAGCAAACTCCAGGCCGATGTAGCCGCTGCCGATGATCGCGATCCAGCGCGGCAGCGAGGCCAGTTCGATCGCCTCGTCACTGGTGAACACGGTGCGGCCGTCGGTTTCGATGCCGGGGGGCACGAACGGATCGGAGCCCGTGGCGATGATCACCTCCCGGGCCGAGTAGATCCGATCGACGCCATTGCTCTGGCGCACCCCCACCTTCTGGGGCCCCTCCAGCCGGCCCTTGCCCCGCAGGATCGTGGCCCCGGAGCGCTCCAGGGTTTTGGTGAGGTTGGCGCGGATCGCGGCCACCAGCTGGGCGGCGTGGTCGGCGATCGCCTGGCGCTCGAAACGCACCGGGGCGGCGTGAATACCGAAGGCGCGAAGGTGCTCGGCGTCGGCCAGTTCCCGCACCCGGCCGCTGGCCGCCAGCAGGGCCTTCGAGGGCACGCAGCCGCGGTTCACGCAGGTGCCGCCCATGTCGCGGGATTCGATGATCGCCGTGCGCAGGCCGTGGTCGGCGGCGTGTTTGGCCGCATCGAAGCCGCCGTAGCCGGCGCCGATCACGATCACATCGAAGTCGAAAGGCGCGCTTGCGTCAGACACCGGCCGGAGGCAACTGAGGTGGCATTCTCCCCCGCCGCAGCCCCCTCAGTCCGTCCCCGGGCCCTCGCCCCCTGAAGCGAAGCGCTGGCGGCTGCGCTCCAGCAGCAGCGGAGCCGCCGCCACGGCCACGTTCAGCGATTCCACCTGGGGGCTGTGGGGAATGCTGATCCGCTGAGTGCAGCACTCCAGCAGCTCCGGAGCCAGCCCCGCCCCCTCGTTGCCCAGCAGCAACACCGTGGGCTGACACCAATCCAGCTGCCAGTAGGGCAGGCCGCCGCGCACCACCGTGGCCACCACCTGCAACCCCTGGTCCCGGGCGGCGATCAGCCGCTCCAACAGGGCCGCCGTCCCCTCCAGGCGGCGCAGGGGCAGGGCCAGGGCCGCACCGGCGGAGGCCCGCAGCACCTTGGGCTGCCAGGGATCCGCCCCCGCCGCCAGCCAGAGCTCGTCGACACCGGCCGCCAGGGCCGTGCGCATCAAGGTGCCCAGGTTGCCGGGATCCTGGAGGCGATCGAGCGCCAGCACCAGATCGAGCTGTGGGGCCGGCCCCGGTTCGATCAGGGGCAGGCTGAGCACGACCCCATCGGGGTGCTCGGTGGTGGCGACCGCCGCCAGCAGCGACTCCCCCACAGGCTGCAGCGCAACATCCAAAGGAAGGGCCCGCACCAGGGGCCCGTGGCGTTCAAGCCAGGCTTCCGTGGCCAGCACCAGCTCAGGGCGCAACTGCCGCGCCATCACCTCCTCGAGCAGATGGGTGCCCTCCAGCAGCACCAGACCCTGCTCCCGCCGGCCACGGGCGCCATGGAGGGCACGAAAACGGGCCACCAGCGGATGGCGACGGCTGCTGATCAGCTCGGGCAGGGTCCGACCAGCGCTCATCGGGCCTGCCGCGGCCGAGGCTCAGAACAACTGATGACGGCGTACATGGAGCTTGTCACCGAGCACCAGCTTGGTGTCAGCGAGGTCGAGACCGTTCACGGAGGCCACCTCACCCTTGAGACCCTCCTGGGAGAGGTTTTCGACCAATTTTTTAACCAGGATGTCTTCCATCATCGAATCATCGAGGCTTTCGGGGCTAAGGCTTCCGAGAAACTTTCCAAGTTTCGATGCCACCACTTCAGAGGCGTTGGTGATCTTCAGCACGATCATGTGGAGGGCTCAGCTGAGGTGATGAAGCGAGAAGAGCCGAGAAGAGTGAAGTGCGGATGGGGAGACTTGAACTCCCACGACATTGCTGCCACTAGTACCTGAAACTAGCGCGTCTACCAATTCCGCCACATCCGCGGGCGTTCGTCGCGATGGCGACCTGGCCACCATAAAACACCGCCTGGCGCCCACACCCTCCATGGCCGGAACTTGTCCCATGGCAGTGGAGGACTGGGGGACAAGACAGTTCCAGCGGCGGACCTCTAGACGGTGCAGCGAATCATTGTCAAGATGTCGGCACAAAAAGCGGAACCGCTTAAGTCATGACCCTGACGGCCGTTCCGTCCCAGAGCCTGGTGACACCCCAACTCGAAATCTCCGGCGGCCGCCGTCTCAGTGGGGATCTTCGCGTCAGTGGCGCCAAGAATTCCGCTCTGGTGCTGATGGCGGCCTGCCTGCTGAGCGAAGACGGCCTGCGACTGCGCAACGTGCCTCCGCTCACCGACATCGCCGCCATGGGCGAGATCCTCGCCGCCCTTGGGGTGGGTGTGCGCCGGGGGGGCGACTGGATCGAAATGGACGGCCGCACGCTGAACAAATCGGCGCCGCCCTATGAACTGGTGAACAGCCTGCGGGCCAGTTTCTTCTGCATCGGCCCCCTGCTGGCCCGCCTCGGCGTCGCCCGGGTTCCCCTGCCCGGTGGCTGCCAGATCGGCACCCGTCCCGTGGTGGAGCATGTCAAAGGGCTCAAGGCCCTCGGTGCCCAGGTCACGATCGAGCACGGGGTGGTCTCGGCGGTGGTCCCGGGCCGCGGCCACCGGCTCAGCGGCGGCCGCATTCACATGGACTGCCCCAGCGTCGGCGCCACCGAGACCCTGATGATGGCCGCGGTGCTGGCCGACGGCGAGACGGTGATCGAGAACGCCGCCCTCGAGCCTGAGGTCGTCGATCTGGCCGGTCTGCTGATCGCCATGGGCGCCCGCATCCGTGGCGCCGGCACCCCAAGCATCACCATCGTCGGGGTTGATCGCCTGCACGGTGCCGACTACGCCGTGATCCCCGACCGCATTGAAGCCGGCACCTTCCTGCTGGCCGCCGCCATCACCCGCTCGACCCTGCGGGTGTCGCCGGTGATCCCCGAGCACCTGGGCGCCGTGCTCACCAAGCTCGAAGAGGCGGGCGCCCTGCTCGAAGCCGATGGCACCGCCATGACCATCTCGGCCGAGACCATCAACGCCGTCGACCTGCGCACCCAGCCCTTCCCCGGTTTCCCCACCGACCTGCAGGCCCCGTTCATGAGCCTGCTGGCCACCGCCAAGGGCACCAGCGTGATCACCGAGAACATCTTCGAGAACCGCCTGCAGCACGTGGCTGAACTGCAGCGCATGGGGGCCGCGATCCGCATGCAGGGCAACACCGCCTTCATCGAAGGGGTCCACCGCCTCAGCGGTGCGCCCGTGCAGGGCAGCGACCTGCGGGCCTCCGCCGCCATGGTGCTGGCGGGTCTGGCGGCAGAGGGGATCACACGGGTGCAGGGGCTGGAGTATCTCGATCGGGGTTACGCCGACTTCGAGGGCAAGCTGAACGCCGTCGGAGCCTCGATTCGTCGCCACGGCGGCTGAAGCGCGGCACGAAGCCAGCGAAGGCCCTCACCTACAGTCGAAGGGCGGGAGCGTGCCGGAATTGGTAGACGGACTCGACTCAAAATCGAGCGCCTTCGGGCATGTGGGTTCGAGTCCCACCGCTCCCATCTCGGCCGTGATGGACACCTACAGCCGCTTCGATCTGGAGCTGGTGAAGGGCAAGGGCGTCTGGGTGAAGGACAGCCACGGCCGCAGCTACCTCGACTGCGTGGCAGGCATCGCCACCTGCACCCTGGGGCACAGCGACCGGGCCCTGCGCAAGGCCCTGAGCAGGCAGCTGGGCCGGCTGCAGCATGTTTCCAACCTCTACAGGATCCCCGAGCAGGAGGAGCTGGCCCGCTGGATCACCGACCACAGCATCGGTGAGCGGGTGTTCTTCTGCAATTCCGGCGCCGAAGCCAACGAGGCCGCCATCAAACTGGCCCGCAAGCATGGCCACCAGCAGCGCGGCATCGAGCGGCCGGTGATCCTCACGGCCCAGGCCAGCTTCCATGGCCGCACCCTGGCGGCGGTGAGCGCCACGGGCCAGCCGAAGTACCACCACGGCTTTGAGCCCCTGGTGGAGGGCTTCCGTTTCTTCCCCTACAACGACACCGCCGCCTTCGAAGCGCTGCTGGAAGAAACCGAGGCCGAAGGCCCGAGGGTGGCGGCGGTGCTGATCGAGCCCCTGCAGGGGGAGGGTGGGGTCAATCCCGGCGATCCCGCCTTTTTTGCCCGGGTGCGCGAACTCTGCGACCAGCGCAACATCCTGCTGATCTTCGATGAGGTGCAGGTGGGGGTAGGCCGCAGCGGCAAGCTCTGGGGCTATGAGCGCCTGGGGGTGCGCCCCGATGCCTTCACCCTGGCCAAGGGTCTGGGGGGCGGCTTCGTGATCGGCGCCCTAGTGACCACCGCCAAGGCTGATCTGTTCAAACCCGGGGAACATGCCAGCACCTTCGGCGGCAATCCCTTCGCCTGCCGCGCCGCCCTCACCGTGGTGCACGAACTGGAGCGACGCGATCTGGTGGCCCATGTGGCGGCCGTCGGCGCCAAGTTGCGGCAGGGGCTCGAAGACCTGGTCCGGCGCCATCCAGACCAGTTGGAGTCGGTGCGGGGCTGGGGGCTGATCCAGGGCCTGGTGCTCCAACCCGGAGCCCCCAGTGCTCCTGAGCTGGTCAAGGCGGCGATCGATCACGGCCTGCTGCTGGTGCCGGCGGGCCCGAATGTGGTGCGTTTCGTACCGCCCCTGGTGATCCGCCCCCGGGAACTCAAGCAAGCGGTGAAGCGCTTTGAGACGACCCTGATCCAGCTCACCGCCGCCGGCTGAGCGGGTGAGCGCCAGCCGCGTTGATCCGTTGGCGGATCTGATCGAACCCTTCCAGCGCCGGGGGGTGGACCTGGGTCTGGAGCGCCTGCAGGGTGCCCTGGCCGAACTGGGCCACCCCGAACGCCGGTTCATGGCCGTGCAGGTGGCCGGCACCAACGGCAAGGGCTCCATCTGCACCCTGGTGCACGCCGCCCTGCTGGCGGCGGGCCACTCCTGCGGGCTCTACACCTCTCCCCACCTGCTGAGCTGGTGCGAGCGCATCCGGCTGGGGGCCGAGCCGATCACCGAAGGTGAGCTGCGGCGCCGGCTCCTGGAGCTGCAACCGCTGGCCCGCCGCCACGATCTGACCCCGTTCGAGCTGATCACGGCGGCGGCGTTTGTGGCCTTCGCGGGCGCGGGGGTGACGATCGCCGTGCTGGAGGTGGGCCTGGGGGGGCGACTGGATGCCACCACCGTCCACCCCCGCCGCGACGTGATCGGCCTGGCCTCGATCGGCCTCGATCACAGGGAATTCCTCGGCCCTGACCTGGCCAGCATCGCCACGGAAAAAGCCGGGGTGCTGCACCCGGGCGCCCGGGTGGTGAGCGGCCCCCAGACGGCGGCGGTGCGGGCGGTGCTGGAGGCCCAGGCCGTGCGACAGGGCTGCCAAATGCAATGGCGCGAACCCCTGCAGCAACAGGGCGAGGAGTTGGTGGCCAGGGAATTGCGTTGGTGCAGCGGCCTGGCGGGGTCGGTGCAGCGCACCAATGCGGCCGTGGCCCTCGGGCTGATCGAGGCCTTGCGCGAGCTGGGCTGGGCGATCCCGGATCAGGCGATCCGCCGTGGCTTCAGCGAGGCCCGCTGGCCGGGGCGCCTGCAGCGCGTCCGCTGGCGCGGCCAACCCCTGATCCTTGATGGGGCGCACAATCCACCCGCTGCCGTTGCCCTGCGAGCCGAGCGGGATCGGCTCGGCGACGGGTCGATCCACTGGGTGCTCGGGATCTTGGCCAACAAGCAGGCGCCGGAGATGCTCGAAACCCTGCTCGCCCACCAGGATCGGGCCTGGATCGTGCCGGTGAGCGGCCACAGCAGCTGGGGGGCCGAGGAGCTGGCGGCCGCTTGCCCCGCACTGGCGGGCCGGCTCAGGGGCGCCGGAGATCTCGAGGCCGCCCTCACGGACGCCACCGGCTCGCGAGAGAGCCCCACGCGCCCGGTGATCGTGGCCGGCTCCCTCTACCTGCTGGGCGACCTGCTGGCCGCGGCGGACCTAGACCAGGGTGAGACGCCGTCCCCGCCATGCCATCCGTTTTGATGCCTCGGTGGGGGATCGCCGGTCGCTGCTGGCGTTTGATGGCGCTGGGGTCGCTGCTGCTGGCTCTGGTGCTGGGCGCCCCCGGTCCCTGGAGGGCCGCCCCCGCGTTCGCCGTCGATTTCACGCTCACCAGCCAGAACGGCGCCGATTTCCACGGCCAGGAACTGGCGGGCAGCTCCTTTGCCGGGGCGGTGGCCCGCGGTGCCAACTTCGCCGGTGCCCAGCTGCAGGGCGCGATCCTCACCCAGGCCAACTTCGCCGAATCCGATTTCAGCGGCGCTGACCTCTCCGATGCCCTGATGGACCGCACCGATTTCAGTGGCACCAACCTCACCGGAGCCGTGCTCACAGGCGTGATCGCCAGCGGCAGCAGCTTCAGCCAGGCCCGCATCGACGGGGCCGATTTCAGCGGCGCCCTGCTGGACCGCAACGACCAGCGCAGCCTCTGCCGGCGCGCCCAGGGCACCAACCCGATCACCGGCGCCGACACCCGCCTCAGCCTCGATTGCGGCTGAGTTGAGCTGGCCCGTGCGGCTCCCATGCCACTTCAGCGCTCCAGCCAGCCCCGCAGCTTGCCGGGGTTGAGCAGACCCCTGGGGTCATGGGCCGCCTTGGCGGCCACCTGGTCGGCGTCGATCACCCCCAGGCCGCCATCCTCGACGGTGAGCACGTGGGGATTGAACAGCACGCCCCCCAGCTCCTTCACCTGGGCGATCAGCTCCGCAAGGGGTCCATCCCCGCTCCAGCGCACCAACGGCAGCGCCGCCAGCCGCGCCACCCCCTGCTGACGCACCGCTTCGAGGTGCCAGAGCAGGTCGTCGCCCCAACGCCGGCGCAGGGCCGCGATCGCTGGGCCCTCAGGCTGGGGCAAAAGGAGTTGCAGGTAGGTCCAACCGGGATCCTGGGCGCGCAGGTGCAGGGTGGTGTGGTTCCAGCTCAGCTCCCGCAGCGGCAGCCCCCTGGCACCCGCCTGGGGGGCCTGCCAGACGATCCGTCCCCCCAGCTGGGGCACCCAGGGCTCCAGCACCGGCAGGGCATCGGGGGCCGCCAGCAGCAGCAGCCGGTGGCCGGCGGCCGGCGGGCAGCCCGCCGGGCTGGGAAGCCGCCTGGCCAGGGGCGCCTCCAGCAGGCAGAGGGCATTGAGCAGCAGGGCCGCGGCCGGCAGGGCGCGGGCCGCCTCCAGGGCGGCGTCCCAGTGCTCGAACTCCAGCACCAGTTGCCGCCAGTCCACCGCTTCGGTGGTCGCCAGGGTGAGGGCGGTGAGCAGGCCGTTGGTGCCGTAGGCGTGGTTGAGCGCCCGGCTGGCGGAGGCATCGAGCTGCAGCAACCTGGGTTCCCGCTCCAGCGTGACCACCTCCAGGCCCAGCAGATGGCCCGGATCACGCAGGAAGCCCCAGCGGATCGAGCCGATGCCGCCGGAGCCCCCGGCGATGAAGCCGCCGAGGGTGGCGCTCCGGTAGGTGCTGGGGGCCAGCCGCAGGGCCCGGCCGTGGGGCTCCAGCTGGCGGTCGAGGCTCGCCAGCAGGCAGCCCGCTTCGGCGGTGACGATGCCGCTGGCCGGATCGAAACCCCGCAACCGGTTCAGCCCACTGAGATCCAGCACCACGCCACCGGCCAAGGGCACGCACTGGCCGTAGTTGCCGGTGCCCGCCCCCCGCGGCGTCAGCGCCACCTCGTGGCGGGCGCAGGCCGCCGCCACCCGAAGCACGTCATCGACGGATTGAGCCCGCACCACCAACTGGGCCAGCCGTCCCTGGAGCTGGCGATGCAACAGCGGTGAGTAATCGAAGTAGTCGCTGGAGAGGCGTTCCAATTCGAGGCCCGCGCGCACCAGATCGAGGCCGCTGAGATCGGCGACCAGCGCCTCGAGCCGCTCGGCGCTGGCCGGAGCGGGCGACTCGTGGGCCGGGCGGGTCATGGGCCCTGGGGTTGCGGTGACAACCCCGCCAGAAACGGGGAGTCGGTCGGTTCCGGCGCCAGCCACTGACCGGCGCGCAGCACCCGCCGTTGGGGCGGTCGGGCCAGCAGCTCACCCCAGGAGCCGGCCGAGAGCACCACCAGATCGGCGGGGGCCCCCACCCGCAGCACCCCATCCCAGGCCAGGCCCAGGAGCCGGGCGGCCGCCGTCGTGAACGGCGCCAGCCCCAGCCGCTGCCAGGGGGCCAGCTGGGCCGCCGCCAACGACTGGCGCAGCAGTTCGATCGGATCAAAGGCGCCGCCGGGATACCAGGGGTCCTGGACGTTGTCGCCGCCGACTGCCACGGTCACCCCGGCCCGCTGCAACTGCCGGATCGGGGCCAGGGGCCGGCGGCTGGGGGTGGCCTCGCCGCGTCGACCCAGCAGCCAGAGGTTGGTGAGCGGCAGGGCCACGACCCCCAGGCCCGCCGCCGCCATCGCCTCCGCCAGCCGTTCCAGGGCCGGCGCGCTCAGCAGGCCCAGGCTGCTGCTGTGGCTGCAGGCCAGGGGCACCCCGAACCCGTGCCGGCGCACCAGGCGGCTCACCAGGGAGACGCCCACCCCGGGCTGGACGTCGGCCTCATCCACATGCAGATCCACGCCGCAACCCAGCCCTTCCGCCAGGCGCAACAGGGCAAGCAGCCCCGCCTCTGCCGCCTGGGGCGCCACAAACCCCGGCCCCAGCACGCCCCCCAGCAGCCCAGCGGCATCCGCCACCCGCCGCGCCAGGGCCGCCCCCTCGGGCGCCTGCCAGTGGTCGATCGGCACCAGGGCCACCAACTGCAACTCGATTCGCCCCTGCCAGCGTTGGCGCAGCTCCAGCAAGGCCTCCCAGCTGACCGCCGCCGCAGGACCAAGGCTGTCGATGTGGCTGCGCACGGCCCGCAGCCCCGAGGCCCAGGCCAGCCCCAAGGCCCGCTCCCCCCTCTCCAGCACCCGCTCACGCGTGCGGCTGAGGTGCTCCTGGCCGTTGGCCGCCAGGGCTCCCGCCACGGTGCCGGCTTGGTTGGGATGCTCCGACCAGCTGAAGGCCTTGTCGAGGTGGGCGTGGGGCTCCACCGGCGGGGTCAGGGCCAGGGGGAGCGGCGCGCCGCCCTGGGGCTCATGGGGCTCCAGGGCGCTGATGCGTCCCTCGGCCACGCGCAGCTGCACCGCCACCAGGCCCTCGCCATCGGCCCTGGGACAGGCGAGCCAGAGGGGATCAAGCAACGCCCGCGGCAGGAGCAGGGGCGGCAGCGGAGGGCCCGAGCGACTCACTTCCGCTCCACCGGGCGGCTGATGGCCTCCAGCTGCAGGAACTGGCCGGCCCCCGCCAGGGTGGTGACGTGGTAACGGGGCAGATGCAGCCAGGGCAATACCTCCTGCCCCCCCACATCGGTGTTGTAGAGGCTGAACAGGCCAGCGTTGAAACGACGGGTGTTCGCAGCCGCCAAGGAGCCCAGCAGCTTGCGCTGGCCGTGCACCAGCTCCGGGCAGTTCTGCACCAGCAGGCCGAGCAGCATCGGCAGACCGTCGTCGCCGCAGATCTCACGGGTGGTCAGGTCCACCAGCCGCTCCCCTGCGTAGAGCTCGAACTCGGCGGGGGTGGGATTGCTGAACACCAGCGCCGCGCCAGCGGCCAGCGCCGCTCCGCCACCCAGCAACAGGGTCCGCGCTCGCCGGGTCGAGGTGGTGGGCGGGGGGCTCAACGGCAAGGGAACAGAGGAGTCAGGTTGATAGGATCGCGCAGCCCACGGCGGGCGTAGCCAAGTGGTTAAGGCAGCGGATTGTGATTCCGCCATTCGGGGGTTCAATTCCCCTCGCTCGCCCTTTTTCTCTTCGCTCCCCTTCGGCTTCGTCCCTCGCCGTCAGTCCCCCAGCAGGGCTTCGAGAAGCGTGGCACCCCCGTTTCTGACCGGATCGTCCGTGGGCAGGCCAAGCCCATTCTGACAAACCTCGATCGCCGTTGATGCCCCGGCCGGATCGAGGCCACTGGTGTTGAGGGCGATGGCGCGCACCCGCGGGGGGGCCGCCACGCAGCCGACCGGACGGGCCAGGGCGGCCAGGGCCTCCACCACGGCCACCAGCTGCTCCAGGGGGGGAATCGGCACCGGCGCCGCTCCCGGCCGCTCCCGGATGCACTCCTGAGCAGCCCGGTGCACCAGCACCAGATCGGTGGGCTGGCTGCCCCGGATCAGGGGCAAGGTGGCGGTGGAGCCCGGATGGCAGAGGGAGCCCTGGCCCTCCACCAGCAGCAGTCCGTCCTCGGGCAAGCCCTGGCCCGCCTCCAGCACGGCCCGCTCCACCGCCCCGGCGGCGTAGTCGACGCGCACGGCATCGAGGGGCACCCCTGTGCCGGCGATCAGGATCCCCGCCTGGCCGGTGCCCACGAAGCGGGCGTCCAGCCCGCGACCCAGGGCCGCGGCCCGCAGCTCCAGGCAGACGCTCATCTTGCCCACGGCCATGTCGCTGCCCACCGCCAGGAGGCGCCGGCCCGGCAACGCCGCGGCCCGGGCGGCCCCCACCTGCAGCCCCTCGGGCTCCTGGCGCAGGTCCCAGATCCACTGGCCCTCCCCCACCAGGGCCGCCAGGGCGGGGTCGTCCCCCAGGCGCGTATGCAGCCCGCTGGCGACGTTCAGGCCCGCCGCCAGCGCCGCGAGCAGATCCCGCCGCAACGGCTCCGGCAGCAGCCCGCCGGAGGGGGCCAGCCCCACCACCGCCACCTGCGGCCCCAGGGGCAGGGCCTCCTGCAGCGAGGCCAGGATCGGCACCGCCCGCTGAATTCCCGTGAGCGCCCCGAGATCTTCGCCCGCGTGGGCCGGGTCCACCACGGCCACGATCGGTCCGGAGCGATAGCGGAGCATCGCCAGACCGGTCTTGCCGGAGAGGTTGTCGAGGCCGCCGTGCTGCAGCAGCACCAGCGGCGCCTGGGGATCCAGCGGTGAACGGGGGCCCAGCGCCAGGGCCGCGCTCATGGCCGGCCGATCCAGCGCACCCCCAACCCCGGCCGCTCCGACGGCCGCACCCGGTCGCCCTCCAGCGGCGGGCCCTCGAAGGGGTCATCCACCAGGTTCAGGTGGCTGTCCAGGTCGGGCCAGCGCACCAGGGGCAGCAGCTGGGCGGCGGCGCCGTTGAGCAGGGCGCTGTCGGAGTAGCAGCCGAGCATCAGATCAAGCCCCAGCCGCTGGGCGACGCCGGCCATCAACAGGGCCTCGCTGAGGCCCCCGGTCTTGAGAAGCTTGAGGTTCACCCCATCCACATGGGGAGCGAGCCGCAGCAGATCCTCGAGGTTCCAGCAACTCTCATCGGCCACCAGGGGAATCGGGCAGTGCAGATCGAGGGCGGCGAACCCCGCCGTATCGGCCTCGGGATCCGCCAGGGGCGCCAGGGGCTGCTCCACCAGCACCACCCCCTGCTCCGCCAGCCAGGGGATCAGCCGGCAGGCCGCCTGCAGGTCCCAGCCGCCGTTGGCATCCACCTGCAGCTCCAGCGCCTCACCCTGGGCCTGGCCCTGGCGCGTCAGGGCTTCCGCCACCGCCCGCACCAGGGCGCGGTCATGCTCCACCCCATCGGGGCTGCCCAGCTTGAGCTTGAGACGGCGCGCCGGCAGCTGCAGCCACCAGCGCTCCAGCCGCGAAAGCACCTGCTCCACGCTGCCCAGCCCCAGGGTGAGGCTGGTGGGCTTCACGGCCGTTGGATCCAGGCCCCAGAGCCGCCAGAGGGGCTGCCCCAGCCGCTGGCCCCACCAGTCATGCAGGGCCAGATCCAGGCCGCAGCGGGCCGGTGGCGAGAGCTCTGCGAGCAGGGGCTCGAGGGCCTGGCGATTGGCGGGGTCCCGTCCCGCCAGGGCCGGTGCCAGGGCCCGCAGTTCGGCTTCCACCGGCTCCAGGTGGTAAGCCCGGTGACCGGTCTCGAAGCCGCCGGTTTCCCCCTGGCCTTCGATCCCTTCATGGATCAGCCGCACCCGCAGACGCGTGACCGCAGCGGTGGTGCCGCGGCTGATCGCCAGCGGCACGGCCTTGGTGAGCACGAAGCGATCGAGGCGCAGCTCCATGGGGGCGGGGCCTTGTCCGCAGAAGGCTTGCACCGTAGCCAGCGCCAGCGAAGTCAGCGCATGGGCCGGCGATCAACGAAACTGGGCCCATGGGCGCGCAACCAGCCGTGAGGGGCAGCTACTGGATCACCACCTTCGGGTGCCAGATGAACAAGGCGGATTCCGAGCGCATGGCCGGGATCCTGGAAACCATGGGCTATGCCCCCGGCAGCGACGAGCACAGCGCCGATCTGGTGCTCTACAACACCTGCACGATCCGCGACAACGCCGAGCAGAAGGTCTACAGCTACCTGGGCCGCCAGGCCCAGCGCAAACGCCTCAATCCCCACCTCACCCTGGTGGTGGCGGGCTGCGTGGCCCAGCAGGAAGGCGAAGCGCTGCTGCGGAGGGTGCCCGAACTGGACCTGGTGATGGGACCCCAGCACGCCAACCGCCTGGGCACGCTGCTGGAGCAGGTGGAGCTCGGCCAGCAGGTGGTGGCCACCGGCGAGCACCACATCCTCGAAGACCTCACCACCCCCCGGCGTGACAGCGGCAGCTGCGCCTGGGTGAACGTGATCTACGGCTGCAATGAGCGCTGCACCTACTGCGTGGTGCCGGCCGTGCGGGGGAAGGAGCAGTCGCGGCTGCCGGAAGCGATCCGGCTGGAGATCGAGGGGCTCGCGGCCCAAGGTTTCAAGGAAATCACCCTGCTGGGGCAGAACATCGATGCCTATGGCCGCGATCTGCCCGGCATCACCCCCGAGGGTCGCCGCCAGCACACCCTCACCGACCTGTTGCATCACATCCATGGCGTCGAAGGGATCGAGCGGATCCGTTTCGCCACCAGCCATCCGCGCTACTTCACCGAGCGCCTGATCGACGCCTGCGCGGATCTGAGCAAGGTCTGCGAACACTTCCACATCCCGTTCCAGAGCGGCGACAACGACGTGCTCAAGGCCATGGCCCGCGGCTACACGGTGGAGCGCTACCGGCGGATCATCGAGCGCATCCGCGTGCGTATGCCGGAGGCCTCGATCAGCGCGGATGTGATCGTCGGCTTCCCGGGCGAAACCGATGCCCAGTTCCGCCACACCCTCGATCTGATCGAGGAGATCGGCTTCGATCTGGTCAACACCGCCGCCTACTCCCCCCGCCCGGGCACCCCGGCCGCTGACTGGCCCGGCCAGCTCAGCGAGACGGTCAAGGTGGAGCGGCTGCAGGAGCTCAACGCCCTGGTGGAGCGCACCGCCCGCGCCCGCAGCGCCCGCTACCTGGGGCGCGTCGAGGAAGTGCTGGTGGAGGGCGCCAACCCCAAGAATCCCGGCCAGCTGATGGGCCGCACACGGACCAATCGGCTCACCTTCTTCCCGGACGAAGGGCAGGGCCTCGGCGCGCTGGTGCCCGTGCGCATCGAGGAAACCCGCTCCTTTTCGCTCAGCGGTCGCTCCCTCGCCCCCGCCCTGCGGCACTGATACGTTTGGGCCCTGCCCCCTGGCCCCTGGGCCAGTTCCCGATGCCGTCTGCGCCCACCTCGATCGGTCTGGTGTTCGGCGGAGTGTCCGGGGAGCATGCGGTCTCGATCCGCTCGGCCGCCACCGTGGCCGGCGCCCTTGGCCGCGGTGCCAATGCAGAGCGCTACCGGCTGTTGTGCTTCTACATCGACCAGGCCGGCCATTGGTGGCCGCCGGCGGTGGCCGAGGCGGTGCTGGCGGCGGGCTGCCCCCCCGAGCCGGAGGAGCAGCCGGCCACGTCGGTGCGGCCGGGCTTCCAGGGGCTGCCCGCCGGGGCGGCTGAGGTGGAGGTCTGGTTTCCGGTGCTGCACGGCCCCAACGGGGAAGACGGCACGATCCAGGGGCTGTTCACCCTGATGCAGGTGCCCTTCGTGGGCTCCGGGGTGCTGGGCTCGGCCGTGGGCATGGACAAGCAGGCGATGAAGGCCGCCTTCGCCGCCGCCGGCCTGCCCCAGGTGCCCTATGTCTGCGTGCAGGCCGCCGAACTGGACGCCCCCCAGCGCGCGGCTGCCCTGCTGGAGCGCCTGGAGGCCAGCCTCGGCTATCCCTGTTTCATCAAGCCCGCCAACCTGGGGTCCTCGGTGGGCATCAGCAAAGCCACCGACCGCGCCAGCCTCGAAGAGGGCCTGAAAGAGGCCGCTCGCCACGACCGGCGCCTGGTGGTGGAAAAGGGCATCGTCGCCCGCGAGCTTGAATGCGCCGTGCTCGGCCGCGAGGCGATGCGGGCCTCGGTGTTGGGGGAAATCCGCTTCGACGCCGACTGGTACGACTACACCACCAAGTACACCGAGGGGCTCAGCCACACCGTGATCCCCGCCGATGTGCCAGAGGCGGTGAGCGAGCGGGCCCGGGCGCTGGCGATCCAGGCCTGCCGGGCGGTGGCGGCCGAAGGGCTGGCCAGGGTCGACTTCTTCTATGAAGAAAGTGGCGGCGACGCGGGCGGCGCCGCAAGCGCTGTCGAAGCTGGTGGCGGCACCCTCTGGCTCAACGAGATCAACACCCTCCCCGGCTTCACCAACCAGAGCATGTATCCGCTGCTCTGGGCCGCCACGGGCCTGCCGCTGGAGGAGCTGGTGCACCAACTGGTGCAGCTGGCGGGAGAATGGTCCATCGACACCCACCCAGACAGGGAGGCACAGGCGGCATGAGTCAGGGACTGCTGTGGTTGCCGTTGCTGGTGGTGTTCGTGCTGCTCACCGCCCTGGGCTGGCTGGAGCGGCGGCGCCAGCGGCTGTTCCAGGAGTGGGCGGAAGGCTCTGAGCTGGCCAAGCTCGATGGCTGCGGCGCGGCCCGACTGATCGATGGTGAACTGAGCTGGAGCCGTTTCCACGCCGGCAACCTGGAGCTGGAGGACACCTTCACGATCAAGTCGCTGGAGCTCGTCGAGCTGCTGGCCCTGGGATCCGGAGAAGCGCCGCTCACCGAGGAAAGCCAGGGCAGCTGCCGCCTGCGGCTGGTGGGCTCCGGTATTCAGAAGGATCTCCCCTTCGCCGATGCCGAACGGGCCCGCCGCTGGATGGACGATCTGATGTCGCGCTCCCGCTGCGAACTGTGAGTTCCAAGCCGGAGTCCCCGCCCGCAGGACCCCGCCAGGTGCTCCCCGCCGGCGCCGAGCGGCGGCGCCAGCTGCGCCAGCAACGACGCACTCAGCTGCTGCGCCACAGCTGGCAGGTGGTGGTGCTCAGCGCCGCCGCGGCCGGCCTGGGCTGGGTGCTGTTGCGCCAGGGCTGGACCCTGCAGAGCCCTGCGCAGGTGGAGGTTTCCGGAAGCCAGCAGGTGAGCCGCGAGCAGGTGATCCAGGCCGCCCAGCTGCGGTTCCCCTTGCCGCTGCTGGAACTGCGTCCCCAGGCGATCACGGCGGCACTGGCGGCGGCCCTGCCGGTGGAAAACGTCCAGGTGAGCCGGCTGATGCTGCCGCCCCGGCTGCGCATCCAGCTGGTGGACCGCCAGGCGGTGGCCCGGGCCGAACGGCGCACCCCCCGGGGGCTTGAGCTGGGCTATGTGGATCGTTTCGGCAGCTGGATGAGCCGGCGCCAGCAGCAGGGGGCCGGTGGCGCCGGCCCAGCCTCCAGGACCACCGTGGTCGGCTGGCAGGAGCGCTATCGCCCCGCCCTCGGACAGGTGCTGGCCCGCCGCGATGACCTCGGTAGCCCCCTGCTGGAGGTGCGCTTCGAGCCCAGTGGCTCCCTGTGGCTGCGCACCGCCTCCCTGGGGTTGATCCGCCTGGGTCCCCCCGACGCCCAGCTGGAGCGCCAGTTGGAGGTGCTCAGCCACCTGTCCGAGGAACTGCCCGCCAAGGTGCGCAACCTCAAATTGCAGTCCATCGACCTGAGCAACCCCGACCAACCGGAGCTGGGACTGCCAGCCCCCTTCAACGGCAGCGGCGGCAAGGGAGCCACTCCGGCCGGGGTGGACTGAGTGCAGCGCCGTCCCCCTGGGCTCAGGCCGATTGCCGGCTGTGGGGAATCCGGCAAAGGTGTATCAGGAGACGAAGACCCATCGCGCTTTCCACCGACATAATGCTGCCCATGGTCTTCGGAGCGGTGCGCCCCATGGAACAGCCCCCCGAGGCCCTGCCGACCGTCCCCATCCCTCTATTTGCGGTACCCGCCGACATGTCCCTGAGCCCCGCCAGCAGCAACGGCATCGTTCCGAGCCAATCCGCGCGGATCGAGGTCATCGGCGTCGGCGGCGGCGGCAGCAATGCGGTCAACCGCATGATTGCCTCCGACCTCCAGGGGTTGAGTTATCGGGTGCTCAACACCGACGCCCAGGCCCTGATCCAGTCGGCGGCGCAGCAACGGGTTCAGCTGGGCCAGAAACTCACCCGTGGCCTCGGCGCCGGAGGCAACCCGGTGATCGGCCAGAAGGCGGCCGAGGAATCCCGGGCCGAACTGGCCCAGACCCTGCAGGGCGCTGATCTGGTGTTCATTGCCGCCGGCATGGGCGGCGGCACCGGCACCGGCGCCGCCCCGATCCTCGCGGAGGTGGCCAAGGAGTGCGGCGCCCTCACGGTGGCGATCGTCACCAAGCCCTTCAGCTTCGAGGGCCGCAAGCGCATGCGCCAGGCCGAAGAGGGCATCGCCCGCCTGGCCGAGCATGTGGACACCCTGATCGTGATCCCCAACGACCGGCTGCGGGAGGCGATCGCGGGCGCGCCGCTGCAGGAGGCCTTCCGCGCCGCCGACGACGTGCTGCGCAGCGGCGTCAAGGGCATCAGCGACATCATCACCAGGCCGGGCCTGGTGAACGTGGACTTCGCCGATGTGCGCTCGGTGATGGCCGAGGCCGGCACCGCCCTGCTGGGCCTTGGTGTGGGCTCGGGCCGCTCCCGTGCCACCGAGGCCGCCCAGGCGGCGATCAGCAGCCCCCTGCTGGAGGCGGCCCGCATCGACGGCGCCAAAGGCGTGGTGATCAACGTCTGCGGTGGCAAGGACATGACCCTCGAGGACATGACCAGCGCCGCTGAGGTGATCTACGACGTGGTCGACCCCGAGGCCAACATCATCGTTGGAGCCGTGGTCGACGAAAGCCTTGAGGGCGAGATTCACGTCACCGTGATCGCCACAGGCTTCGATGCCGGCAACACCTACCGCCCGGAGGCCTCGATCAGCAGCTTCGTCTCCTCCCTGGGCTCCTCCAACGCCAGCACCAGCGAAACGGAGCTGCGGGGCGCCACGATTCCGGCTTTCCTGCTCAACCGCCAGAAACACGAGGGCTGACGCTGGCTCTCCCAGGGCCCGCAGCTGTGCTGCCGAGTGTGCTGGCGAATCGCTGAAAGCGTGGGGCCTAAGGCCATCGAGCCGCCAACGGCGAGTCCCATGAAAAGGGTGACCCGGAGTCCACGCCTGCCCCGAGCATCCCGTTTGGCTGCTCCCTTCCGGGTCTGACCAGGTTTGGGCGTCTGAGCCGCGTGGGTCCGAGTCGAATGGATGCTAGCAATGGCCCCTGCGCACCTCTGGCCTGTGCCCCTGCGTCCCGGTGATCTGATCAAGCGGAAGCAGGCCGGCCAGCGCTTCGCGGTGCTGACCGCCTGGGACGCCCTCTCGGCCGCCCTGGTGCTGGAGGCCGGCGCCGATGTGGTGCTGGTGGGCGACTCCCTGGCGATGACGGTGCTGGGGCACGCCACCACCCTGCCTGTGACCCTCGAGGAGATGATCCACCACACCCGCGCGGTGGCCCGGGGCCTGGGCGCCGCGCCAGCCAGCCAACCCTTGCTGGTCTGTGATCTGCCCTTTCTGAGCTACCAGTGCGGCTTGGATCAGGCCGTGGCGGCGGCCGGGCGGGTGCTCAAGGAGACCGCCGCCGCCGCCGTGAAGCTGGAGGGGGGGGAGAGCGAAACCGTGGCCGTGGTGGACCGGCTGGTGCGCAGCGGCATTCCGGTGATGGGTCACCTGGGGCTCACCCCCCAGTCGGTGCACCGCCTGGGCTACCGCCGCCAGGCCAACGACCCGATCAGCCAGGAGCGCCTGCGCCGGGCGGCCCTCGACCTCGAGGCCGCCGGCTGCTTCGCCCTGGTGCTGGAGCACGTGCCGGCCGCCCTGGCGGGCGCCCTGCGGCGGGAGCTCTCCATCCCGGTGATCGGCATCGGCGCCGGCGACGACTGCGACGGCCAGGTGCGCGTCACCGCCGACCTGCTCGGCCTCACCCCCAGCCCGCCCCCCTTCTGCCCGCCGCTGCTGCCGGGCCGGGAGCTGGCGGTGGAGGCGCTCAGGGGCTGGCTGGAACGGCAGCGGCAGAGCGCTGCTCCCACCACGCCAGCAGCTCCCGCAACACCGCATTGCTGAGGGCCAGACCCTCCGGGTCGCTCAGCCGCCAGCGGGGTCCCTCGATCCGCAGCAGCCCCCGCTCCCTGAACGGCGCGCAGAGCTCCCGCAACTGATCGAGCTCACCGGCCCCCAAGCCCGACTCAACCGCCAGCTCGGCCATGTCGACCCCTTCCCGGCGGCGCAGGCCCACCAACAGACGCTCATCGAAGGGCAGGGGCACCGCCGCCGCATGGTTCAGCTCGATCGGGGGCTCCGCCGTCGCCTGGAGCTCCCCCAACCAGGCGGCGTAGGCCGCCCGGGTGCGGGGCCTGGCCAGGCGCCGGCCGTAGGGGGCGGAGGTGGCCCCGAGGCCAAACCCCCACCAGCCGGCCCCACTCCAATAGACACGGTTGTGGCGGGAGGCATGGCCAGGAAGGGCGTAGTTGGAGATTTCGTAGTGGCCATAGCCGGCCGCCCGCAGCCGCTCGGCGCTCAACTCCATCAGATCAGCGCTCTGGTCTGGATCCGGCAGGGGCAACTGGCCCCGGGCCTGCAGGCGCTCGAACACGGTGCCGGGCTCAACGATCAGGTCATAGATCGAGAGGTGAGGGGGCGCTTCAGCCAGGGCTTGCTCCAGCTGCGCGCGCCAGTGCTCCAGGCCCTGCTCCGGCAGCCCCTGGATCAGATCCAGGCTCCAGCTGCCCAGCTCCCCCATCGCCTGGGCCTGGCGCAGCCAGCCGGCGGCCTCGAGCAAATCCTGTCGCCGGTGGCGCCGCCCCAGGCGCGCCAGCACGGCGTCATCGAAGCTCTGGCCCCCCAGGCTCACCCGGTTGATGCCCGCCGCCAGGTAGCCCGCCAGCCGGCCCTGGTCGAAGCTGGCGGGATCGAGCTCCAGGCTGATCTCCGCCCCCGGGGCAATTCGGAACCGCATCGCCAGGGCCGTCAGTAGCCGCCCCACCTGGGCCGGGGTGAGCAGCGAGGGGGTGCCGCCCCCCAGGTACACCGTCGAGAGCGGTGGGCCGCCTGGCGAGCGCTCGATTTCGGTTTCGATCAGCTCGAGGTAGGCGGCGATCGAGCCGGAGGAGGCGCCGTCAGCGTGGTCCCCCAGGGGCACCACCGCGAAATCACAGTAGAAGCAACGCCTGTGGCAGAAGGGGATGTGGAGGTAGGCGCTGCGGGGCTGGAGCAAGGGCTGGCCCCGAGGTGCGGTTACCTGGCCGAGTCAAACCGGCCATCGTCCGGCATGCTGCCTGCCTGAGCGCAGGACTGCCGCAAGCCGGCCATGGTGGACACCCTGATCCTGGTGCTGTTCCTGATCTCCGGTGCGGCCACGGGGTGGCTGGGGGTCGATCTGCTTCCCGAAGACCTTCTGATCAAGGTCAGCGATCTCGCCAAGCTGCGCTGGGAACTGGCGGGCTTCGGGACCTTCGTCGCCCTGCTGGCGGGCCTGTTCTTCCAGCAGCTGCGCCGGCGGCTGATGGCCCAGGTGCGCAGCATGCCCACCGACCTGCTGGTTAGCCGGGCGGTGGGGCTGATCCTGGGGCTGCTGGTGGCCAACCTGCTGCTGGCGCCGATCCTGCTGCTGCCGCTCCCCTGGGAGGTGGTGTTCGTCAAACCGCTGGCGGCGGTGCTCAGCAACGTCTTCTTCGGGGTGCTGGGCTACAACCTGGCGGAGGTGCACGGCCGCACGCTGCTGCGCCTGTTCAACCCCTCCAGCACCGAGGCCCTGCTCGTCGCCGAGGGGGTGCTCCAGCCCGCCAGCGCCAAGATCCTCGACACCAGCGTGATCATCGACGGCCGCATCCGCGGCCTGCTGGAGTCGGGGCTGCTCGAAGGCCAGGTGATCGTGGCCCAGGCGGTGATCGATGAGCTGCAGGCCCTGGCCGATTCGAGCAACAACGAGAAGCGGGGCAAGGGGCGTCGGGGTCTGATCCTGCTGGCGGAGCTGCGCAAGCTCTACGGCCGCCGGCTGGTGGTCAACACCACCCGCTACGAGGGCATTGGCGCCGACGAGAAGCTGCTCAAGCTCACCGCCGACACCGGCGGCACCCTGCTCACCGCCGACTACGGATTGACCAAGGTGGCCCAGGTGCAGGAGCTCAAGGTGATGAACCTGAGCGAGCTGGTGATCGCCCTGCGGCCCGAGGTGCGGCCGGGGGATGCCCTGCAGCTCAAGATTGTGCGCGAGGGCAAGGAGGCCGAGCAAGGGGTGGGCTACCTGGACGACGGCACGATGGTGGTGGTGGAAGCGGCCAGGGGGCGGATCGGCGAGCGCCTGCCGGTGACCGTCACCGGTGCCCTGCAGACCCCATCGGGCCGCATGGTCTTCGCCCGCTGGGATCAGGAGCCCGCGCCCCCCCGCTAGGCTCCAGCGCAGTGGTTTTGGAGTGAGCCCTTTGATGTCGGTGTCGGCCCCCTACTACGGCGATTCAGCCGTCATGCGCACACCGCCGCCTGATCTGCCCTCGCTGCTGCTCAAGGAACGGATCGTCTACCTCGGGTTGCCGCTCTTCTCCGACGACGATGCCAAGCGGCAGATGGGCGTCGACGTGACCGAGCTGATCATCGCCCAGCTGCTTTTTCTGGAGTTCGACAACCCGGACAAGCCGATTTTCTTCTACATCAACTCCACCGGCACCAGCTGGTATTCGGGCGATGCGATCGGCTTCGAGACCGAGGCCTTCGCCATCTGCGACACGATCCGCTATGTCAAGCCGCCGGTGCACACCATCTGCATCGGCCAGGCCATGGGCACCGCCGCGATGATCCTCTCGGCCGGCGCCAAGGGCCACCGGGCGGCCCTGCCCCATGCCTCGATCGTGCTGCACCAGCCCCGCTCCGGCGCCCGCGGTCAGGCCACCGACATCCAGATCCGGGCCACCGAGGTGCTGCACAACAAGCGCACGATGCTCGAGATGCTCTCTGAGAACACCGGTCGCAGCCCCGAGCAACTCTCCAAGGATTCCGATCGCATGACCTACCTCACCGCCGCCGAAGCGGTGGAGTACGGCCTGATCGACCGCGTGCTCACCAGCCTCAAGGACCTGCCGGCACCGCTTCCTGGGCTCTGAGCCTTTCCTCCCACCGATCCCGCTTCCACCACTGCACCTGCTTCCGCCATGCCCATCGGCACCCCCAGCGTTCCCTACCGCCTCCCCGGCAGCCAATACGAGCGCTGGGTCGACATCTACACCCGCCTCGGGGTGGAGCGGATCCTGTTTCTGGGCTCTGAGGTGAATGACTCGATCGCCAACAGCCTGGTCGCCCAGATGCTCTATCTGGATTCCGACGACAATAGCAAACCCATCTACCTCTACATCAATTCACCGGGGGGGTCGGTGACCGCCGGCCTGGCGATCTTCGACACCATCCAGTACGTGAAATCCGATGTGGTGACGATCTGCGTGGGCCTGGCGGCCTCGATGGGGGCGTTCCTGCTGGCGGCGGGCACCAAGGGCAAACGCCTGGCCCTGCCCCACAGCCGGATCATGATCCACCAGCCCCTGGGAGGCACCAGCCAGCGGCAGGCCAGCGACATCGAGATCGAGGCGCGCGAGATCCTGCGCATGAAGGACATGCTCAACCAGTCGCTCGCCGACATGTGCGGCCAGAGCCTCGAGAAAGTCACCAAGGACACCGACCGCGACTACTTCCTCAGCGCCGCCGAGGCCAAGGAGTACGGCCTGATCGACCGGGTGATCGCCCACCCCACTGACGCCTGATCTCTCTTAGGCCGGTCGGCCGCGACCGTAAAGTCGCCGATTGCACCGCCCGCCGCCCGGAATGGCCCAGCTCTTCTACGACTCCGACGCCGACCTCAGCCTGCTGAACGGCAGGACGGTGGCGATCATCGGCTACGGCTCCCAGGGCCATGCCCACGCCCTCAACCTCAAGGACAGCGGCGTGGCCGTGGTGGTGGGCCTCTATGAAGGCAGCCGGTCGGCCGAGAAGGCCAGGGCCGATGGCCTTGAAGTGTTGAGCGTGGCCGATGCCTGCGCCAAGGCCGACTGGATCATGGTGCTGCTGCCCGATGAATTCCAGAAGAAGGTCTACGACGCTGAGATCGCGCCCCACCTGAGCGCCGGCAAGGTGCTGAGCTTCGCCCATGGCTTCAACATCCGCTTCGGACTGATCAAGCCCCCTGCTGATGTCGACGTGGTGATGATCGCCCCCAAGGGCCCGGGCCACACCGTGCGCTGGGAGTACCAGAACGGCCAGGGCGTGCCGGCCCTGTTTGCGATCGAGCAGGACGCCTCCGGCCACGCCCGCGCCCTGGCGATGGCCTACGCCAAGGCGATCGGTGGCACCCGCGCCGGGATTCTGGAAACCAACTTCAAGGAAGAGACCGAAACCGACCTTTTCGGGGAGCAGGCGGTGCTCTGCGGCGGGCTGAGCGAGCTGGTCAAGGCCGGCTTTGAAACCCTGGTGGAGGCTGGCTACCAGCCCGAGCTGGCCTACTTCGAGTGCCTGCACGAGGTGAAACTGATTGTTGATCTGATGGTCAAGGGCGGCCTGACCGCCATGCGCGATTCGATCTCCAACACCGCCGAATACGGCGATTATGTGAGCGGCCCGCGCCTGATCACCGCCGACACCAAGGCGGAGATGAAGCGCATCCTCACCGACATCCAGGACGGCACCTTCGCCCGCAATTTCGTGGCCGAATGCGACGCCGGCAAACCCGAGATGACCCGCATCCGTGAGCGGGACAGCCAGCACCCGATCGAGAAGGTGGGCACAGGCCTGCGGGCGATGTTCAGCTGGCTCAAAGCCGCCTGAGCGCGGCGCAACGGGCTGGCTCGAACGACCTCCGGGGGCAAACTGGCGCCAATCGCCTGAAGCCATGAGCAGCCTGCTTCCCTCCCTGGCCTGGGGCAGTGCCCAGGCCGGTGGAGCCCTCACGGTGGCCTCCACCGGCTGGCTGGTCAGCGGGCTGAGCCCCTCACCACTGGTGAACAGCCTGCTCCCGGCGCTCGGAGCCCTGCCGGCCCTGCTGCCCCTGCCCCTGAAGGCCAAGGAGGGATACGGCCTGCAGTTGGCCAGCGCGCTGCTGCTGCTGGCGGTGAGCGTCAAACTCACCGGACCCTCGGTGCTGTGGCCGCTGCTGGCGGTGCTGCTCTTCGGCCTCGGGAGTCAGATGAGCCGCCTGCCCCTGCAGCAGACCCTGCTCAGCCGCTCGCGGGTGCCGATGGAGCAGCTGCGCCTCGGTGGATCCCTCGGTCAACTCCTGGGAAACCTGCTCACCGGCGTGCTGTTCCCGATCGGCAAGGCCGTCGCCCAGTACGCCAACGCCCTGGTGCTGCTCTTGCCCCTGTTGCCCCTGGCCTGGGCCTCCGGCCGCAGCGGCCCTGAGGCCGCGCCCCCAACGCCGCTGCCTGTGCCCAAGGGTGGATTCGAGCTCCGCAGCCTCCTGCAGGGGGTGCTGTTCGGCAGCCTGTTTGCCCTGCTGGCGCTGTGGGTGCGCAAGGTGGGCGCGGGCAACTGCTTCGATTTCGGCATGGTGCTGACCGCCTATGGGCTCGGCCGCACCCTGGGGGCCACCCCGCTGCAGCCCAGGCTGCGGCCCGGGCTGCCCTACCTGCTGATCGCCCTGCTGCTGGCGGCCACCCAGGCGCTGCCGGGCTGGGGGGCGGTGCTGCTGTTCCTGCCGATGGGCCTGCTGGCGGCCGGCAGCGACGGCCATCTGATCGACGCGCTGGCCCCCTTGGGGGCGGTGGCCGTGCGCTGGCAGGTGCTGGAGCGCTCAGGGGCCCTGGGGGGTCTGCTGGGCACCCTGGCGATCGGAGCTCTCAGTCAGGCACTGGGCCTGGAGCGGGCCCTGCCCATCGTTCTGGCGGCCTTCGTGCTTGCCGCCCTGCTGCTGCACCGCCGCTGGCGCCCCCAGCTGGCGTGAATGCCACCAGCCTCGACGTCACCGCCACAGCGGCACTGGGGACCAGGCTGCTGGTGACCTGGTTCCTGGTGGCCTTGGCCTGTGGGCTCGATCGCCTGCTGGGGGACCCGCGCCGCTGGCTGCATCCGGTGCAGGTGATGGGCTGGGTGATCGACGGCCTGCGGAGCTTGGCCGAGGCCTGGGCGGGCGATCGGCCCGCTGCCCTGCGGTTGGCGGGGCTGCTGATCACCCTGCTGCTGCTGGGGGGAAGCGCCGCCGCGGGCCTGGCGGTGGAGCACCTGGTGCTTGCACGTCCGTTGCTTGGGCTGCCGCTGCTGCTGCTCGGCCTGGCCAGTGCCCTGGCCGGCCGCAGCCTCGAGCAGGCCGTGGGGAGCGTGCTGGCCGCCCTCGCGGCCGGCGACCTGGAGCAGGCCCGCGAACGCCTGAGCTGGATCGTGGGCCGCGATGTGGAGGGTCTGGCGGAGGCGGAGATCCTGCGGGCAGCGGCGGAGACCGCCGCGGAAAACGCCGTTGACGGGCTGTTCGGACCCCTGTTCTGGATGCTGCTGGGGGGGTTGCTCTGGCCCTTGGGGGGCCCTGGCCCCCTGGCCCTGGCCTGGGTCTTCAAGGCGGCCAGCACCCTCGATTCGATGCTGGGCTACCGCCGCGGCCGCCTGCGCTGGCTGGGCACCGCCGGGGCGAGGCTCGACGATCTGCTCACCTGGCTGCCTTGCCGACTGGTGGCCCTGGGGCTGGGACTGCTGGCAGGGCACCCCATCAAGCTGCTCCAGCAAGCCCTGGCTGATGGGGCGCCCGACCCCTCCCCGAACGCGGGGGTCTCCCAGGCGGCCTACGCCCATGCGGCCAGGCTGCAACTGGGAGGGGCCAACCGTTATGGCGGCCAGTGGATGAACAAACCCGTGCTGGGAACTGGCCTGGGGGCCGTCACGGCCCCGGGGGTTGGTCGCATCCTGTCGCTCAGCCGCAGGCTGGAGGGACTCTGGCTGGGGACCAGTCTGGCGGTGGCGCTGGCTCTTCCGGCTGGGCTCCAGGCGGCTGGACGGCTGGCGACTTGGCAGCTGGGAAGCTTGCCGCTGCCTCAGTAGGCGCCGCGGTCGCGGGGGAACAGGATCACGCCGATGGTGCGCACGATGATGCCCAGATCCATCACCAGGCTGCGGCGGCGCGCGTAACGCAGATCCAGGCTCACCCGGGTTTTATAGCTGAGGTTGTTGCGGCCCGACACCTGCCAGAGGCCTGTGAGACCCGGGCGCACGGCCAGCACCTCATCCATCTGCAGGCCGTAGCGCTTGAGTTCGGCGCGCACGATGGGACGCGGACCCACCACGCTCATTTCGCCCCGCAACACATTCACGAACTGGGGCAATTCATCGAGGCTGGAGCGGCGCAGAAATTTCCCGATCCGGGTGATGCGCGGGTCATCCTTGAGCTTGAAATCGTTCCTGAATTCCGCCTCCAGTTCCGGTGAGCGCTGCAGCAGTTCAGGCAAGATCCGATCGGCGTCCTTGCGCATCGTGCGGAACTTGATGCAGCCGAAATCGCGGTAGCCCCGGCCCACCCTCCGTTGCACGTAGAACACCGGCCCGTGGGAACTCAGCTTCACGACCACCGCCAGAGCCAGCAGCACGGGTGATCCGAGCGTCAGCACCAGGGCAGCGAAGAGCAGATCACCGCTGCGCTTGAGCACCCGTGAACCGATCGCCTGGGCGTCGATCAGATCCTGGGCCGTGGGCACTGAAGTCCGGCGCTGATGATCAAGTTCCACGAGCAACAGATCACCAGCGCGATCGTTCAGGCGGCGGGGTGAAGGGCTCAGCGTGCTGTCAGCCATGGACATCATTCAATGATCCCCAGGTGCGTCGATCCAATCGCCAGGGTCACTCAAACCAGAGGCACAGCGCCCGGTCGGCTGTCGTGGGCCAGCCGGCGCCGGTGCTGCTCCCAGCTGCGCTCGAGCACGCTGAGCATGCGTTCCTCGAAGCGCTCGGGGGCGAAACGCTCGGCCCAATGGCGCAGGGCCTCGCTGGAGAAACGCCTCCAGAGCTCCTGGTCGTGGAAATAGGCGACGGCCGCCTCCAGTGAGGCCACGGTCTGCTCGGGGAACAGCAGACCGGTGGGGCCCGGCACGCCACTGCGCAGGCAGCGCACGCTGTCCAGCAGGCCCCCCTGGCCCAGCCCGATCACCGGGGCGCCCGCCGCCATGGCCTCCACCGGGGCAATGCCGAAATCCTCCAGTCCGGCGAACACGTAGGCGCGGCAGCGCCCCATCAGCTCATTCACCTCCGCCTCGCTGCGGCGCCCCAGCAGCCGCACGGTGGGGCCCGCGATCGCCTCAAGCCGCCGCCGCTCAGGGCCATCGCCGACCACCAGCAGCGGCAGGGCGAGGCGATTGAAGGCCTCGATCACCAGATCCACCCGCTTGTAGGGCACCAGGCGGCAGAGAGAGAGATAGAAGTCATCGCGGGGGGCCCCCGGTCTGAAACGGGAGAGGCTCACCGGCGGCGGCACCACCAGGCTCTCGCGCCGCCAGTAACGGCGGATGCGGCGGGCCGTGAAGCGGGAATTGGCCACGAGCACATCAACCCGGCCGCTGCTGAGCGTGTCCCACAGACGCAAGCGGTGAAGTTGCCAGCGGATCAGCGGCCCCAGGGGGCTGCGGGCCAGGGCGGAGCTGGCCAGATAGGGGTGCATCTGGTCCCAGGCGTAGCGCACGGGGGTATGCACGTAACTCACGTGCAGCTGGTCGGGGCCGGTGAGCACCCCTTTGGCCACCAGATGGTTGCTGCTCACCACCAGGGGATAGCCCGCCAGATCGAGCTGCTCGATCGCCAGGGGCAGCAAGGGCAGGTACTGCTGCACATGGCTGATGCCCCAGGGCAGCTGCTGAATGAAGCTGGTGCGAATGCGGCGGCCCGCCAGCCAGCTGTCGTCGCGGTGGCTCTCGCCATCCACCAGGGCGAACAGGTCCGGCCGCAGCACCGGATCGAGGGCCTGCACCACCTGCTCCGATCCCCCCACCGAGCGGGGGGTGAACCACTCGTGCACGAGGGCGATCGGAGCGGGAAGGCGGTGCATGGGCGCACCGTAGGTGGCGCTGCCATCGGGGGCGGACATCACGAAAGCTCTCAGCTGATTGCCCCCCAGCCCAGAGATTCCGATGCTGTCCGAAGTTCCGTCAGGCCATGCCGATCCGCGAGCTGCTTGAAGACGCCATGAAGGAGCCGTCGATCGGCACGACGGCCTGTTTCAGCTGGCATGCCACCCCGGTGGGCATCGCGGCGCTCTGGCGTGTGGGGAAGCCGCCCGTCTCGCCGCCCTATGAGGACGCCCTCAAGGAGGGCCTGCTGGTGGGACTCGACCTGAGCCGTGAGGAGCGGGAGTTTCACCAGCTCAGCAACGGTCTGGTGCTGTTGTTCCACTCCTGAGTTTCGGCGGTGAGCCGGCAAGGAGCGCCGCCCCTCAGGGCAGGGAGGAGGGGGAGGAGGTGGCCGACAGGCGCTGCTGCTCCCAGTACTGCTGGGCGGTGGGCAGCAGACCGATCTGGACCTGACCCAGCAACAACATCAGGCGGTTCTGGGTCTCGGGATCCTGTGGCATGAAATCCGAGAAGATCGCCGCATGGCAGACATCAACGAACAGGGCTGCCTCCTCTGAAGACAAGCCGATGAGGTGCTCGTCGTTGTAGTGGGTGACTTTCAACGTCCAACGGCCCGTTGCTTTCACCCTAAACCCGCTACCTCAGTCCTGCTCAAACGCAAGTGTGACAACAGATCACCCGAGCGAGCCCTCTCCAGGGCCATGGGTTCGGGCCCATGGTCGATCGATTGAGGAAGCAACTACACGGATCGGTGAACCGAACCGCCCAAGACGAGAGATTCGTTACAAAGTGCCATAAAGTGGAACTGGTCATCGAGCGGAGCCACCCGGGTCCGCTTTTTTCTTGCCCATCCATGCTTCCAGCAGCGATCTGGCCTACGGAAGGTTGCTAACAACCGTTGCCGAGGGGTAGAGGGTGCCCCAGAGCCATGACGCTCCAGTAGGGATCGGTCCCAGCCGCGCCCATGGGCCGATCCGCTTCCTCGTTCTCGCCCGGGCCCCCAGCTCGATCGTTGCCGCGATCCGTGCAAGACAACCAAGCGGATCTCGCTGGGCTCAATCACCCTGCAGGCGACGAATCTGCCCATCAAGCAACTCCAGGGCGACTTCGTTGATCGACCGGCCCGTGCGCTGCGCCAGCTCGATCAGGAGTTCCATGGCCTCTGCGGAGATCTCCAGCTCAAGGCGGCGGGGGAACCGCGCCGGATCCAGGCCTTCATCCAAGCCCAAGCAGGCACAGACCAACGTTGCAGCATAGATGCATCACATACGCTCCAAGGCAAGGCTGAGGTCCCGCCGCGCAGCCCAACTTCTCCGCTGCTGCCCGATCAATCACCCACCGGGCCTGGAGTGGCCCATGGCACTCCCGGGGGCTCACCCCAGCAACGTCACGGGCTCTTGCCGAGCTGCCCGTTTCAGCGGTAGTGATACCGGCAAGCCAGGATCAGCAAAACACCTGCCTCCAGTCGATAAAACAGCCGGTGCTCGTCGTTGATGCGCCGCGACCAGCAACCGGAGAGATTTTCACGCAACGGCTCAGGCTTGCCGATGCCCGCACAAGGGTCCCGCAGACAGGCCTGGATCAGTTGATTGATCCGCCGAAGCTGTTGGCGGTCCTGACCCTGCCAGTAGAGGTAGTCCTCCCATGCCGCCGGGGTCCAACCGAGCCGCTCAGCTGCCGGCATCAGCGAGATCCGGATCAATCAGACCATGCTGGAACAGCTCACCGCGCTCCGCCTGCCCAAGGGAACGCTGAAGGTGGGCTGCATTGGCGGGAGAGCGCAGCAGATGCACCGTCTCCATCAGGCTGTTGTAGGTGTTGAGCGACATCAGTACGGCGCCCTGGGCGTGGCGGCGGGTGATCAGGGTCACATCCGCATCAGCTTCCACGCGATCAAGGACGGCCTTGAAGCTCTCGCGGGCCTCCGAAAAACTGACCACCTGCATCTGATCCGTCCAATTCCCTGTACAACAGGCTAAAGCTTCTACCTGGGATGAGCACGGCAACAGCAGGGGGAACTCCCTATTGGCGCTTGCCCCACCCAGCGGCCGTCCCTGCGCCGGGTCTTGGCGACGGAGCGAGCCACCCAGGGCTAGAGGCGATCGCGGTCGTGGTGCCTGGTACCGGCTTTGTGACCGCTCGACGGAGGGCCCAAATTGCTTTCCCCGAAAGCATTTTGGAATTCGCGGAGGCCATCTTGCCGCAAAGGCTCCGAACGCAGAGGCGCCGTAGTTGACGGTATCGGCGTCAGCCGGGGGTTGATGCAGGCGGATTTCCCCGGATCAGCCCGGACCAGGGTTTCCTCAAAAGCCTTACGGTGCAACACTTCTCGTGCGCCGCCGGATTTCGTCGGATGGAGCAAAAACGGAGAGGGTGGGATTCGAACCCACGGAAGGTTTCCCTTCAAACGATTTCGAGTCGTTCGCTTTCGACCACTCAGCCACCTCTCCAGACCACCGCGCTGCAGGGACCACAACGCCTGGCCGGCCCGCAGGCCGAGGGCACTGTAGACATCGGCCCTGGGTCCGCAGATCCAGCAACGGCCTCAGCCCGGCGGCCCCTGCAGGGAACCGCTGTCCCCACTGGCGAACCAGCCCCCGGGTAGCGCCCCCTTCCCGGCCGGGGCCCGTCCGCTCAACCACAGCCGCGGGGGAGCCAGCGACGCCAGCCACACCCGCTCGGCCCGGCGGGGCCGGAAACCCAGCCACAGGCCCGCCAGCCGTGGCCTTTCGCCGACGACCGCCTGCTGCCAAGACCACAGCGACTGGCGATCCGGCAGCAGCACCCAGGGGTGCTCCCCCACCTGCAGCCGCAGGGCCAGACCGCCGGCCGCCAGAGCCTCCAGGCTCAGCCCCGGACTCTCCAGCCGCTGCCCAGGCGCCAGCGGCAAGCGCTGCTCACCGGAGCTGAGCACCAGGGGTGAGAGCGCACGCCAGCAGGCCGGGTCGGCCGCTGCCACCGGATCGCTGACCAACAGCCAGTCGTAGCGCTGCAGACCGAGGCCCAGGGCCAGCTGACGGGCGCGGCTGCAGCTGAGGCCATCGCTTCGGGTGCTCACCAGGGCAGCGCGTCCCTGGTGGGTGGCCAGCAGCAGATCCCCCGCCCCCTGGTGCACCAACAGCAGCTGGTCGACACCGATCAGGGCCAGGTGCACCGCGCTCGCCAGGGCGATCAAGGCCAGCCCGCAGGCCCGACCCCGGCGCCATCGACCCAAGGACGCCACCAGCAGCGGCAGCAAACCCAGGCTGAACAGCAGCACCAGCCCCGCATTGGGCCGCCCCAGCTGCCACTGGGCCATGGGCAGGGCCGCAAACCAGCGGGTGATCGCCAGCAGCACTCCGGTGAGGGTCACAAGGGGCCAGGCCAGCAGAACCAGCAGCGGTGGCGCCAGCACCGCCAGCAGCGCCATCGCCATCGCCCCGAGGGTGAGGGGCGTCAGCAGTGGTGAGACCACCAGATTGGAGGGCACGGCCCAAATCGGCACACTGCCGAAGTGCAGCAGCTGCAGCGGCAGGGTCCAGAGCGAGGCCGCCAGGGGCACCGCCAGCCCCGCCGCCAGGCCCCCCGACAGCTTGTGCGCCCAGGGAGCGGAACTGAGCGACCGCAGGCGAGCGGCCAGGGCTGTTTCCAGGTCGCGGGAGGTGAGCATCAGACCGGCGGTGGCCGCCACCGAGAGCTGGAAACCCACATCCAGCAGCCACAGGGGCTGCACCAGCAGCATCAGCAGCACCGTGAGCAGCAGCACCCCCAGGGGCCGGCCGCGCTGGCCGCTCTCCAGCACCACGAAGGCCACCGCCCCCATCAGCACGGCCCGCACCACCGAGGGCTGGGGCCCCGCCAGCAGCAAGAACAGCAGCATCGCCCCGCCGGCCAGGGTCCAGCGGATCGGCCGGGGGGAGCGCCGCCCCAGCACCATCACCGCCCCGAGCAGCACCGTGAGGTGAAAGCCACTGGCCGCCAGGGCGTGGGAGAGGCCGGCGACGCGAAAGGCCTCGCGCACGGCCTGCGGCACGGGCACCACGGCGCTGCCCAGCACCAGGGCCGCCAGCACCCCGCCCCTGTCGGGTCCGCCCTGCTGGAGCAGGGCCGTGGCCATACGCCGGCGCAAGTCGGCCACCGGCGTCGCCGGTCGCTCCAGCACCTCCACTTTCTCCACACGCATCTGGCTCCAGATGCCCTGGCGGGCCAGCCGCTCGGCGGCACTACTGAGCAGGGGATGGGGCCCCGAGGCCGGCCGTCGCAGGACGCCGCTGACACGCAGGCGCCAGCCCTGGCGCAGGTCGGGGCAGGTGGAAAAACGCAGCTCCGTGGCGCCCCCGGCCTGCTCGAGCACCGCCCGGCAGCCCTCACCCGCGCTGAGGGGCTGGGGATCAACCGCCAGGCGCCCCTCCAGCACGGTGATCGGGGCCGTCCCCACCAGCCGGCTCGGATCGGCCGGCCCGGGGTGGCTCTGGTGAATCAGCCCCCACAGCAGCAGCAGCGGCAACAGCGCCAGCAGCAGGGCCCGCTGACGCAGGCCCCAGGCGCGGCGCTGGCTCAACCAGCCCGCTAACGCGACCAGGGGCACAAGGGCCAGCCAGCGGACGGGATCCGGCAGCGACACCACCCCCAGGGCCAGGGCCACCAGGGCCAACGCCACCACAACGGCAGGCATAGGGAGGTCGGAGAACACCTCGTCAGGGTTCCCAGGGGGTTCCCCTAGGGTTCGGCCACTGTCCCGTCCGTTTCCCAAAGCCCGTGCGTGCCTCCGCCGTGGTTTTCGCCCTGCTGCTGGCCGCCTGCGTGCCCGCAGGGCTCAGCCAAGCCCCTCTCCAGGCCCAGTCCCTGGCCCAGGGCCTCGGCCCAGGTCGCTCGATCACGGTGCGCGAAGGGGACACCCTTGAGGCCATCGCCCAGCGCCACGGCGTCAGCGTCGAGGGGCTGATCGAGATCAACCAGCTCAAGGACGCCAACCAGCTGGTGGTGGGCCAGCGGCTACGGCTGCCACCAGCGGGGCCGGGGCTGCTGATCCGCTCCGGCGACACCCTCGAAGCGATCGCCAACCGCAGCGACACCACCGTGGACGCCCTGCAGCGGCTCAACCCGGGCCTGCGGGCCGAGGCCCTGCCGGTGGGCAGCTGGCTGAAGCTGCCGGGGAGCCAGGGAGTGCGCCCTGAAGCGCCGGCTCCGCCGCGCCCCCTGGGGCCCGCCATTCCAGCGCCGCCGGCCGGCACGGGGGACCAGACCGCCGCCGCCGCCTTGCTGCTGAGCCCAGCCGAGCGCCGCGACCGGGCCGATCTCAGCCTGCGGGAGCAATCGGGCCGGGCCCGCTGGCGCCGCTACGGGAGCACGGAGGTGGACTGGGCCGGCTGGCGGCTGCACCCGGGCGGCGTGCGCATCACCCTGGTGAAGCCGGCCGTGGCCGATCTGGGGGTGCGGCGGGCCGGGGCAACGGCGGTGGCGGTGCAGTGCGAGAGCCTGCGCCAGACCTGGCGCATCGATGGGGACTGGGAGGGCTGGGCGCCGCCGGATCCCAGATCCATCGGCCAGCAGATCGTGATCGACCTGTGCAGCAACACCCTCGATGCACCGGCCCTGCCGGTGGCCCCCTGAGCGCTCAGGGGCTGGGCAACTTGAGCATCAGATCGCAGAGCTGGGGGCTGGGCATCTTCTGGCCGATCAGCGGCGCCAGCAGGGCGGCCACGGGCCGGATGCGGCAGGGCCCCACGGCCCGCTCGGTGAGGCGGCCCCCCTGGAAACTGCCCGCAGCCACCACCACCAGCAGCAGGATCCGCTTGATCACACCGGCACCGCCGGGGCCTTGAGCAAGGGGAAGCCCAGGGCCTCGCGCTCCTGCAGCCAGGCTTCGGCCACCTGCCGGGCCAGGTGCCGGATGCGGGCGATGGTGGCGGTGCGCTCGGTGACCGAGATCACGCCACGGGCCTCCAGCAGGTTGAAGGTGTGGCTGCACTTGAGCACGTAATCGAGGGCTGGGGCCGGCAGGCGCCGTTCCACCAGCTCAGTGGCCTCGGCCTCGTAGAGAGCGAACAGCTGCAGCAGGCGCTCGGCGCTGGAGGCTTCGAAGTTGTAGGTGCACTGACCCTTCTCAAACGGCAACCAGATGTCGCCGTAGGTGCGCTCGCCGTTCCAGCTCAGCTCCCAGATGCTCTCCACGTCCTGGAGGTACATCGCCAGGCGCTCGAGGCCGTAGGTGATCTCGATTGACACCGGCCGGCAATCGAGACCGCCGCACTGCTGGAAATAGGTGAACTGGGTGACCTCCATGCCATCGAGCCACACCTCCCAACCCACGCCCCAGGCACCGAGGGTGGGGGATTCCCAGTTGTCCTCCACGAAGCGGATGTCGTGGTCAGCGGCGCGGATGCCCAACGCTTCAAGGGAGGCCAGGTAGGTCTCCTGGATGCCATCGGGGGAGGGCTTGATCAGCACCTGGTACTGGAAGTAGTGCTGGGCGCGGTTGGGGTTGTCGCCGTAGCGGCCGTCGGTGGGGCGGCGGCAGGGCTCCGGATAAGCCACGGCCCAGGGCTCCGGGCCGATCGCTCGCAGCACCGTGTGGGGGCTCATCGTGCCAGCCCCCTTCTCAGTGTCGTAGGGCTGGAGCAGCAGACATCCCTGTGCCGCCCAGAACTGATTCAGGGTGGAAATGATGTCTTGGAAGTGCATCGCCCGCGCCGCTTGAGGATCGACCTGGTCGATCCCGATGATCCCAGACCGCCGCTCAGGAGGCGTTGAGGATGCGCCCGAGCGACTGGGTGACCGACTCCATCGGCACCGTGAGCGCCTCGAACTGATCGGCGGGGAGTGCCTTGCTCCAAAGCCAGCCCTGACCCTGGTCGACACCGATGCGGCGCAGGAAGGCGGCCTCGGATTCCGTTTCGACGCCCTCGGCGCACACCTCCACACCGATGGCATGGCAGCCGGCCAGCAGCCACTGCAGAAAACGCTGGCGGTAGCTGTCGGAATCGATGCCGGTGATGATCGAGCGGTCGACCTTCACCTTGGAGAACTTCAGCGAGAGCATGTGGGAAAGGGGAGCATCCCCGGTGCCGAAGTCATCGACGGCGATGGTGTGCAGACCCGTGAGCTCGTTGATGAAGGCCGATTCCTCATGGCCGGCCACGCCACGCTCGGTGACCTCCACCACCAGACGCTTGCCCACCTTGCGGCGCAGGTTGTCGAGGTCAGGGACGGCGCGGGAGATCGGGCGGAAGAACATCCGGCCCGAGCCGATGAAGCGGCAGGAGAGGTTGACCGACAGCCAGACGTTGGTCTGAATCCGCTCCAGCTGGTTGAGGACGAAGACGAAGGAATCCTGGGTGACCTTCAGATTCAAGGTCGGATCATCTTGCAGGGCCTGGAGCTGCTCAGAGGCAGGAGCATTGCCGTTCGGCCGCCAGAGGACCTCCCCACCGCAGACACGGCCGCTGGCGAGATCGACGATGGGCTGGATGTGGAAGTTTTCCACGCTGAAGGTTCCGTTCGGATGATGTCTAATCGCCTTCAGTTCAACGTGCATGGTTGGCGCTGCCTTCCCTGGCCCACCAGTGCCGCAACCGTCTACCGGCCAGCGGCAGCCTGGCGATGGGGAGGGGCAGGGGAACCTGCCTCAGGCCACCAGCTCCAGCAACCCCATCAGCCCCCCCGCGAGGGGGCGGTGGCGGGCCTGGGCGAAACCGGCCGCCCCGGCCAGCCGCTCCTGCTCGGGGCCGCTGGGAAAGCGCTCCAGGCTGGGCTCCAGGTAGGCGAAGTGCTCCCGCAGCCCGAAGCGCTCGGCCGTGGGCACCACCAGCCGCCGCAGGGCCTGGCGCTGCAGGGCCGCAACCGCCGGGGCGCTGGGCCGGTTGAAATCCAGAACCGCCGCGCGGGCGCCCGGTTTGAGCACACGCCGCAGCTCCGCCAGGCCCGCGGCGGGATCCGTGAGGTTGCGCAGCCCGAAGGCCATCACCGCCCCATCCACGCTGGCACTGCCCAGGCCGGTGGCCAGGGCATCGGCCTGGTGCCACTCGAGGGGCAACCAGGGCTGGGCGGCGGCGCGGCGGCGGGCCAGCGCCAGGGGAGCGGCGGCCGCATCGAGCCCCAGCACCCGGCCCGCAGGACGCACCCGGGCCGCCAGCAGCAGGGCCAGATCACCGGTGCCGCAGCAGAGATCGAGCATCCGCTGGCCGGGACACGGCCGCAGCCAGGCGATCGCCTGGCGTTTCCAGAGCCGGTGCAGCCCCAGGCTGAACAGGTCGTTGAGCAGGTCGTAGCGGGGGGCGAGCGCCTCGAACAGCTCGCGCACCGCGGCGGGATCACCGGGCTTCACGGGCGCTCAGCCGAGGGGATCAGCGGTCCGGCCGCTGGAGGGGGCCAGCCGGAACGCTGCTCCCGAGGCCCCTTGATCAAGGGCCATTTGATCCCACGGCAAGGCGATCGCATCGAGACTGATCCCAGCTTCGCCGTCGCTGGCCAGACCAGGGGGGCGGGCGGCGAGCAGACCGTGGGGCCCTGACAGGGTGATCACCATCACCGTGGCCAGGCCCACGGCGGCGAAGCAGACCATGCAGCCCGCCAGCATCAGGGCGAACTCCTTGCGGTCATTGGCGGCCTGCATCAGTTGCAGGGCCCAGGCCACCAGCGCCAACACCGTGACCACCATCAGCAGGGCCAGGGCAGTGGACAGGGGTGGAGCCAGGGGCGGCAACGGATGGTCTCGGATTGTTACTCACAATGTAACGAGGGATCACAGCCCCGAAGGGCCGCCCGGCCCATCAAGGCTCAGGGCCCATGCAGCGGGCGGATCTCCAGCCCCCGTCCGATCAGGTCGGCCTTGATCTCCCCCACGGTCAGCACGCCGTCGTGGAGCAGGGAGGCCAGCAGGGCCGCCGAGGCCTGGCCGGGCCCCAGGGCTTCGGCGATGTGGTCGATGCAGCCGGCGCCGCCGGAGGCGATCACGGGCACCTCCACGGCGGAGGCCACAGCGGCGGTGAGCGCCAGGTCATAGCCCGCCTGGGTGCCATCGCCATCCATCGAGGTGAGCAGGATCTCGCCGGCCCCGAGCTCCACCACCCGCCGCGCCCAGGCCAGGGCATCGAGGCCGGTGTTCTCGCGGCCGCCCTTGACGAACACATCCCAGCCCTCGCTGCTTGAACGGCGGCGGGCGTCGATCGCCACCACGATGCACTGGCAGCCGAAGCGCTCGGCCCCCCGGCTGATCAGCTCGGGATCGGCCACGGCCGAAGAATTGAGGCTCACCTTGTCGGCGCCGGCCCGCAGCAGTTCGGTGATCCCCTCCACCGAGCGGATGCCGCCCCCCACGGTGAACGGAATCGTGACCGCCTCGGCGGTGCGCCGCACCAGTTCCACCAGGGTGCCGCGCCCCTGGTGGCTGGCGGCGATGTCGAGGAACACCAGCTCATCGGCGCCGGAGCCGTCGTAGCGGCAGGCCAGCTCCACCGGATCGCCCGCATCCCGCAGGTCGACGAAATTGACCCCCTTGACCACCCGCCCAGCGGCGACGTCGAGGCAGGGAATGATGCGCTTGGCAACCATCAGAACTGGCAGGGGGTGACTGTTAGTGTTGCGCTTCTCTCCCGTCGCGCAGGCCATGTCCCAGGCTGCCACCTCCGGCACGGTCCAGATCGGCTCGCGGGTCAAGGTCACCCGGGTGCGCGATCGCATTCCCGCCGAGATGGTGGAGCTGCTGCGCACCGACGCCACGGGCACCGTGAGCGGCTACAAGATGACCGACGGCAGCGGTGTCGGCGTCGTGGTCGAGCTGAGCAACGGCAGCAGCGGCTGGTTCTTCGACGACGAGATCACCCCCGCCTGAGGTGAGCGACTCCCCTGAGCCCACTCCCAGCGGCGGCGGCGCCCGCCAGCTCCTTGGCATGAAGGGGGCGGCCGGCACCACCAGTGCCTGGAAGCTGCATCTGCAGCTGATGAAACCCGTCACCTGGATCCCCCTGATCTGGGGCGTGATCTGCGGGGCGGCCGCCTCCGGCAACTTCAACTGGTCGCTCAGCCAGGTGGGCGCCTCGATCGCCTGCATGCTCATGAGCGGTCCGCTGCTGGCGGGCTACACCCAGACGATCAACGACTACTACGACCGCGAGATCGACGCGATCAACGAGCCCTATCGGCCCATCCCGTCGGGCGCCGTGAGCCTGGGGGCGGTGAAGCTGCAGATCTGGGTGCTGCTGCTCGCCGGCCTGGCGGTGGCCTGGGGGCTCGACCTCTGGGCGGGCCACAGCACCCCGGTGCTGCTGCTGCTGGCTCTGGGGGGCTCACTGGTGAGCTACATCTATTCAGCTCCGCCCCTGAAGCTCAAGCAGAACGGCTGGCTGGGCAACTACGCCCTCGGCGCCAGCTACATCGCCCTGCCCTGGTGGGCGGGCCAGGCCTTGTTCGGCCAGCTCACCTGGACCACCGCCCTGCTCACCCTCGCCTACAGCCTGGCGGGGCTCGGCATCGCGGTGGTGAACGATTTCAAGAGCGTGGAGGGGGATCGGGCCCTGGGGCTGCAATCACTGCCGGTGGTCTTCGGGATCCAGCGGGCCAGCTGGATCAGCGCCGGAATGATCAATGTGTTCCAGCTGGCGATGGTGGGCGTGCTGATCGCGATCGGCCAGCACTTCGCCGCCGTGCTGCTGGTGCTCTTGATCGTTCCCCAGATGACCTTCCAGGACATCTGGCTGCTGCGGGATCCGGTGGCCTTCGATGTGAAATACCAGGCCAGCGCCCAACCGTTTCTGGTGCTGGGCATGCTGGTGACCGCCCTGGCGATCGGCCACAGCAGCCTGGTCGCCACGATGTGAGCAAGCGCAGTCTCCAACTGCTGCTGCTGGGGGCGCTGGCGGCCGGCGCCGGCGCTCTGGTGGCGGTGGGCCAGGGGGCCCTGGTGCGCTCGATCGACGGGATGCTGCCCGAAGTGGAGCGGATCAGCAGCTTCAACCGCCCGGGCACGATCACGGTGCTCTCGGCCGATGGCCAGGTGCTGCAGAAACTCGGCCCCGCCACCCGCGAGAAGGTGGCCAGTGGCCAGATGCCCCTGCTGGTCAAGCGCGCCTTCATCGCCGCCGAAGACCGGCGCTTCTACCAGCACGACGGCATCGATCCGGTGGGCATCGGCCGGGCGATGGTGCGCAACATCACCCGCGGCTCGGTGGAGGAGGGGGCGAGCACGATCACCCAGCAGCTGGCGCGCACGGTGTATCTGAGCCAGGACCGCACCCTCTGGCGCAAGTTGGAGGAGGCGGCCCTGGCGGGCAAGCTCGAGCGCCAGCTGAGCAAGGAGCAGATCCTTGAGCAATACCTCAACTACGTGTATCTGGGCTCCAGCGCCTATGGCCTCTCCGATGCGGCCTGGATCTTCTTCTCGAAGACCCCGGACCAGTTGACCCTGCCGGAGGCGGCCCTGATCGCCGGTCTGCCGCCGGCCCCCTCGGTGTATTCGCCGCTGGTGAACCCGGAGCTGGCCCTGGAGCGCCGCGCCGTGGTGCTCAGGCGGATGCGTGAGGCCGGCTTCATCGACGATGCGCAGCAGCAGCAGGCCGAGGCCAGCCCCCTGAAGCTCAAGCCCGCCCTGCCGAAATACTGGAACAGCCGGGCGCCCTACTTCACCAGCTGGGTGGCCCAGGAGCTGCCCAAGGTGCTCACCCCCGAACAGCTGGAGGTGGGCGGGCTGACGATCCGCACCAGCCTCAACCTGGCCTGGCAGAACCAGGGGCAGAAGGTGATCGACACCTACGCCTACGGAGCGATGGAGGGGGCGCTGGTGTCGATGGAGCCGGGCACCGGCCTGGTGCGGGCGATGGTGGGGGGCAAGGATTACAGCAAGAGCCAGTTCAACCGCGCCAGCCAGGCCCTGCGCTCCCCGGGTTCCACCTTCAAGCTGTTTGTGTATCTGACAGCCATCAAGGAAGGGATGAAGCCCGAAGACATCGTGGTGGATTCACCCCGCTGCTTCGCCGGCTACTGCCCCAAGAACTTCGGCAACCGCTACATGGGCGCCGTACCGCTCTATGTAGCCCTCAAGAACTCCCTGAATGTGGTGGCGGTGGGGCTGCTGCAGAAGCTCGGCTTCGACAAGGTGATCGCCACCGCCAAGAGCCTGGGCATCCACCGGGAGCTGGGGCGCTTCTACCCGATGGCGATCGGCGCCTACGAGCAGACCGTGCTCGACATGACCGCGGCCTACGCCGCGATCAACAACCGCGGCGTCTACGTGACGCCCACGCCCTTCGAGGAGATCGACGGGCCCAGCGGCGAGCTGCTCTGGAGCCGCCGGGTGGATGGCGACCGCGGCAAGCGGGCCGTGGAGAGCGACATCGCCGACGCCATGCTCTGGATGCTGCAGCAGGTGGTCAACGGCGGCACGGGCGGCGGGGCGGCCCTGCCCGGCCGCCCCGTGGCCGGCAAGACCGGCACCTCCGAGGGGGGGCGCGATCTCTGGTTCATCGGCTCGATTCCCCAGCTGACCACGGGGGTCTGGCTGGGCTACGACAACAACCGTGAAACCGGCTCCACCAGCGTGGTGGCCACCTACGCCTGGCACGACTACATGGCGCCGATCGTCAAGGATCTGCCCGTGCGCCCGTTCCCGCCCAAACCGGTGCTGACGGGGGTGTTCCGGCCAGAGAAGTCCAAGACCTCCAGCCGCAGCGACGCCTGGAGCGAACGACCCCGCGAGCGCAGCTGGGAGCCCGAGCCCACCAAGTTGCCAGCGGAGAACACCCCCTACGAAGCTCCAACGGGCTCCGAACCACCCCCCACCAGCGGGCCTTCCACTCCGGCTCCGTCGGCGCCTCCCGAGAGCCCCAGCGCGCCGCCGCCCGTGCCCAGCGCCCCTGTGGCGCCGCCACCGCCCGTGGCTCCTTCGGCGCCCCCGCCGCTGCCCTGAAGCGCCGCCGCGAAAAAGCCATCGCCCCCAGCGGGGCCGGGCCAGATCTGCAGCTCGGCGTGCAGCGTCCAATCGGGGTGGCGCAGCTGAAACGCCTCCAGCTGCCGCTGGTTCTCGGCCGGATGCACCGTGCAGGTGGCATACACCAGCCGTCCTTCGGGCTTGAGCAGAGGCAGCAGCGCCTCCAGCAGATCGCGCTGCAGCGCCACCAGCTCAGCGATCGCCTCGGGGGTGAGGCGCCAGCGGGCATCGGCGTGGCGCGCCAGGGTGCCCAGGCCCGAGCAGGGGGCATCGATCAGCAGCTTGTCGAAGCTGCCGAGCAGCTCCGGGCGGTCCTGGGCCAAGGTGAGCCCATCGGCCTCGAGCACCTGGATCGAGCCCATGCCGAGGCGCTCGGCATTGGCGAACACCCGCCGCAGGCGCGGGCCGGAGCGATCGAGCGCCCAGACCTCACCCCGATCGCCCATCAGCTCGGCCAGGTGGGTGCACTTGCCGCCGGGGGCGGCGCAGGCATCGAGAACGCGCTCCCCCGGCTGGGGATCGAGCAGCGGCGCGATCAACTGGGCAGAGCGGTCCTGCACGCACCAGTGCCCTTCGGCAAAGCCCGGAAGGGCGCGCAGATCGCCGCTGCGGGCGGTCAGCGTCAGGCCCTGGGGCAGCTCCGGCAGCGGAGCAGCGGCGACGCCAGCGGCGGCGAAATCAGCCAGCAGCCGTTCAACGCTGGTACGCAGGGGATTGACGCGCAGATCCAGCGGCGGCGGCTGGTTGCAGGCGATCCCAAAATCCTCGGCCCGCGCGGGAGGCAGCCAGCTGAGCAGCTCGGCGGCCAGCCAGTCCGGCAGGGAGTGACGCCGGGCCAGGGCGTCTGCGGGGCTGGAGGGAGGCGGCAGGGGTTCGCCGGTTTCCTGCCGCCGCAGGAACGAGCGCAGCAATCCATTCACCACCGGCGCCAGGCGGCCCAGGCCGCCGCGTTTGGCCAGCTCCACCGTGGTGCTCACCGCCGCCGAGGCGGGCACACGATCGGCGTGCAGCAGCTGGTAGAGCCCCAGGTGCAGCAGCCAGCGCAGCTTCGGGGGCTGGCGGGCGGCCGGCACCTTGCCGAGAGCATCGAGCCAGCCATCAAGCTCCCGGCGCCGGCGGATCGAGCCGTAGGCCAGCTCAGTGGCCAGGGCCCGATCGGCCGGAGCCAGGGGATGGCGCTGAAGTTCCCGCTCCAGGGCGGCGTCGGCATAGGCCCCCGAACCCACCGCCAGCAGCACCTGCCAGGCCAGTTGGCGGGCCTCCAGGCCGATGGCGCTCGAATCAGGAGGTGTGCTCAAAGGGGACGGCTCAAACGCAGGGATCCGGCTCGGGTCTCCACAGATAGCGCCCCAGGGGCAGGCGGCCCTGGGCATCGACGGGGATGCCCTCGGAGCGCAGCCGGTCGGCCTGGATCCAGTCGCTGCCCAGGCGGCTCAGGCTCAGGCTGATCTGCCCCCTGGCGTTGACCACGCGGTGCCAGGGCACGTCGGAGGGCAGGCTCAGGCGCCGCAGGGCCCAGCCCACCTGGCGGGCGCAGCCGAAGGCTCCGATCCGATCGGCGATCTGGCCATAGGTGGCGAGCTGGCCGAAGGGAATGCGGGCCACCTCCGCCCAGACCCTCTGGTCAAAGCTGGGGGCTGACGCGGCGCTCAAGCTGGAGCTCAAAAGGGCAGCAGCAGATCGTCGCTATCGGCCGCACGGACCGAGGCCATGTCGGCGTGGGCCCTCGGGAGCCACAGGGCCAGGGACACCCCCGCCACATCGAGCAGCAGGTGATGGCCGGTGAACAGACACACCAGAAAGGCGGCGGTGCCGAGCAGCAGCTCCAGCAGACCGATCACATCGTCGCGGTTGCTGGAGCCCATGGACCAGAGCACCACGCTGAAGGCGAGCAGCAGCAGGGTCAGCCAGACGGGCATCACTAGGCGCAGGGGCACATCCTTCATAGCCTGACCTTGCACGGTGGCGCGAATGGCAGCGGATGCCACCGAAAGAACGCTCAGGCCAGGCCTCCAGCCGAGGTGTCATGGCTTGCTTCCAGCGGCGATCAAAATCGCCTCGCGGCTGATCGCACGCCAATGGGGATCGCCGAGCGAACGGCGGGCCTGCCACTCGGACGTCTCCACGGCGATCAGGTCCACGGTGATCAGGTCCAAATCAGTGCGGGCATCCCAATCCCCCCGGGCCCAAGAACCAAACAGCCACACCTCCGTGCCCACACGGCCCGCCAGAAGTGGCGCCACCGACGTGCTCAGCCGTCCAAAGCGCTCCTGCTGGAGCTGGTCACGAAGTTCAGCGAGCTGGCCCATGGCACCAAAGTAAGGAGTGACCGCCCATCCGCCCATGCCCCTGCTGCCCCGACGCTTCGAGCGGCTCCAGGGCGTGCTCAACCAGCGCATGGAGAACCTGACGGTGCTGCTGGAGCATGTGGACAAGCCCCACAACCTCTCGGCGATCCTGCGCAGCTGCGATGCGGTGGGGGTGCTTGAGGCCCATGTGGTGAGCCTGCCGGGGCGGCCGCGCACCTTCAACGACACCGCCAAGGGCAGCCAGAAGTGGGTCAGCCTGCACCCCCAGAGCGACACCCCCACAGCCCTGGCCCTGCTGCGGGAGCAGGGCTTCCGGATCTTCGGCACCCACCTGAGCGTGAACGCCGTGGATTACCGAACCTGCGACTTCACCGGCCCGACCGCCTTCGTGCTCGGCGCCGAGAAATGGGGCCTGGCGGAGGCCACGGCCAACGGGGTGGACCAGGCGCTGTTCATCCCGATGATCGGCATGGTGCAGTCGCTGAATGTGTCGGTGGCGGCGGCGATCCTGCTGTTCGAGGCGCTCAGGCAGCGCCAGGCGGCCGGACTGGTGCCCACCCAGGGCGAAGGGGTGGCGCCGGAGCGCTACGGGCGGCTGCTGTTCGAGTGGGCCTACCCCCAGGTGGCGGCCTGGTGCCAGAGGGAGGGGCGCCCCTACCCGGCACTCACGGCCGAAGGAGAGATCGCCGAGGAGCTGCCGCGCACGCTGAGGCTGCGGTGCTGAGGGGCAGAAGCAATCAACTGGTCTAGATTTGGATCATGCTTGCAATCCAATCTGGATCCACGCGACCCCAGCTGGCTGAGGCTCAGTTCCTGGCCCGGGTGCGGCGGCTTGGCCTTGTGAAGCACCCTTCAGACACCACGGAGGCGGCCATGCGCAGCCTCATTCTTCATGGGCTCTGCAGGACGCCCGCGGAGCAGTGGTTAGCCCTCGGGCCCGCTCAAGCCGAGGCACGCGCTGAGCTCCTGACGGAGACCTACCGGCGCCTGGAGGAGTGCCCGACACCCACAACGGAGTGGCAGGGCCTCAGGGAGTTGCTGGGTGACGAGCTCCTGGCCCCGCTGGTGGCTGTGTCGCTGCCCAGCCTGCGCCGCTACGCCAAAGGGGAGCGGGTCTGCCCGGATCGGGTCGCGGCCCGGCTCCACTGGCTTGCACTACTCATCGATCATCTGGAGGGCAGCTACAACCCCTACGGGATCCGGCGCTGGTTCCAACGGCCCCGCTCCGCGCTTGGGGGCCAGGCACCCCATGAACGACTCCACGGGGATTGGGACCCCGACGAGGCCACGGTGCAGGCCGTCCTAGGGCTGGCAGAAGCCACCCGCCTGGGCATGACAGCCAGCTGAGCGGTGCCTGAAGCGCCCTTTCGGCTGGGTTTCCGCGTCTGTGACCGGCGTTTGGCGTTCCTCTGGGATGGTCCTGGTCAGCGCTCAGGCCGCTGGAATCAGGCTGGCGATGAACCCATTCACTACATGGCCTCATCGCCGATGGTGGCCTGGGCCGAGTGGCTCCGCCATGAAGAGATCGAAGACCCAGCCGATCTTGAGGGGATTGCGGCGGCCCTGTGGGCGGTGCTGATTCCTGAGGCCTGGGGACCTGATCACCTGGCGGCGGTGCCTCTACCGCTCCACACCGTGCTCAGCACCACAGAGGCCGCAGCCCAGGCTCGGCTCAATCAGGTGGCCATGCTCAAGCTCTGCGGTGCAACGGGGCTGAAAGCTCCGACGGCGGCCTTGCTCGAGGTGCAAAGCCATCGATGCCTGCGGGTCCAGCAAGGAGCCAATCAGATGGCTGCTTTGCCCGTTGCGGCCGAGGTGATCGTGCTCTGGTGCCCAGCCAACGACCTGGCGGGCTGGTGCTGTGTGCCGGAGGGCCGGCCTGGTGCTGAGTTGCTGCCCCTGGTGCGGCGTGAAGGGAGGCTGCCGCAGTGAGTCCTGCCGCCAACCTGGGACCTACCCCGTCAGCCGCCAGGGTGATGGCCCGTGAGGCCCAGCCCAAGGGATTGGCTTCAAGCTGCGCCCTGCCAGCCAGCCGCAACGGCTTTCCCCTGTTGCCCCTTCGCCCGGAGGGAGCCCCTGTGGATCTGGAACTGGTGAACGCCCTGCGGGACCAGCTGGGCTGAGCGTGGAAGCCCTTTCCTGTGAAACGACAGACCCTTGCCTGCTGGCCCCGGCCGTGGAACGGGGCGCGCCGCCGGCCATCACCGTCATTTGAAGCTAGTGTTCTATCACTTGACAACCTGCCGGAGTGGTCCGGACCTTGCCCGCCATGGCCCTTGCCTGTCCGACCGCCTGTGATCCCGGCAACCTCGCCGAGACCTTTTGGCAGCGCACAGCTGAACTGGGTGCCCTCAGTGAGCAGCAGCGTCTCGAAGCCATTGAGCAGGGCTGGAGCAGCAGCTGGCTGAGCGCCCTGCGCCAGCACCTTCATCTCAAAAATGCCGAGCTGGAGCCCTTGCTGGCCTTCTCGGAAGCCACCCTGGCGCGACGCGTCCGGCAGGAGGCCCCACTGGAGCTGGCGCCATCCGAACGGCTGGATCGCCTGATCGAGGTGATCAGCCTGGCCTATGACGTGTTCGAATCACCAGGCAGCACAGAAACCTGGCTGAAGACGCCCCATCCACTGCTGCTGCAGGCCCCGCCGTTGCAGCACTGCCGCACCGCCATCGGCGCAGCCCAAGTGCGGCGGCTGTTGCAGGCGATCGCCCAGGGAGCCCCGGTTTGATCCAGGCCTGGCGGCTCAGCAAGGCTGCCTACGCCGGTGATCTGTCAGGTGGGGGCGCCGCACGGGATGGTCAGCGCTGGAATCAGCCCGGTCAGCGGGCGGTCTATCTGGGGCTCACCGCCGAGATCACGGTGCTGGAGTTGCTGGTTCATCTCAATGGTGTCCTGAGCGCCCCCCTGGTGTTGTGCACCTATGCGGTGCCGGATGCTCCGGGGCTGATCACTCGGCCTGAGCTCGACACATTGCCTGATGAGTGGGATGCGATCCCCCATCACGGTGCCAGCGCTACCGACGGAGCTGACTGGCTCAGAGCTGCTGAGCAACTCGCTCTGGTGCTGCCGTCGGTGGTGGTTCCCCAGGCCCGCAACCTGCTGCTCAACCCACTGCATCCCGCCATCGCCCAGGTCTCCCTTGTGGATCAGATCCCCTTCCGTCTCGATCAACGGCTGGCGATGTGAGTGCGCTGTGGGCAGCTGGGCAGCGACCAGCTGCCCACGTTTGACCGCGAAGCCGCGCGCCTGCTGAGCGGGGCCGGTGAGCCGGTGCATCTCCTGTGACTGAAACAGGCAGGGGCCATCGCTCTTGCCTTCGCGCTCGGTGCTGAGAAATGGGGCCTGACGTAGGCCACGGCCCACGCGCTGGACCAGGCGCTGTTCGTCCCGATGATCGGCATGGTGCCGTCGCTGAATGTGTCGGTGGCGGCCTGGTGCCGAAAGCAGGGGCGGGGCTTAACCGTAGCGCTGAGCTCCTGGCCACGTTGGTGGGTGTAAGGAGCCTCAAATCTGCTCCACCCGTCGCCCGTAGGCCACCAGTTGGCGGTCAGCCGTGAGCAGGGTGAGCTTCAGGGCCTTGGCCTGGGCCAGCAGCAAGCGATCAAACGGATCTTGATGCAGCGTGGGCAGCAGGGCGGTGGCGGCGGCATGGCTGGCCTCGATCGCCAGCAGGTCGAACCCGGCGCTGGCGATGGCCTCGATGAGTTGCTGGGGCGACACCGGAAGCTTGCCCAGTTGATGTTTGATCGCCACCTCCCAGACCGAGGCCGCACTCACCAGGGCACGGGCCGCACGGATCTGGGCTTCCCGCGCCCGGCTCAGGCGGGCGTCGCCGCTCAACCACCAGAGCAACACGTGGGTATCGAGCAGATAGGGGCCGTTGGTGGTCATGGCCGAGCGGGCCCCAGCATCAGCTCAGCCACCTGTTCCTCAACCTCGGTGGAAAAGGCAGCATCGATCTGGGCGGGATCCAGCGCCAACAGGCCCCTGCCGGCCAGGGGCTGGATCGGTGTGCCCGGCACCAGACGCACCAACGGCTTGCCAGCCCGGGCAATCCAGACCTCTTCGCCGTCAAGGGCCGCCTGTACGAGCTCGGAGAGCTGGGTTTTCGCGGCGTAGAGGTTCGCCTGTCGCACGAGGCTGCTTCAACGAGTCACCAACCCTATCGCCTGTATGACCAAGTTAGTTAGACCAAAGGCAATCAGAACAAGAGCACGGGGGCTATGGGCTGCCAGGCGCTGTTCATCCCGATGAGGCCCTGCGACCCAGGTGCGGCGGCTCAGCATGGCGATTAGCAAGGCAAAAACGCCTTACATTCAGTGTTGGATGGCCACATGGCGATGACCAACGTTCCAAGTCACGGCTCTCGATCCCTCACCGTCACCAGCAAGGGTCAGGTGACGCTACGCAAAGAGCTGCTGGTCCACCTCGGCCTTCAGCCTGGCCAGCGCATTGACGTGGAAGTTCTGCCAGGCGGCCGGTTAGAGCTCCACGCCGAGCAAGCCACCGGCAGCATCACCAACTTCATCGGCCTGCTGGCAGGCCGCAGCAGCCACCGTGCCAGCCTGGAAGAGCTTGATGAGGCCGCTGCCTCGGGCTGGGCCGCTTTGGGCGGCACCAGCCCATGAGGATCACGGCCGACACCAACGTGCTGGTGCGCGCCTTGGTGCAGGACGATCCGGAGCAAGCCCGCTCAGCCAGTGCGCTTCTGGAGCAGGCGGAGCGGGTTGCGATCTCGCTACCGGTGCTGAGTGAACTGGTGTGGGTGCTGCGCCGTGTCTACCACTTCTCCAACGCCAGCTGCGTCAGCGCCATCGAAGCACTGCTGGCCAGCAGCAGCGTGGCCGTCGATCGGCCTGCCGTTGCAACCGGGCTCAAGTTGCTCTCGGCGGGCGGCGATTTCGCCGATGGCGTGATCGCCTTTGGCGGGCGGCAGCTGGGCAGCGACCAGCTGGCCACGTTCGACCGCGAAGCCGCGCGTCTGCTGAGTGAGGCCGGTGAGCCGGTGCTTTTACTTTGACAACAACCGGCAGGGGCTTTGGTAATCCTGCAGATCCGCGATCGTCCTGATCCCCTGCATCAGCCGTTTCAGGGGCGGGTGCCCGGTGTCAACGACGCAGGCGGTCTGATCCGCGCACTCCTGACCGGACAGGCCCCGCGCCCGAGGGAAGCCGCAGCGTGGGACGGTTAATGTCACGGTTACGGGTGGGCCACTACCGCGTTGTCTACGAATGGCAGCGCAGCGAGCTTGTGATCCTGGTGCTGCGGATCGCTCACCGCAGGGTGGTTGACCGCTGAACCGCTACAGCCCAGCGGGATCCAGTGCCAACAGGCTCCAGAGCGCGCCCGAGCCGGTGATGCCTTGATGCACTGATGCCACGATGCAGTCATGTGCATCACGCTCGACATTGAGGACGACGTCCCGGCTGCCCTATCGGGCGATGGGGCGCCAATGGCGAGGAAACCCCAAGCGGTTGCTGGGTTCCGCCCCTTTCAGTCAATCCAGGCGGAACTGATCAGCAACGAGCAGATCGATCAGCTCCGTGATCGCGACGGCCTCTGATGCACGGGGACAACCACCTGTCCCATCATCGAAATGGGGTTGTGCGGATCATGGCCCAGCCCGCCTATCCCAACCATCGACCGGCTGGATCTGACCGCAGACACTGATGCTTGCGGTGTTGAGGGGTGGGAGGCGGCAACATGGGCCCGTCCGAGCTCCCGCCCCCGATGAAAGCCGTGATCCTCGCCGGGGGGCTGGGCACCCGCATCAGCGAAGAGACCCATCTGCGGCCCAAGCCAATGCTGGAAATCGGCGGCAAACCGATCCTCTGGCACATCCTCAAGACCTACAGCCACCACGGCATCCGTGAGTTCGTGATCTGCTGCGGCTACCGGGGGTATGTGATCAAGGAGTACTTCGCCAACTACTTCCTTCACCTGAGCGATGTGACCTTCGATCTGGCCGCCAACCGCATGGAGGTGCACCGTCAGGAGGCCGAACCCTGGCGGGTCACGTTGGTGGACACTGGCGAGGACACCGCCACCGGCGGCCGCCTCAAGCGGGTGGCGGAGCACCTGGATGAGGGCCCGTTCTGCCTAACCTATGGCGATGGGGTGGGGGATGTGGACATCACCGCCCTGCTGGCCTTCCACAAAAGCCACGGCAAGCCGGCCACGGTCACGGCGGTGCAGCCCCCCGGCCGCTATGGCAGTCTGCTGATCGAGGCAGGGGCGACGTCCGTGGGCGGCTTCGAGGAAAAGCCCCAGGGCGATGGCCACTGGATCAACGGGGGCTATTTCGTGCTCGAACCCCAGGTGCTGGAGCTGATCGAGGGCGACGCCACCACCTGGGAGTTCGAACCGCTGAGGGCCCTGGCCCACCGGGGTGAGCTGGAGGCCTTCCAGCACCGGGGCTTCTGGAGACCGATGGACACGCTCCGGGACAAGACCCAGCTCGAGGAGCTCTGGGCCAGCGGCAAGGCCCCCTGGAAGGTGTGGTGAGCGCTGTGCTCAGCCCTGATCCTTCCTTCTGGCAAGGCCGGCGGGTGCTGCTCACCGGCCACACGGGCTTCAAGGGCAGCTGGCTCACGCTCTGGCTGCTGGAGCTGGGGGCGGAGGTGTGGGGGCTGTCCCTGGCGCCGGAAGGGGATCCCAACCTGTTCGAGCAACTGGGGCTGGCCGGGGCGCGGGCCGACCGGCTGCGGCATCGCGAAGTCAACCTGCTCGACCCCGGCGGGGTGCGGGAGCTGGTTGAGCAGTGCCGCCCAGAGCTGGTGTTCCATCTGGCCGCCCAGTCGCTGGTGCGACGGGGCTACCGCGATCCGCTGCTCACCTGGCAGACCAACGTGATCGGCACGTTGCAGCTGCTGGAGGCCCTGCGGCAGCGGCCCGAGCCCTGTGCGGTGGTCTGCGTGACCACCGACAAGGTGTACGAGAACCACGGCGGCGTAGCCGCCTTCCAGGAAGACGACCGGCTGGGGGGAGATGACCCCTACAGCAGCAGCAAGGCGGCGATGGAGCTGGCGGTGGACAGTTGGCGGGAGAGCTTCTGGGGCTCGGCCCCCCACCAGCATCCGGGGCTGACGCTGGCGACGGCCAGAGCCGGCAACGTGATCGGCGGCGGCGACTGGGCCAACGACCGAATCCTCCCCGATGCCATCCGGGCGCTGCAGGCTGAAAAAGCAATCGTGGTGCGTCAGCCGGCCGCGATCCGCCCCTGGCAGCACGTGCTCGATCCGCTGGCGGGCTATCTGCTGCTGGCGGAGCGGCTTCATCACGGCACCCTGGCCGAGAACACCTTCAACTTCGGGCCCGATCCGGCGGACAGCCGCAGCGTCGCGGAGGTGGTGGACACGCTGCTGCGCCACTGGCCAGGCCAGTGGCGCGAGCAGACGGATCCCCAGGCCCCGGCCGAGAGCGGCGAGCTTCGGCTCAATTCCGACCGAGCCCGCCAGCTGCTCGATTGGCGGCCGCTGTGGAGCTTTGAGGAGGCGGTGACCCGCACGGTGGGCTGGTATCGCGCCGTGCACGAAGGGGCCAGACCCCTAGAGTGTTGCCTGGCGGATCTGGAGTCCTATCGGCGGATGGGCGGCGGCGCGTAGTGGAACTCAGCCGCCACGCCATCGACAAGCTCGAGACCTATGGGGTCTGCGCTGACCGTTTGCAGGGCTGGCTCCAGGCGCTGAGTGCCGGAGAAAGCTTTCTCGATACGACCACTGGGGCTTTTGGTGTGGTTGTTCACTGGGAAGAGCGGCCTTGGGTGGTGATTTTGAGCGAGGATGGCAACAAGGTCGTGACGACCTACCCAAGCGATGAGCGGACGATCAACAATCGCCGCCTAGGAGGCCGATGGATCGTTCCCAACAACTGACCCTTCAGCTCAAGCAGATGGAGCGTCTCGTTGACACTGAAAGCGGTGCCATCCTCTTCCGGCATCCCAGCCTGCGCGGCATCCCAGATCTGGTTATCGAAGGAGACGGCTACACCATTGAATTCATCGGTTCCACCTTGCTGTGCCTCGACATCCGCGATCCTTCAGGAATGGTCCGTCTCCTCGCTGATCCCCTGAAATCTCAACTCCCTGTTGGAGTTTGATTGGTTGATGACCCAAAGCCCCGAGGAACTCAAAACGCAGATCCTCGCGCTCACTCGCGAGTATGCCCGGCAGGTCCACGCCCAACACCTGCCCGCCGATGACCCGGGGCGCCCAACCTGGAGAGGTGGGCCGATCCCCTACGCCGGAAGAGTCTTCGGGGAAGAGGAGGTAGAGGCGGCGGTGGCCAGCAGCCTCGATTTCTGGCTCACCTTGGGGGCCGAGGGTGAGGCCTTCGAGCGCGAGCTGGCGGCCTTCCTGGGGGTGCGCTCCTCGCTGCTGGTCAATTCGGGCTCCTCGGCCAACCTGATTGCCCTGAGCACGTTGACCTCACCGCTGATCGAAGCGGAGCGGCGGCTGCGGCCAGGCGATGAGGTGATCACCTGCGCGGCGGGGTTCCCCACCACCGTGGCGCCGATCCTGCAGAACGGCTGCGTGGCGGTGTTCGTGGATGCCGACCCGATCACCGCCAATCTGCGGGTGGACCAGCTGGAGGCGGCTTACTCCCCGGGCAAGACCAAAGCCGTGATGCTGGCCCATGCCCTGGGCAACCCCTTCAACATCGCTGCGGTGCTGGGCTTCTGCCGCCGCCATGACCTCTGGCTGATCGAGGACAACTGCGATGCCCTCGGCTCCACCTATTCGATGCCCAGGCCGCTGGCCGAGTGGCTGGGATTCAGCGAGAACAGCCCAGGCCTGGATGAGGGCTCCGAGCGGGTGGTGCGCTACACGGGCACCTGGGGCGATCTGAGCACCCAGAGCTTCTATCCGCCCCACCACATCACCATGGGCGAGGGCGGCGCTGTGAACGTGGTGAGCGCCAACGGCCGCCTCAGGCGCATCGCCGAGAGCCTGCGCGACTGGGGCCGCGACTGCTGGTGCCAGAGCGGCCGCGACGATACGTGCGGCAAGCGCTACGGCTGGCAGCTGGGGGAGTTGCCGCCCGGTTACGACCACAAATACATCTATTCCCACCTGGGCTACAACCTCAAACCCCTGGATCTGCAGGCGGCGATCGGGCGGGTGCAACTGAGGCGGCTGCCGGGGTTCGTGGAGGCGCGTAAGCGCAACTGGCTTCAGCTGAGGTGTGAACTGGAGCCCCTCTCCCACCTGTTCGACTTCGGCCTGCCCACCCATGCCACGGGTTTCGATCCGGAATCCGGAGACGTCCAGTGGGATGCGAGTGGTTGCCGGAGCGACTGCAGTTGGTTCGGGTTTCTGCTGCTCGTGCGGCCGGAGGCGCCGTTCACGAATTCGGAACTTGGACGGCACTTGGCGGCTGAGGGAATTGGCAGCCGCATGTTGTTTGGAGGGAACTTGCTGCGGCAGCCGGCATTTGTGCAACTGCGCCAGGATCGGCCGGAGGCGCTACGGGGGGTGGCAGGGCAGATGGAAGGGGCTGATGGGTTGATGGAGCGGGCCTTGTTTCTGGGAACCTATCCGGGGTTAAACTTTGCACAGTTCGGCAAGATCTCCAATGAAGTCAATAAATTCATCAAAAGATATATCAATAAGGAATAGGAAGTACCGCCGTGGCAACGACTTATACAAGACAAGTTAAAAGTTTGACATGATTCGACCACGGGAAGGATTGCATACTTTTACCACAAAGTAAATGCATGCCAAACAAACCTATCAGAATCAGCCAATCGTAGAAAGTCAGAATTTGTCGGAAACCAGTTATCACGAGTCATTGCGCGTCCAAGCAATGGTAAAATCCAAAAGACATGGCAAAAATTGAGGCATGGCTCTCACCAAAATCAGAGGACGGACAATTGGCGAAAAAAATCCAGCATACATAATTGCCGAGATTGGCATCAACCACAACGGTGACATTCAACTATGCCGAGAATTAATAGACTCAGCCATTGATGCAGGCTGCGATGCAGTAAAGTTTCAGAAGCGCACAATAGAAAAAGTCTACGGCGAAGAAGAGCTACTACGTGCTCGGGAAAGTCCGTTCGGCACAACAAATGGAGATTTGAAGAGAGCACTTGAGTTTGGAATGAAAGAGTATAAATGGATCGACGACTACTGCCGATCAAAGCAAATCGACTGGTTTGCCTCCTGCTGGGACGAAGAATCTGTCGACTTCATCTCGACATTCAATCCACCCTGCTGGAAAATAGCATCCGCGTCTCTTACCGATCACAACCTACTTCTCCACACGCGCAAAGCAGGTGGGCCTATTCTTTTATCTACAGGCATGAGCAGCCATGATGAAATACACGATGCTGTCCAAGTTCTCGGGAAGCAAAATCTTGTTCTTCTGCATTCCTGCAGCACATACCCTGCCTACTATGAAGAGCTCAATCTACGCATTATACCAGTACTAATGCAACAGTATGACGTACCCGTAGGTTACTCTGGCCACGAAACAGGAATTGCATCAAGTGTGGCGGCTACAGCACTCGGGGCTTCCGTCATTGAACGCCACATTACAATAGACCGATCACTTTGGGGAACAGATCAGGCTGCATCTCTAGAGCCAAGTGGGTTCAAACGGCTCGTTCGCGACATCCGCCTCGTCGAAACATCCATGGGCGACGGCGTAAAGCGCGTTCTCCCTCGAGAAGTTCCTGTGATGGAAAAGTTAAGGAGAGTAGGGGGATGGCGTGACCGCTAGTACCAAGTTCCAGGACATCAAGGCGATTGCACTCGACGTGGATGGCGTCCTGACCGATGGAAGCTTTTGGTGGGGGCCAAATGGAGAGGAATGGAAGCGGTTTTGCTTTGCCGACATCATGGGAATCTCAATAGGCCAAAAGGCTGGACTGATCTTCAGCTTGATATCTGGCGAAGGTAGTCCTTTAGTTGACAGGTTTGCGGCAAAGATGGGGATCAAAGATGTATTCAAAGATTGCAATGACAAAGCTTCTGCCTTGCGAACTTTTGCAAACCGAAATAAACTCGCACTGTCACAGGTCGCATTCATGGGTGACGATGTCAATGATCTCGAAGCGCTGGATTTAGCAGGCTACAGCGCAGCCCCGGCGAATGCGCAGAAAGAAGTAATGAAACGAGCATCTTACACATCAGAGTTAAAGGGTGGGGAAGGGGCCGTTAGGGATTTCATTGAACTTACACTCAAAAGAGCCAGTCAGGAAACTCAAAACAAATGAGTATCGAGAACAGATATCTGAAAATAGGCTTTGTTTGCTCATGTCTCAATGAAGCCGAAAACGTATGGCCACTATACAAACAATGTGTTGATGCATATGAAGCATTTAAGAATCAGCAAAGGAATCCGCATAGATTCGCATTTTCCCTAACAATTGCCGACAACGCAAGCACAGACCACACAGCCAAAGTACTAGCTGAAATAGCGAATCAAGACGAACGCGTAAAAGTACTTCTCAATGCAAGGAACTATGGACCGGAAATTTCTGGTGTCAATGCACTTGCTAACACTCAGTCGGATATTTATGTACTGATAGCATCAGACCTTGAAGATCCACCCGAGCTAGTTGCAGAGATGCTAAATATGCTAGTACTAGCAGAAGAAAAATATGATGGCATAGTCGCGATAAAAAGCAATACAGATGAATGGGCATTAATGAGAGCCGCACGGCACATATACTACTCCCTGTTAGACGCAGGAAGCCGCAATAAAACCATCCCGAACGGCTTTCATGGCTTCGGATGTTATAAGCAATTAGCGATGAAAGATGCCATTAGAGCCTGGCGTAACAATCCACAAGGTTTTCGGACTGCCTTATACAACTCATTGGTACAACCGATTCATATAAACTATAAGAAGCCAAAAAGAAGATATGGTACATCAAGCTATGGATTGTGGGGATATGTAAGCTTTGCAGCCGAGACCATTCTTAGTGGAGATGCACTTAATAGCCGATTCATGACAAGCCTTGGTGCAACTTCCTTACTTGCAAGCCTACTTCTAGGGATAACACTTCTAATTCGCGTGGTCAGCGGACAAAGTGGCTATACAGCAGGCACCCCTACAATCATGCTGCTTGTATTGCTGAGCCTGGGCGTGCAAAGCCTCATGCTTGCAATGCTCTCATTCCAAATCGAGAACCAGCGTATGACATACAAACGCCCTCGTGTTCGTGCACAAGTGCTTCAAAAGACAATAAAGCAATGAACGCAGGCGCCTAAATGCCACCAAGAAATGCACTTCAAAGATACATTGTAGCGGGTGCTTGTTTTACTCTGCTGGGTCCTTTTTTGTTCTGGATTCTGTATCCAATAGGTGCAATAATCGCGTACCTATGTACAGAATGCACAGTGCACCTAATTCGCTTCACCTGCTACCACTACTACGTTTATCCAAGCTCAAGGCCGCTCAGTAAATCATTTCAACTATATTTGGTGGCAATCCTTCCGGTATCTATTCTAGGATTCCTCTATGTGAAAGTCCTGTCAGGTTATCTTTCGCGCGAAACATTGGTTCTTTCAGGCTTATTCGCTGGGATTGCAATGGGTTTTCTATGGTCAAGGTGGTTGTACAACTCCAACAAGCAAAACCATTGGTAAAGAAGCTAATAAGGCTAAATACCTAGATCATGGTGTAGTGCAGTGGCCTTGATCGCATGCTCAAGAGAAGTCCATACCTCGAGGCCATGAAGCAGGCGTGCACGACTAATATCTGGTAGATAGTAATTGCGTCTTGTAACTAAAGTAGATGTGCTTAAAATATCGATCGACTTACTAGGCGAAAGCAAGTTACGAACAATTGTAGCAATCTCCAAAATTGTCATACCAACATCAGAGCCGACATTGACGACTTCAATGCCACTCGCCGATACCAAAAGGGACCAAAGCCAAAATGCACAATCAAATGTATAGAGGTAGGAGCGTACAGCCAAACCGTCTCCCTTGACAACCACGGAATCAGAATACAGAGCATCACGTATAAAGTTACCAATGGCAAAATGTGCATTGACTGGCATTGAAGGACCAACAAAAGCGAAACAGCGCGCAATTGTAAAATCAACGCCATATTGCTTGTGAAAATTAGAGCACATGCTCTCAGCCATCAACTTTGCATGAGCATAATCATTGAGTTCGCTTTCAATTGGCGTATGAAGTTTAATATCTTCCGATAAGTTTTGCCCGCCTTGAGTTAAAGAGCACTCATAAACAGCTCCAGAACTTAGGAATAGTATCTTTTGAATTGACTTTATTCGACAAAATTCAAGACAGTTACGCGTGCCCTTCAAAATGACATCAATTTTAGAGTTTGAATATAAGCCGCCCACATTACTAGAATCTACAGCCCCTAGGATACATGCTGAATAAGATCCATTAAGGGAAAAAGGGTTACAAACATCTACTTCAACAAGACTTATAGTAGATTGCGTGCTCCAAGAAGGGAAGCGAGCCAAGGTTTTAGGAATGCTACGGGTGATCAATGTAAGTCTTAAATTAAGATTAAAACGGATATTCGCCTCGCATGCCAAGCCAACAAGTGGAGAACCTAGAAACCCTGTTCCTCCGCTAATAAGTACGGTTTGATTCTTAAGGGATGACCAAAGGACAGAGTATCCGGCACAATCCCATAAGAAATCAGAAACTGACTTAGACATAACAGTCTCGCTCTTCTAACAATACGTCAATGCGCCCTAGCACTAATAGAGGCAATAAGAGAACCTCTCATCTTGAAGTGGAAAAAATGCCTCAGATTAGGCATCTTGTACGAAAAGTCACTGTTTTCTCAGAAAATAGATAATAGTATCATCGAGACAGTCGCTATAGTGTGCGACATGGAGGTCAAAATTCTCCACACGATAACCATGACCAAAAAGGTAATCAGGAATTGTAGCTAGATCTTGTGGCTTGTGATATGCGGCTATCGCAAGGTCAGGAAAACCCTGTAGAACAGAGCGCAAACCAACGAGTGCGTTGATCTCGGCACCTTCTATGTCGATCTTAATAAGATCAACAGATTCGTTGACACTTTCGTCGATTGGAGCGGCCTCTAACTCTCCATCATCGGCCTCGATGACAGAAACCATCCCACCTCTCACCTCAGTTGCTTTTAGGCGACAACGGTGTGACCATGCAGCATAAGGCACAATCAGGACCTCTTCAGAGATTCCGATTCCTGAAGATCGTATCTGAGGAAAAAGCGCTGCGTTCGCCTCAACAGCAATCGCACGTTGAATCAACAACCTTGAAAATGCCTGCCGAATTGTATCTCCATCGAAAGCGCCTACATCGAGAAATATTTTGTAGTCTCTTGTGGAGCCTGTTTCAATAATGTCAAACCACATATTACGATTATTCCTTCTAGTATCAACAAGATCTCTTGGATCAAGTGAATTGCGGAATCTAATAACTGCCATGAAGGCCTCGCGAGAGCGAGGATGTACGAGCATGTAGGTCCTGTAGAGGGAGTCTAGATTTGCGACTACCCATTCAGAAAACTCACGTACTTTGTTTGCAAGATGGGGGGCATCAAACAGATGGGCAGCTTCTTGAAAAAAAACAGCTCTGGCCCCTACTTCTCGCGCCTGTTCGAGCTGCGACTGACATGCGCCAAGAATGACGATCCCCTCGGAACTCTGTATCGAATAAAGGTCCTCTACTACATCAAAACCTTCAGCTAAAGCACGAGCACGAACGGCAGGATCAGAGTCGTAGATAATGAGCTCAACGTTGGATGTGGCACGAATGTGAGAGGCAAGCCCACGTCCTTTCCCTCCGAAGCCGAAGAAACCTACCCGGCCAATATTTGCCATTTTACTAACTTCCATAAGCCTAATATTTGCCCGCTGCTGCGCATTTTGCAGAATATTCCTGAAGTCAGAATACGAAAGTTCTGATATCGCCTGATTCATTTTATCCATTGGTATTGTCACCAAACCGATCTCCCACCGTCAATTATAAGATTTTGTCCAGTCATGTAGGACGATGCATCAGAACAAAGGAACTGAACAGCACCCCTGTACTCATCTGTACGGGCCATACGAGCCATCGGAATGCGATCGTTGAGCTTTTCAACGAATGTAGAACTCTGTCCATTAAAAACACCTCCCGGAGAGAGGGCATTCGCCCGCACAACCCCACCAGGCCAGTAGGTGGCCAAATAGCGCGTAAGTCCGAGCATCCCTGCCTTAATCACTGAATACGACACTGGCTTCACTGGCTGCGAATTCTCATCACACTCAGCCAATCTATAGAGTCGCTGATCAGGGCTAATCACAGAAAGGTCGGAAGCAATGTTGAGGATGACACCACGGCCATTATTGGCCATCCGCGTTCCAAACTCTTTAGAGCATAATAATGCCCCAGTCAAGCCGACATCAATCTGTAATTGCCACGAGCCTCGATCTAGACTTTCCAATCTTGACGGTTCAAATAATCCCTGAGTGCCTACCTTCGGATCAATTGATGCATTGTTTACTAGTACGTCAGCGGTCCCAAAGTCACTCTCCAACCTGCAAGCCAGAGCCTCGATACTTCTCTGGCACGTTACATCTATCCATGATGAAATTGCGCATCCAGGATAATCAATGGCATTCACTTCCTCGGAGACAGCATAAGCCGCTTCTTCTGCGAGATCAGCAACCACCACAGTTGCGCCCAATTCCGCTAGTGCTAACGCATGTTCACGCCCCAGTAACCCGCCTCCACCAGTAACAACGGCCACCCTGCCAGATAGATTGAAAGCTTTCGGCAAAATCAAGCTCACGATTTTACTTGCCCCCCATCGACAACAAAAACTTCACCAGTGACGAAGGCAGAAAGTGGCGAAGCTAGGAATACCACACACGATGCAACTTCATTGATAGTGCCGAAACGGCCCAAAGCAACTTCACGCGAAATCATCTGCTTCACGCCAATAGCATCCGTTTTCAATTTAGACTCCCAAACAGAGCCTGGAAATATAATATTTCCAGGTGCAATAGCATTGATGCGAATAGAATCAGGCGCAAGGTGCCGCGACGCACCACGAACGTAACTGTTTAGAGCAGCCTTGGCAGCTGAATACGCCAGAGGAGCACCCAATGACTCGAGCCCACAGATCGATGAAACGCAGACAATTGACCCGCCAGCCCCACGCATCAGCGGTGCGATAGTCTTGACAAGTAAAGTTGCGGAAAAAAGATTAATCCGCAGCATCATCTCCCATTCAGCCAGCCCTTCTTGAAGACCTGTAAGCGAACGTCCAGATCCTACATTGCAGACCAGAACATCCAACAAGCCAAATCGGTTAGTCACCCAATCGACCAGCTTATTAACACCACTCGCGGTAGAAACATCAGCAGAGAAAAAGGCCTCTGCACCAATCTCATCGGAAACAATTTCGAGCTTGGAAGAATGACGTGCATTAACAAGCACCCGACAACCTTCTTGAACCAGGATGCGAGCAACACCCTCGCCAATTCCAGACGAAGCTCCCGTAACTAAGGCAAGGCGTCCATCAAGGCCAAGGTCCATCGTGTTCTCCTAAGAAATAGAGTCCTTCAGCCAGCCCTTAACCATATTGAGGTATACCACCAAAGCACCTAGATGATCGTCGTCGACGGCACGAGCTGTCTGCAAAATGAAATCACCGGAATAGCTGACGCGTTCAAGCTCTCCGAACACCATTGCGAAGTCTGCATCTCCTTGACCTAGAGGTACGCTCTCACCACCCCGCAAACGATCTTTGACATGAACATTCATAATGCGATCACCATAAACAGAAATCTCCTCATGTGGGTTCCATCCCAGAGAAGCGCTGTTACCCACATCGTAATTCACACCAAATGCTATAGATGGAAACTGACCAATCATTTCACCAAGCTCCTGGGGACCAAAGTCTGACTCAAAAAGTATTGAGATTTTCCTGTCAAGAAGCCAATAAGTCCAAGGCATTAAGTCGTCGAGAAGTGCGGATATCTGCTCATGGTTATCGATACTACCTGAATCTACCAGGGGAACAACTAGGAAGGAAACTCCCAACATTTCACACGCCTGTAGGACGTAGTTAAATTCGTTAAGCAAATGTCTCCTGATCGAGCCTTCCGCTTTCCAAAAAGGAGCCTGCATAAAGCAGTCTCCGGTCACCGAGGCGACTGTCAATCTCATTTCATCACTTAGATGGCGTATTGTGCTTCGGCCCGATGTACTCAACAGTGGATTCTCGTGAAGGCGCTCGTGATCGATAGTCCATTCAATAAGATCAAACCCTGCTTGGGAACCGCGAATAAATTCATCCTCCCAGCAGCTCCAAGGGAATGCCTGTATGCGGCCATCAACAAGCGGAGAAAGCCTACCTTGCATAAATCCAATCTTCCTCATTACAATCCCTTTGCTGTCCAGCCTCCATCAACAAAAATATCTTGGCCTGTGACATAAAGAGATGCGTCTGAGACAAGAAAAAGAATTGCTCCAACCAAATCCACAGGTTCCCCCCAGCGCCCGAGTATGGTTCGTTGAATTCTTTGCCTACGACGAGTCGAATCAGCATAGCTCTCAGCTGTCATTGCAGTTTTCACATATCCTGGTGCTAAGCAGTTGACACGTATTCCCATATCTCCCAGATCAACAGCCAGTGCTTTTGCTAATTGCCTGAGCCCGCCCTTGGCAGCCGCATACCCTGGATTTCCAGGGAATCCCAATGCTGAATTAACACTGGTAATGAAAACGATTGAAGCTGGGCCACTCATCCACTGAAGCGCCGAGAGTGTACAGCTATATGCGGCCAAAAGATTAGTCGAGATGGTTCTGGAAAAGTCGTCCATGTTTTGAAGGGCAGATTGTGAGGGATAAGTAACGCCTGCCGAGAAAACAAATGCATCAATATTTTTTCTCGAAGATGCAATGTCCGCACACAACGCCTGAAAAGCGCCACCATCTGTAAGGTCACAAACGCGATAGTCAAACACTTGAGATGATATCTGCTCACAGGCCGTTCGTCCACAGCCAATCACGTCACCACCTGCAGCTGATAGACCTTCCGCAAGCGTCGCACCGATGCCGCGTGAAGCACCCGCGACTAACACTGTCCTCCCCCGAAGATCAAACAAAGAAAAGGGAAAAGGGAGTCCACTGCTCGGCGAGGCAAAATGTGTATTGCCCTCATCAACACTCACACCGTCCATGACACTTCCTCGAGATCAGTAGAATAAGGAGTACCATCATCTCGGAAGCGCGTCACGATAGAGGGGCCACGATAGCCATCAGCATCAATCATTAGATTTATCATCAGCCTACTACCTCCCTGCTTGATTTCCTCAAGAGTGTCCATCAATGCCCTAGGGCTGTCGACGAGCCTGTATTTGAGCCCGAACGCGGAGGATAATTGTTCAAGATCAGGAGATGATAAACCGGAAGACGGTGAGGCTCCAAATTCCTCTCCAAAAGTGCGCAGCTGTGAACGGGATATCGACACATAGCCTCCATTGTTAAGCAAAATAATTGATATATCAAGCTCTGGATTGGCCTGAATAGTCGCCAATTCCTGGACATTGAGCATTAATCCGCCATCCCCCTCCAGGCAGACCACTCTGCCAACGCGAGCCGCCGCAGCGCCTACTGCTGTTGGGAGGCCAAGGCCCATAGACCCCAGAGAATGCCCACCGTAGATAATCCGATTACCGTTTGCAGGGCGGAAGAATCTTGCGATGCCTTCGATAGCATAACCAGACGCAGTTGTAACAAAAATCATATTAGACAAAGTATCTGTCAAAGCAAGGGAAATATTTCTAGCATTGAGGGCTCCGCCAGCACCAAGACACCTCATTTCATGACGCTCATCTTCCTGCTTCCAAGACAAACACTGAGAAAACCAGGCTTCATGTGCATCAACAGGCCCTGCTGCCATGGCCCTCAGCCAATCCAGTGCTTCTGATGCATCAGAATGACAACAATCAAGAAACTCAATCTTGGCAAATTTTTCCAACTCCAAACCATCGACATCAATAACAAGGCGATGCGCTCGCCTGCCAAATGCTGAAGGATTAAAACCAGTAGTCAACAAATCCAATCTAGCGCCAAGAAAAATTACTGCATCAGCATTCTGAAGTATTCTATTACTGTGGGTCGACGCCAATCCACCTGGGCATCCAAAATTTAGACCATGTCCTGAATCAAGCAAATCAGCACTAGGCCAACTGAATAGCGTCGGAACATTGAGTGTCTCAGCCAATGACCTTATACGATCTCGGGAAACACCTGAGATCCTGGTACCGTTCCCAATAAAGAGCACTGGACGTGAAGCCCCGCGCCAGTATGTCTGCAACCAATGGCCAGATCCTTCCGAAGGTGCCAGGCGTGTTGACCTATGGCCGTGGATAATCGAAATGATTAGATCAAGCCTAGATTTTGCATTGTCTACATCAATTGCCTGGAAATCTAATGGGACTTCAATAAGAACTGGGCCCATGCGTCCAGATACAGACTTGGCTAACACCAAGGCAAGGCTCTCATCATCAATCTCGGCAGGATCATAGCGGAGTACGCTCTTGGCGATTGGCCTAATCACATCCAAAGAAGGAACCTCCTGAGCGCCATGGCTTCTGAGGCCAAATCGATTGATATCTGCGGATTTAACCTGACCCGCCAGAATCACAACAGGAACTGAATCATGATACGCCGAGGCAATAGACGTAGCAATATTTGTCACGCCAGGTCCTGAGGTTACAATCGCCAAGCCTGGGCGAAGATAATCAAAAGCCTTTGCATAGCCATCAGCCGATGCAACACAAGCCTGTTCATGATTACAGTATAATAAATTAAGGCTAGAATTTGCTGCTGCATAATGAAGATGCGTGGCCATCCCACCTGTCAAGCAATATGCTGTATCCGTGCCAAGATTAATAACAGATTGAAGAAGAAATTCGGCTACATTCAATGCACAACTCCGAAACGGTAGGTTAGCGAATAAACCTCCAGCAATGCCTAGTCTAACAGGCTTGTGGATGATTTCCAAGGCAAAAACCAAACCATGAGCTTAAGCCCAAGCAAAGATGCAGAAATTATTATTTTGACCAAGAATCGACTAATGTAAAACAGGAAAATGACCGAGCATAAATAGCACATTATGGCTAGCGACTTGCGTCACTAGGAAACGTCTATTCTTTAATTCCCATATTTGCTGGAGGCACTTTCAAGATAGTGCATTTCTTGGCAATGCTCTGCATGTTCAGCCTCGTTCAAGGCCTCCCCGGGTAAAATTCATTAAGAAAGATATTTAAACTCACAATCCAAATCAGCTTTCATCGGCAGCATTCCTGCTCATAAAGGCATTTTTACTTGCCTTAACCATTCGTTATCCATCGAGCGCAGAGGAATCTTGAGGATTTTAACCATCGACCTCTGCCCAGAGATCCAAGTGAACTTGGGTAATGATGAAGAAATTTTCATGCCAATTCCCTCACCTCTTCGATAATGAGCCTAATTACTCAGCTTTGCAGGCTAGAATCCATTTCGGAATCAAGCCACCATTTTGAACAGCTGAATTACTTGAATATTATGCCAAGTTCCGAAGAACATCTCTACACTGATACATTAGGCCAAGAGCTCAGCGATGCACTTAGCGTCCTTTCCAGGCTAGGTGAATCAATTTCTGTACTCACCTCGATTGCCAAGTTGATTCTTGATGTCGATGAAGTGGGTCGTACAGTCTACCTCTGCGGCAATGGAGGCAGTGCTGCAGATGCCCAACACGTGGCGGCCGAGCTGATGGGGCGTTACCAGCTCAGTCGCCGACCGATTGCTGCAGTTGCATTGACCACCGATAGTTCCGTTCTTACGGCCATTGCCAACGACATAACCTTTGAAGAGGTGTTTGCACGGCAAGCCAGGGCGTTGGTCAAGCCGGGTGATTGCTTTGCAGCTATCAGTACGAGCGGGCAATCGAAAAATGTGTTGAGAGCGCTGCGAGTAGCGCGCAATCAAGGAGCGACAACGGTGGGCTTCACGGGGAGCAGAGGCATGGATATGGTCCCACTGTGCGACCATCTACTCATGGTTGATTCAACCAACACTGCAAGAATTCAGGAGAGCCACATACTTGCTTGGCATATGATATGCAAAATAATTGAGGAGCGGTTGATCCCCGAATGAAAATCTTTCTCGATTACAATCGTATGCAATGCTTGATCTGTCATGTTTCAGCGCTCGCAGCGAAGCCTATGAGCTTTTCGCTGGTGCCCGCCTGCCTTGCAACTTCCCCTAGTTAAAATATTTAGCGAATCACTACTGCTAACAACAAATACTTTAAAATGCCGATATAAAATACAAAGCCCGCAAGAGCCGTAAGCGTTAACTGCTATCGCCCCCTACATTAAGACCGCCACCATCACCAGGACCAGCGGGAAATCAAACAGCTCAAACAGGAGCTGCGCCGCAAGGAGAAGGCCCTGGCAGCTACCGATCCAGAACAAGCAGCCTTTCAGGTTTTAGTCTCTTGGTCATTCAAGGGGCTTTCTCCTTGCAAAAGCACCCCAGATTGCCCGGATCGCCTCAACGCCTCCTCCCCTGGGCTCTCCTTCCCCTGGCCGCCCTCGCCTGGTGGCCCACCTTCCTGAGCCTCTCGCTTCCTTCCGCTGATCAGGTCTGGGAACGCTTCGGCATTGGGAGCTCCTGCGTCGCTGAACGCTTCCAGCTGGGCTGGATCGGGCCTGGAAGCAGTCAGAATCTCGGTGCGTTCACCGGTTCTTTGGCCTCGACGGCCGTCACGGGCCTGAGTTGCCAACTTGCCCGCCACAGCCGCCTAGACCCGCTCCAAGCGTTCCTGATCCTAGGCCTTCTGCTCACGTTCGGCCTCACGGCCCTGGCCTGCCGCTGGGCTGGGTTTCGACCCGACACCAGCCTGATCACCGCCTTCCTGATCACCACGGCCCCCTGCGCCTTCTCCCGGGTGGGTCACCTCTCCCTGGCCACCCTCTGGGCTGTGATTCCTGGGCTGCTGGCCTGCCATGGCCTCTGGCGATCCATGGGCAGCCGACGCGAGCCCCTAACCCTGGCAGCAGCGGGGGCGATCGCCGCGCTGCTCTGCCTGCCCACCCAGGACTACTACGTGTTCTTCACCCTGCTGCTACTCCTCTGCTGTTTTGGCCTGTTGCTGCTGCTCGCCGCCACCCGCACGGTGGATCTGGGCCAGTTGGGATCCATTCTTGGCCGGGGGCTGCTGTTCAGCACCGGTTTTGTGGCAGTGCTGGTGCTGCTCTACGTACCCAAACTGATAATGGTGACCCAGGCGGACACGGCACCTCCAGCTTTCTGGGCCACCCCCCGCTATGCGATCGAACAGTTCCAATACGGACTGCTGCCCTTCACCTGGGTGATCCCCTCCCCCTGGGTGGTGGTGGTCCAAAAGGCTTTGGAGGACGGAGGAATCAGCACCGGAACGGAGAACTACTTCTGGTCCACGGGCAGCTTCCTGATTCCGATCGCCTGGGGGGTGGCGCTCTGGACCGTCGCTCGGGAGCGCCAGCGGCCGCCCCAGGTAGGCCCGCCCCTCCAGAGGAGCCATGGGCTGGGCCACAGGGACCTGCTGTTTTTCGCGCTTCTGCTCTTCATTACCACCTTTGTGGGCCTGTTCTGGATGACCATGGGGGGGCTGGGCACGCTCTTCGCCGTGGTGGTGAGCCCGGTTCTGCGCTCTCTCGCCCGCTTCACGGCCTTCGAGTACGGGGCCGCCGTGCTGATGCTGTGCGCGCTCCTCGACCGCTGCCTCGGGCTACACATCCAGGGCTCTGGGGCGGCGGAGCAAAAGCAATGAACACCCCCCGCCCGCAGACAATTGATCCGATCTGGGCTGGCTTTGGCCTACTGGCTCTCTGGATCGGCATAGAACTGCTTTCAAGCAGCCGCTGGTTGGAGCTCCCCTCGATCCAGCAGCACCACCAACTCCTAGAGACAGACAGCACCCACAAGACATCAAGTCCAAAACTCAGCGCCCTTCTATCTGAAGTGCCCTTGGCCGAGCGCAAGGTCTGGTTTGCGCCCTACACCACCTTTCCGGAAACTGGGGTAGTCGAAAGCCGCTTGCGCCAGGGGGTCTACGACACCTTCAAGACCTTTCCCGACTCCGGGATCAGCAGCAACTACGGAGCCTTCAAGCATAGCCCCGCGGACAGCCTGTTTACCCAGGCTTCGAGCCAGGGACTGGTGGCGGAGGCCCACCTGGCCCAGCGCCTCGGCTACCGCTTCTTCGCTCTGGATCTCGGGGCCGTCGAAGACCCAATAGAAGCACTTAAGTTATGTCGTCAAATCACCGGTTGCCAACACACGTCAGACGGCTATTCCCTGTATCCCATGAACCGGAAAGCCATTATATGGATCCGCTCCCTCGCAGCGTTTCAGCGCCGCATCCCGCTATTGCCACAGCAATCAGCATCTCCACGTTGGAATGGTTTGGTCTTTGCCCCCAACCAATGGTGGCTGCCAAAGGCAGAGTCTTTGAAGGCTGCCACCGGATCGATGCGGATACGAGCGCGGGCACTATGGGCATTGAGCCTCTATCGCTACGAGCCATCAGAGCTTCCGGCATCGGCGCGAGCCAATCTTGCCTCAAGGGAGCTATCTGTGAAAGCACTGCTCGGCCCTGGATTGAAAGGAGCGGATCTTTGCATAGCCTCGAAAGTGACCGCTACATCAAAGAACCGTTGCCAAATAGTTTCTTTGCGCTCCGGTGACGGGCCAGTCGAGATCACCCCTTGGTTATCGCAGGGGTCGGTTACACAAATTCAAGTGGAGGCCATATATGACAAATATGGCCTGCCGACCACGATGGAGCGACTTCCAAGTGTTGACAACAGCGAATTGCAACCATCTCCATTTTCACTAGCGATCACACCACTTCGGCTTCATTAACGCTGCAACGAGAGGGTTGTTGAATCGGACAGGGATCCTGAAGCCTTGATTGGAAATCTGGAAAGATCGCATGGCCGGATGGGCCTTGATTATCTTGTCCATTCCACATCTTGTACGTGTAAATAAGCCCTCCGGCTCATCTCTTGAAATGCCTCCTGGAGGTGATGAGACAGATCCGCCCCATCGAACAGACAACTGGCAAGAAATTCTGATTGTCGAGCAGCCTTGGCCGACCGAAGATCGTTGAGGTTTGCGCATAGGTTTATGACAATTCTGGCGTAGTCTTCTGGTGAAGATGCAACCCATCCCCCGCGATTGAGAGCCGAGACCAAAGACGAACTCATGCGCGCCGCCATGCAATCCCCCTTGATCGCCACAAGTGGCACACCCATCGCCAAGGCGTCGAACCCGGTAGTTGCACTGCTCCATGGCGTGGTGTCGAGAGCTAAATCGATTCGGTTGTAAGTGGCCATATGCTCCTCCCATGTGGCGGTAGCTGGAAGGAAGCCGATTCGCTTCTCCTCCACATCTAGCCCTCGAAGCGTGGAAAGGATTCTCTGCTGTAGGTGTAAATCTTCTGCATGGCGACCCTTAATCAGCAGGATCGCATTGGGCACGGCCCGCAGGGCTGCTGCCCAATGATTCAAGGTATCTTGTCGGACTTTGGTGAGTTGATTGAACGATCCGAACACAGGTTCTTCTCCCCAGGCCTGGGGGAGAGCAAGAGGCGGTCGTTTGGAGAAGGTACAAGCTAGCCAAGGGCGAGGCAAACGCCAGAGGGTCTCGCTGAAGACATCTTCGAACTCTGGCGGTCCGGTTTCGGAGTCGCAAATGAAATAATCAATCGCGTGCAATCCTGTTGACGCATGGAATCCAATATAGTGGCATTGAACCGGAGCGCATCGTTCGGCAAGAATCTGGATCCCTGAATCGGCCAGATATCCTGATGTTTCGACGATAATGTCATACTTATTCCTGAGCAGTAGGTCGCGGCATTCAGAGAGTGTGAGACCATCCAAGAAAACCTCCTCGCTCACCAGCGCTCCCATTGGCGAGGATGTCATCGATTGATTCCTGGTCAGAAAAATCAAATCGACCGAAAAGTCATTTCGGCTATAATGCCGGAGGAAGGAGTTGAGAAATAAGTTGTCGCAATGTCGGCCCAGAAAACCAATCCTCAATGGTCTGGCTTGCCCACTTACTAGTGCCCAAACCAGATCATAATGATCAGTGGCTGTTCGCACACCAATTTCGCGCCAATAGCGTTCAGAGGTCTCCAGAAGCAACTGCTGGTGTTCCCTGCCGCCGATCGAGTAACAGAACATGAGATTGGTGAATGAGAGCCAATCACCTGGGAGCAACTCAAGCGCACGATCGAAGCACTTAATGGCCTCATCTAGCAATCCGCGCAAGCGATGAATCCCACCTAGTGAACGCCAAGCCTCCGCTGAAGAAGGCTCAAGCCTAATGGTTTTAAGATAACCCTCAGCAGCCTGCTCTAGATCACCAATCTCCTCTAGCACCTCAGCAAGCAAGAGATGAGCTTTGGGCATATCTGGTTTGAGCAGCAAGACTCCAAGCAGAGCCATGCTTGCCTCCTCGAGCCTACCCTGTTCCTTGAGTATGTTCCCAAGGTTGAACTGGGCAACTGCTAGATCGGGTTGGATTTTCAGAGCGTTCTGGTAAGCGACCATGGCCTCGTCAAGGCGGCCCGCTGCCTTCAATCCGTTCCCAAGATTGTTGAGTGCCTCTGGATACTCCGGCCGGATGGACAGCGCTAGGCCATAGGCCTCAATGGCTTGAGAGTGATCACCGCGAGCGAGGAGATCATTACCGAGACAGTAATAGCTTGTGGCCTGCTTCTGATCTGAGACGTGATCGAGGCTATGCTCTTCTCCAGGATTCACAAAGACACCTCCCTAGTACATGTTTTTCGAGTTGATTGGGAGGGGCATTGCCAGCCGATACCTTCACCAAGAAAAGTCTCCATCTCCTTCCCATGGGACGACAGACCAGACACCATCATAATGTCGAAAACATAAAGAGAGTGAGCAGTACGGTCGTCGATTCAGCCACGTTGTACAGAGAAAACATCTCAGGATCCTCGTGAGCCCGTACCTAGTAACTTGGCCACTTCCTAATAAAGATCTGTCTTGACTGAAGCCACCTAGCTTGCTATCGCCTTGGCCGCGCTCCTCTCCTTTTATGTTTATAACACCACCATACGTCAACCGACCGCAAGATCATGACGGTTCTCCATGAGTACGTGGCATCGGCAACACCGCTGAAATGGATGTGCATTGGGCTTCCGGGTCAGCAAGGCCACTCCTTCAGCAAAGACTGCGTCTGAGAAATCCATGCAGAAACGGGGAGGCCTCGTTGCTGAGCTTGATGAAGCGAAGTCGCCTCATGCACGGTGTCGTCACTTTTTTTGGGGAGCGCCGAATCCCTCACCCTGCCCTGTGGGCGGAGGCGAACCATCCTCCCGACCAATGGTCCGCTTCAAGGAGGCGTATGAGGCCAAGGCCTGCAAAAGCTTGCCATCCCCACAGAAGTAGCCGACAGCGCACAGAGGCTGGCCTCCAGAGCGCCCATCAGCTTCTCTAGAAACTTGCCAAGGACGGCCTCATTGAGAGGCTGGCCACGATTCATGGTGTAGATGAAATTGACCGGAGGCTATCGGTGCTGGGATGACCGATCGGATGGTCAGGCCATCTACCCAGAGAAATAGCACCTTACGGCGGAGCCGCTCAACCCACAGCCTCTCAGAGTGAATCACATTGAAAGCCTGCAACAACGAGGCCAACACCAACTGCGCTGCCTTCACCACCGACGGCGCTCCTAATTAAGCATAAAAATCACAAAAGGTAGGATTAAGTCAATTGAGAGCCAGTGAGGCAGATCTACCAGCTTCCGAATCCGCTTAAGCGGGTAACGGGCCAGGATCCGCTCCTCAATCGAAACGCTTTCCGCAAATCCCAAGGGAGACTGACGTGAGGTACGGGCCAGCCTCTTTGCCGTGAAGGCACGGGAACCATGGCAAGATTAAAAAATGGTGAGAGCTCGTCGAGAAGCAGAGGTGACTGCCCTGATATCAAGCGGCACCTAAGGGCAGCTGAGAGGGTGTGCACGGGCTCTTTAACCGTCCGTTGACCCGAAAAAGCTAATGACTGCAGGGGTTTTGGCAGATATCTCATCCGAATCAACGCACCAAAGGATCTCAGTGCAGCAGGCTCCATCAGTGTGTGGATGACTGGACGCGCCCTCAGCATGAGCCTAGAATTGGAAAGAGCGATACCCAAAACCATGCGCACCAAAACCCAGTTGGCTCTCATCCGCAGCCTGCAGGCTCGTAGAAGGGCCACAGCCTCCGCATTCACTCTTGTCGAGCTGATGATTGTTGTGGCTGTGATCGGCATTCTCTCTGCTGTAGCCTTACCTCAATATCTGCAAGCACGTGTTCGGGCCGCGGCGGGTGCTGCGGTTGGCGAAGCCATCGGATTGGCTAAAGAATGCGCGGTAGCTCAGGCTTCTCAGCTCCCAGCCACACCGATTTCGGGAAAAATTTGCAATGGTTCAGCACCTGTCCTCTTTAACGCCACCTGGTCTGGTGGAACGACTGATGGAGTGAAGTGTTTGCAAGCAACGGCTGCATCTGCTGCCAGCTTTGTCGTCACAGCCTCTTCCAATGGCGGACTTAGCTGCGCCTAAGCGTTCGACAATCTTCCCTTAATAGTCTCACAAAGCCGCTTATATTTAAGCGGCTTTTTTGTACATTTTTCGAAAATATGAGCCACATGTGTTTTAACCTACCCAATGGTCATGCACGACTAGTATCTGCAAGCGATCACATTTTGCCTCTCAGCAGCACAAGGTATACTTGCTAGGAAGCATACAGCGCAGGGGATAACACATGTAAAATTCTTGAACATAATCCTTCGAGCCTATGCCTCCATCCAGCTAGTGTGGCGCTGATTTATTATCATTGAATGCTAAACCGTCCATAAATGTTGGTTGGCCACGTCCTTGAACAAACCAGATCAACGAAGATAGTTTAGTGTCGGCAAACAGGATCACAATGCAAGAATATTCTGACTTGAATTAATTAACACCATCCAATCTTCAGCATTGGCCAATCTATGCCAAGTTAATTTAGCGTGACATGAGGACAATTAGCGCCAAGCCTAATCGGGCAAGACAAATGATGATGACACGGAAGTCCTTGACGCCTATTATCATAAAATGAGCTGGTATTGGCTACTTCTGGTTTTTGACTCCAGCGAGTGCCAAGGGTGTTCTCATAAGCGAGAATGCCTGACTTTGCAGAATATGATCAAGTGCACGGCATAAATTCAAATTTATGGATTGTTCTATGACTTCAGTGAAAACCTTGGCAACACTAATTCTCACCGTCCTATACCACAGGGTATGGACTAGATGATCCAATCAGCCATTATCCAATTGTTTATAGTAGTGTCTGCCGCTCACCATTTGCTCTACTGAAGCCCGACCGTATGCTTTCAAGAACTAATAATAGCATTTTCTGCTGCTGCTGTTGAGGCACGGTGAATGGCCGAAGAATCACTAAAGGCAATGGCATCCATCTCTGTTGCTAGCCACGCAGATTGCGAGAAAAGTCTGCATAGATAGGCTTGATGACCCCTCAAGGACAGATTGGCCAATAGCGGATCAATGCGCTAAAATGCCAAACTCTAATAGGTACATTTACCTCTAGCATTCTATGGTCACAGCTTCCAGCAATAGCTCCCTTAAAAATAATTAACAATTACGCCTGCTTGCTCTTGCATATTTGGGTGTTTAATTGAGCAACTTTCTGTCTTTAGTATGTCAGCCAGCAAAGAATCAGTGGAGCAATTGATAGAAGAAGCCTATCTCCTCCTATCAAAGCACCAGCATCAGCCGGCATTGGATAAGGCTTTGATGGCCTTTGAGCTGGAGTCGGCTGACTCCACCTCTTCTGTCAATCTTGAAATTCTCTACTTGATAGGCGAGCTTCAAATTGAACTGCAGCAAACTGATCAAGCAATCAAAACCGTGAGGCTGGCATTTGATATCAATCCTTCGGATCAACGAACCAAGCTATTGCAGGCTGGATTAATGGCCATGCTTGGGCAGCTTGAGACAGCTGTGCAAATAGCATCTTCTGCTCAAGTTGGCCCAAGAGCTTCAAAAGCGTATTATCTCATTGGCTTAATCGCTCTCGATTTATCAACTTTAGAAGAGGCTGAAAAATATTTTCGTAAAGCGCTAGAATATGATCCGAAGTCTCGACAAGCGTTACTTGACCTAGGGCTTGTGTACGCTTATCGCAAGCAATATCCAGAGGCTCAAGCGCTTATTGATCAAGCCTTATTATTGGGCGACCTTAGCTTGAAAGAAATACTAAAACTAGGCAATACATTCCTGGCTATCGAAGATTACGGCAAAGCATTTGAGTGCTATTACAAAGCAGTTGAGCATGCTCCAAGCTCAGCTTCGGCCCATTCCAATCTAGGTCTAGTTTATCATATTCAAGGCCAGCTAGAAGCCGCGATTAACAGCTATATATTGGCAGTCTTTCATGAGCCGATGCATTCGATGGCTCATTTAAATCTAGGAATCGCTCTCCTGCTGATGGGAGATTTCGCCACTGGCTGGGCGGAGTATGAATGGCGAAGAGCACTACGCGATGATCCACATATTTGCGATGAATGGTCTATCCCTGAGATAACAAGTGCAAATGGCCTCCCTGATGTTGTTATTATTGCGCATGAGAATGGAATTGGAGACAGCATTCAATTTATGCGCTACGGTCAATTAGTGCGAGATCATGGCCGTCAAGCCGTTCTGCTCTGTCCTCCCAAAATGGCCCCAGTTGCTGATAACTCTGGCTTATTTGATCAAATTGAAACTCGAGCAATTACTACGCTTGAGGATGGAAAAACCTATGGCTGGATACCTGCTCTAAGTATTCCAAAAGTATTTGGCATCACGCCAGAAAAGCCATTAGTTGATCCGCCTTACCTGTTTCCTCCCACTGATCGAGTAAAACACTGGCATGATCGCCTTAGGACAAAAGACTCATTTCTAGTGGGCCTTCACTGGCAAGGCAATCCAGCTGCTGAACGCACTACTTTTCGCGGGCGTTCACTGCCATTGGCTGTATTTGAATCGCTGGCTTCATTGCATAATATTCATTTCGTATCTTTGCAGAAGGGCTATGGCTCTGAGCAGATGGATACGATTTCATTTCGTAATTGCTTCGTTGATGCGCAATCGGAAGTCGACGAAGCTTGGGACTTCATTGAAACCATGGCCATTGCCAAATGCTGCGATGTGGTAGTATCCAGTGATTCTGGCCTTGCTCATCTTGTCGGAGCAATGGGACATCCGCTTCTCTTACTTTTGTCAATGGTACCCGAGTGGCGCTGGGGCTTGGTAGGTGATCGTACAGCTTGGTACCCCTCTGCAAGGCTCTATCGCCAGACCATGTTAGGAGATTGGACCGGGGTGATTGAACGGGTGAGGCTGGACTTAGAAAAAAGATTTAACCCCTGATTAAGCCATGTTATTCAGGGCTCTAGCCTTGTTCATTTATCAATTGCTATTTGCAGTAATCATTGAACAAATTTCATGGTTCAGACGGCAAGTCTTTAAGATCTCACCCCTTGAAACGCTCTCTGCTTTTTTGCCGGCGAATCCCACCGCAAGGCGCTGGTTCACGCCGCATTAGATAACTCATGGTGTTGATCTCTACATCAGTAAAGACATTTCTTTAATTTCAGTCGCGAGACGCCTCGAACATCTCAGCATCTTGGCTAATGGGGGAATATCGTCTTCATACGCTCAACCTGCGGCTGGGAATAGATAGTAGTACCTATTAATCTGTTCGACCGGTGTGTCCTCTGCTGGTGGACTCAAGGCTGAAGGATTTCATGGTGGTCAAGCCCCTCGATTATCGGTGGGTCGAGCCCAAAAAAGCCTTCTGCTCCACATTCACCAGGGCAGGTAATGCCGGATGTCCGCCTGGCGCAAGCTGCTCAGCACACATCAGATCTTCGGCAATTTGTCCGCCAGGTTTGCTGCATACAAATCTCCATGGTGGAGGGGTTTTTCTCCACCATCAAAATGAAGCTGCCTTGATGACGGGCATGACGTTTGACGTTCTGCTCTCACCCCGACAGCTTCAGTGCGAGCTACAGCGCTGGATTTATGAATACGACAACTGCGAGCTCCTTCACTCAAGGAACGATCACTCCAATTCAATCAGTCACGAGCAGGTATTCCTCGACACTCTGACACTCTCCTCTGATTTTTCCTTATCGATATTCACGAAATCTGTGGAAGTCCAAAATCATCGCTAGAGAGAATGGACAGTCCACAAAGATCATGGTTATCTTGGAAAGTTTAGAGCATGTCACGCCTACGCCAAGCCTATCAAACCCTATCAGATCCCTCCTGCCGCATCACCCCCACTCACCCAACTCTCCAACCCCTCCCCCAGAAACGAGAGCCCCAAAACCAACACAAACATCGCCAGCCCAGGAAACAACGCCGTCCACCAGATGCCCGTGGGCAGGGCCGTGAGTGCCTGCTGCAGATCACTGCCCCACTCGGGAATCGATTCCGGCAACCCCAACCCAAGAAACCCCAATCCCCCCAGGATCAGCACCGCATCGGCGGCGTTGAGGGTGAGCAGCACCGGCACCGAGGTGATCACATTGCGAAAGAGGTAGCGCCGCAGGATCCAGAGCGGCCCGGCCCCGAGCGACTGGGCCGCCTCGATGTAGAGCTCCGCCTTCACCTGGGCCGCCTGGTTGCGCACCACCCGGAAGTACTGGGGCACGTAGACCACACACAGCGCCGCCGCCGCATTGGGCAGGCCGCGGCCCAGCAGGAAGGCGAGCACCACCGAGAGCAGCAACACCGGCAAGGTGTAGAGCGTGTCCATCAGCAGCACCAGCACCCGGTCCACGGCCCCCCCCAGGTAGCCGCTCAGCATCCCCAGCGGCACCCCAATCAACAGGGCCAGCACCAGCGCCAACGCCACCACCTGCAGCGCCACGCCGCTGCCCGCGAGGGTGCGCACCCCCACATCCCGCCCCAGGCGATCCGTGCCGCACCAATGGGCCCAGCTGGGGGCGGCGTTGATGGGATTCTCCAAGCCGGCGTTGGGATCCGCAAGGGCACCGAGCTGCACCAGCAGCGGCGTCAGCAACGCCACCAGGGCATAGAGCAGCACGATCACCACCCCCCAGCGGGCCAGACGATTGGAAAGCGACCGGCCTTGCTGAGCTGCCACGAAAACGGCTGGTAAGCCGGCGCCACTAGGGCTAGCGTATCGGGTGTGAGCGACGCGACAGAAACCCAGGCCCAGGTGCTGATCGTCGATGACGATCCGCGCCTTCGCGCCCTCTTGGCCGGGGAGCTCGGCGTGGAGGGCTATGGGGTGAACGAGGCCTTCGATGGCCAGTCGGCCTTGATCCACCTGCGCTCGGTGCCCACCGACCTGATCCTGCTGGATTGGACCCTGCCGGACTTCAGCGGTGTGGAAATCTGCCGGCGCATGCGCTCCAGTGGCGTGTTCACGCCGATCCTGATGCTCACCGGCCGCGACGAGGTGCGCGATCGGGTCGAGGCGCTCGATTCCGGCGCCGACGATTTTTTGCTGAAGCCCTTCTCGATCGAGGAGTTGCTGGCGCGGGTGCGGGCCCAGCTGCGGAGGGCTGGCTACGCCCAGGCCGCCGCCAACCGCGACCGGCTCGTGCTGGCGGATCTCTCGGTGACCCTCTCCACCCGCGATGTGAGCCGTGGCGGCCGCCCGATCCAGCTCTCGGTGCGCGAATACGACCTCCTGGTGTGCCTGCTCAGGCGCTGCAACAGCGTGGTGGACCGGGAAACGATCCTGCGGGAGGTGTGGGGCGAGAACCACTTCGGCGACGACAACCTGCTGGATGTGTACATCCGTTATCTGCGCAAAAAGGTCGAGGGCCCCGGCCAGCCCACCTTGATCCAGACCGTGCGCGGCGTGGGCTTCATGCTGCGGGAAGGGGAGCTCCGCGGCTGAGCCTTCAGCCAACTCTCAGGCAACCGATGGATCCCCCTCAGCCAAAGGCGTGTTAAGCCGGCCAGATTGGTCCGATGAGTGGCCATCAAAAACATCTCAGCGTGGCGGTCGTCGATGACGACCCGCGGATCAGGGAGCTACTCGCCCTTGAACTGGCCGACCTGGGCTCCACCGCCACGGTCTACGCCTCGGCAGAGGAGCTGCTCGTTGATCCCCAGTGCCCTGGCTTCGATCTGCTGCTGCTGGATCTGGTGCTGCCCGGTATCGATGGCTTCAAGGCGCTCCAACGGCTGCGGGCCAAGGGGCATCAGGGGCAGATCGTGATCATCAGCGCCAATTGGAACCTGGGACGCTCCCAGCAACTGATCGCCGCTGGTGCCAACGACTACATCGTCAAGACCAGCCTGCTCGAGCAACTGCCCGAGCTGCTGGCCAACCTGCTCCCGGGCCTCAAGCCCTGCCCAGGGCAGGAACGGGCGCTGCAGAGCGCTTGAGCTGCAAGCGGAAATCGGCCCCGCCCCCCGGGGCATCCACGACGAACACAGCGCCGCCCATCCCACGCATGAGCGCATCGACCACCGCCAGGCCGATGCCACTGCCGGCCGTATCGCCGGCGCTGCTGCCACGCTTGAAGCGCTCAAAGATCAGCTGCCGGTCGGCCGCCTGCACGCCGGGGCCCTGGTCGATCACATGCAGCAGCAGCTCCTCAGGGGTGGCGCTGAGGCGCAGGCTGATAGGAGTAGACGCTGGGGCGTACTTGAGGGCGTTCTCGATCAGGTTGGCGAGGCACTGCTCCAAGCGCTTGGCATCACCCAAGGCAAAGCAGCCCTCGTTCTCGGTGAAGGGGCCCAGTTGCAGGCGGCTGCCGGCATGGCGCTGCAGACGATCGCAGACGTTGCCGAGGCAGGCGATCGGATCGATGGGTTTGGCCTCGAGCTGCAGCTTGCCGGCATCGCTGCGGGCCAGATCGAGCAAATCGGTGACCAGGTGTGCCATGCGCCTGGATTCGGCCTCGATCAAGGCGATCTGCTCCTGCTGCTCCCCATCGAGACCCACCGAACCGCGACGCAAGCGGCTGGCATAGCCCCCGATCAAAGTGATCGGTGTGCGCAATTCATGGGACACCCCGTTCACGAACGAGCGCTGCCGCTCAAAGGAAAGACTGAGCCGATCAAGCAAATCATTGAAGGCCAAGGCGATCGGCGCCAGTTCGGCCGGCTGACGCTCCACCGGAATGTGCTGCCGAGTCAGGCTCTCGGAGCTGACCCCCTCGAGGCGATCGGAGAGGATTTCCAGCGGCCGCAGACCGCTGCGGATCACGGGCCGCAGCAACAGGCTGGTGAACAGGGTGGCCAGGCCGGCCGCCGCGATCAGCAGAAGCTGGGCCCTGCGCTCCTGCTGGGCACTGGCGCTGAAATCCTCAAGAAAACGTAGTTGGGCCGGGCGTCCCTCCAGCTGGATTGGCTGGCTGCTGGTGACGTAGACCTTGCCGCCCAGCTCGAACTCTTGGGGGATTGACCTTGACTCGGCCGCCGCATCCGCCCTGGAAACCAACTTGACCAGCGAGCCAGGCAGCGAAAAGCTCTCGTTGGGGCTGGGAAGCTTGTAGGTTTTTCCCTCTTCCAGGCCCACCCACACCAACAGCCCCGGGGTGAGGATCTGGCCCAGCAACTGCTGCAGTCCCGCCGCCCCCTCAAGAGGCGAGCGCCGGTTCAGCAGCTCCGTGCGCACCAGCGCCACCGATTGTTCATGGGCCTGCACCCGCGCCTGGGAGGAGATCGCCCGCTGCACCACCAGCAGGAGGCCGTAGCCGGCCAACACCGCCAGCAGGGTGGTGGTGAGCAGGCGACGGCGGAGGGAGAGGGGGTGTTTTTCCATGCTTTTCGAAGGAAGGCTACCCGGCTTGATCACTGACCAAAACCCTGCTTGATGTAAAGCGATCAGAACGACTTATGATACGCCGTAGCCAAAGGAATTCGGCTGACTAGAAAAAATTTTTGAAATTCTCCGTTGAATATCTTTAGCTGCTTCCGATGGAATCATATCTTTTTCAGGCTCACGTATAGGACGACCAACAACAATATAATCCGCTCCATTTTGGAAAGCCTTTTCAACATCGACGGTGCGCTTCTGGTCGTCAGTATTCTCTACTGGACGAATTCCCGGGCATACTATCAAAAAACTATCGCCGAATTTGTCGCGCAACGCAGGAGCTTCAATCCCCGAAGAAATGACACCATCAACGCCCACCTCAAGAAAGCGCTGAGCGCGGCCTATGACAAATTCTTCAATCGATATAGAATTCGGGATCCCATAAAAGCTATTCAAGTCTGATTGATTGAGACTTGTCAACATCGTTACAGCCAAGATCTTAACGCCATTCCTTTCGCGCACGGCCTCTTTCAGCATTTCATCATCCCCATGGACAGTGACAAAAGAGGCTCCGTGCTCATGGGCGCGCCGGACAGCAGAACCAACCGTGCGTGGAATATCCCAAAACTTAAGGTCTACAAACACTTTTTTCTTTTGTTTAACTAACCAGTCAACAAGTTCAAAATAGCCGCTTGCCATGAAAAGCTCCAATCCGAGCTTATAAAAAGTTACCGTCTCTCCTAAGTCGTTAACAAGTTGCTTTGCCTGCTCGGCCGTCGGCACGTCAAGCGCTACGATAAGCCTGTCTTCCGGGGGAATGATCTTGCTCGAAAGATAAGATCCTGAATCAGGAATTGGATTACTCATGGATTTAAATGTAATGGGTTTGTTGCGCCGCTGTCCTGGCATGACTTGGCATTTGACATCCTCATGCTCGCTTGAATTTGGGTTGGCACAAGGCCTCTAATGCACCTTAGGTTTTGCTAGAAACGATACATTTATAGCCAACCTACTCATCCATCCTAGATCATCACCTTTGAACGCCCCTCCAGCTGGATCGGCTGGCTGCTGGTGACGTAGACCTTGCCATCGAGCTCGAACTCCTGGGGCGTTGACTGTGATTCGGCCGCCGCATCAGCCCTGGAAACCAGCTTGACCACGGAGCCAGGCAGCGAAAAGCTCTCGTTGGGGCTGGGAAGTTTGTAGGATTTGCCCTCCTCCAGACCCACCCACACCAGCAGCCCCGGGCTGAGGATCTGACCCAGTAACTGCTGCAGGCCCGCTGCGCCTTTGAGAGGCGAGCGCCGGGTCAACAGCTCCGAGCGCACCAACGCCACCGATTGTTCATGGGCCTGCACCCGCGCCTGGGAGGAAATCGCCCGCTGCACAACCAGCAGCAAGCCGTATCCGGCCAGAACCGCCAGCAGGGTGGTGGTCAGCAGGCGGCGGCGCAGGGAGGGGGCGCTTCTCCTTGCCTGGCGAAGGCGGCATCGTGTAGAGACTACAGAAGATGAGTTTAAGGCACAAAACCCCACGACCTCAGGGCACCAAAAATATTGCCACTCTCGAGGCAACCTTGAGATGCCGCAAGGAAATCCTCAGCACGTGTAGGTCAACACGATGACTCGGATTCATACCCTCAAGCCAGAGCGATTGTCCACAATTTGAATGATCCCTCAGCTTTCAGGAAAGATGTCATCCCTCTGATCCGTGTGGCCCACTCTCGGCATTCAGTGCAGCTGCCGGGTCTGCATCTGATCGGGCTCCATTGACAGAGAAACCCCGCGGAACTCGCCGAAGTCGACTTCGTCTCCCTTCAGAAAGGCTGCAAAGCAGCTCTACCAAGCAAGGTGCCTTGCGGTGACCGCTTCATGGAGGCCCAGCCGGAGGTGGACACTGCCTTTGATTTCGTCGAAACTAGACTCATCACTTCCGCCTTCGACTTGTTGATCTCCAACAATTCCAGCCTCGCGCACCTCACGGGTACTCTCGGTCATCGCTTCTTGCTGTTGCTCTCCGACTTCTACCAGTGGCGCTGGGGGCCAGATGGGGAGAGCACCGCTTGGTCTCCCTCAGCGCGGCTAGTTCGACAGCGACCGATCGGTGACTGGACTGAGCTGATCCAGCGGCTCATGGCTGAGCAGGGGGCACGGATCCCTTCCCCCAGTCGATCCTGATGGCCTGGAATCACGGCTACTACAGCCACGGCACCTACACCAAGCAGTTCTACAGGGAGCTTGCTCCGAACTGGATTGACTTTGCCTTGTTGATTCGTGGCCATGAGCCCCCCAGGCCAACGGAAGGCAGCCCCTTCCGCTATCTGGAACTGGGCAGTGGCATGGGATTGGGCCTCTGCCTGCTGGCGGCGGCCTACCCGGAAGGAACCTTTTTGGGCGTGGATTTTCTGCCAGCCCACATCGCCCACAGCAACTGGCTGGCCAATGAACTGGGCCTGGAGAACATCCGCTTTCTGGAGGCTGATTTCCTGGCCCTGGCCGAAGATCCGGCCCCGATCGATGTTCGGCCTGGAGTGGATCTCTATGACTACGTTGCGGCCCACGGCATTGCCACCTGGGTTACCCAGCCGGTCCAGAAGGCCCTGTTGACCGTCGCCGCAGCCGCGCTGCGGCCTGCAGGAGTGTTCTATTGCTCCTACAACACCTATCCGGGCTGGCTCGAACGCAGCGCCTTCCGGGCCCTGGCCCTGCTCGAACTGGATCGCACCGATCGCCACCGGCCTGATCTGGCCTATCGCACAGCCTCAGACCAGCTGCGGGTGATGATGGGTTCCAGTGAGGCTCCCATGCCCCTGGCCAGGGCCTTCCCAGGCCTGGGTGCTTCTCTTGATGTCATCGATCAACAGCCAGCCAATTATCTGTGTCAGGAGTTCGCCAACGAAGGCTGGCAGCCGCTCTATGTGGCCGAGATGCACCAGCGCTGCGCTGATCACGCCCTCGAGCCTGCGGGCAGCGCCACATTGGCTGACCTCTTCGAGCAACTGATGGCGGAACCCATGCGTTCGCTGGTGCTGGCCGAGAGCGATCCCGTGATCCGGCAGACCTTGATCGATCTGGCGACCAACAAATCCTTCCGCCGTGATCTTTTCGTGAGAGGTCCGCTGCCGCTCTCGCCGCAACGCCGGCAGATGCGGCTGGCGGCCCTCCAGGTGCGCCTACAGGAACCCACCAGCACCGACACTTACAAATTCAACTCCGATTTTGGCGAACTGACGGCTGACCCCGTCAATTGCGCGGCCCTGGAAGCCGTCTTGGTGGCAGGCCCGAAAAGCCTCGGCGAGCTGTTCGCCGCTACCACAACGGATGTCGAGGAGCTGGTGCTGCTCGTCGCTTTGCTGCTCAGCGCCAACCGGCTGGGCCTCGATCGAGGCGAGGCTGGGCGGAAAGCCCTGGAAGGTGCCCAACGCATCAACCTGAAGCTGATGGAACTGATGGCGGAGGGCGCTGGCTACACGCAACTGGTGGCTCCAGCCATCGGCAGCGGCGTGGGCTTCAATCTGCTGCAAAGTCTCATCCGCACGGCCTTAGCACAGGGGTTGGAGACTGACAACCTGATCGCATGCGTGCTGTTTGCACTCTCGGAGATCGGCGCTGAGCTGCGGGGCCCACAGAACGAACTGGTGAGCGAAGCCAACGAGCAGGTGGAGGTGCTGCGGGGGATGGCGGAGACGCTGGCCCGTGAGCGCCTCCCACTGCTCCGGTCGTTGGGGGTGTTTGCCTCCGGTGCCTGAAGGGAACGGAGGCGCCAAGGGCCATCACCGGTCGATCCGATCGATCAGGCCTAGGATGGAACCTACAAGGTATGGCGAAGCACGGATCGCCAGAGGAGATGACACCTCGAGTTCTTCTGAATCTGCTGGCCCGCACCCGAACCCAGCGCTCGCTGTCACGGCCGCAGGGATCGGAGGCAGGTTTTTCGCTCGCCGCCACATTTCTGATTGTCCTGGCGGTGATCCTGGGCACCCTGGCCCTGGCCAACCGCAACAGCCTGGGGGTGCTTGGCTCGGCCTATGACAGCCAGAGCCGTGAAGCCCGATCGGCCGCTGAGATTGGAATCAACAACATCATCAGCGAGCTCAACCGGCGCCGTAATAGGCAGTTGCTCGTCAATGCGATTCTACTGGACACGCAGACCAGAACGATTCTCGAGGACGGCACCAAATACGGCGCCACCATCAATGTGCCCGATGGTCTTGCGAATAAAGTGCCCGATCTTTCGGCCACCTTTACCACCACAGACCTCAAGGCTGAGCAGACCATTGATGCCACCAAGCGATTCAAGTTGGTG